>JAIQFL010000064.1 GCA_020073365.1 Terriglobia bacterium | reverse complement strand
CAAATGGATTCGGCACGTCCGGATCGCGCAGGCGACGGATCTGGACGCTCCCGGTGTTCGGGAGTTGGTAAGAGCCGCCATCGCGCAAGCGGAGCGGCCCGAAGGCAAAGCGGGGAAGCCTCGGACCGTCGTACGCACGGCTCAATCCGTCAGGAAGCGCTCAGCCCCGAGTCAACGACGGACCTGATATCTTGGCACCTGGCGAATAATCTGTCTGGCGGCCGTACTGTGTCCTCGGGCGCCATGACCTCACCTGGGCCGGGAGGTCCGTCCTCCATCACTCCGAAGCAAGCCACATGGTCGGGAACACCCTACCCGTTGAGACGCAGCAAGGGCCCCGCAAGTCCCGTTCGGGGAAGTCGAGTCCTCGATTCTGGCCGAAGTCGATCTTGTCGACGATGGCCCTTCCCACCTGCAATCACGTAGAGTCTCGGGATACAGCGCTCGGGTGCTACCTGCAGCTCGGCCGGGACTCGCTCCCGCCGCGAAGGCCTAACGTTAGCACCTATGAAACCTGACTGGGCAAGCTAAAGCATGCCCCACCTCAGGTAGCAGGCGCGGGCTTCGGCCACCAGAAAAAGCGATCCGGTAATGAAGATGACGTCGTTCTCCGAGGCGTCCCGGACCAGTTCCAGCGCGCCTTCGAGCGTGGGCGTGATGCGCAAGTCGGGATGGTCGGCAATCTCCCGCATGGCCTCGGGCGATAACGCGCGTGCCTGGCGCGGGGCGGTGACGATCACCTGCCGCGCCCTGGGGAACAGGATGCCACTGATCTCGGCGACGGCCTTGTCGCGCATGGCGCCGTAGATCAGGCGCACGCGCCGATGGGAGTAGAACCGTTCGATGTAGGCGGCCAGCGCGCGGGCGCCGGCGGGGTTGTGGGCGCCATCCAGAATGATCTCGGGTCGCTCCGAAATGCGCTCCAGGCGTCCGGGCCAACGGGTTTGCGCGATGCCGGTCTCGATCGCCGAATCGGACACTCCCAGCCGCGTCAGGGCTACGGCGGCGGTGGAGGCGTTCTCCACCTGGTGCTCGCCGGCGAGGGGGCACGCGATGCGCAGGTCGCGCTCGCCCGAGAGCCGGAAGCGGCTGCCGCGGGCGTCCAGTTCCAGATCGGTGACGGTCCAGCCGGCCGTGCGGGCCACCGGAATCGAAAGCTCGGCAGCCCGCAGGTTGAGCACCTGTTCCGCCTCGGGCCGCTGCCGGGAGAAGACCGCGGGGACTCCGGCCTTCAGAATCCCGGCCTTCTCCGCGGCAATGGATTCCAGGCTCTTGCCGAGGAAGGCTTCGTGGTCGAAATCCACCGGCGTGATGACGCAAAGCTCGGGATCGGCCACATTGGTAGCGTCGAGGCGGCCTCCCAGGCCGACTTCCAGCACGACCATGTCCGTGTTCTCCTCGGCGAAGACCAGCAGCGCCATGGCGGTGACGGTTTCGAAGTAAGTGGTGTGGAAGTCGATGGCGCCAGCGGCCAGCAGCCCTTCCACAGCAGCATGAACCCGGTTGAAGGCATCGGTAAACTGCGCCGTGGGAAGGGGCTGGCCATCGATGCGGATGCGCTCGGTGGGTTGGGCGAGGTGCGGCGATGTGAACAAGCCCGTCCGCCGCTGGGGCGAAGCACCCTCCGGGCCTGGTGCCCGCCGCAGTGCGGATTCGATCATGGCGCACGTGGAGCCCTTGCCGTTGGTGCCGGCAACATGCACAATGCGGAGCTTGTCCTGCGGGCGGCCTAGCGCGTCGAGGACCCCGCGTATGCGGTCCAGACCTAACTTGGCGGTCTTGATTTCGTTGCCAAGGGCGTAAAGGAAGTGTACGGAGTCGGGATAGTTCACGAGCGAGGCCCTGCCTCGAACCGGTAAAAACACTTCACCGCCGAGACGCCGAGACGCGGAGAAAAGACCGCTTTGGCCTTCTCGGCGCTCTCGGCCTCCTCTGCTGCCCAAGGGGAAGTACAATCCAGCGTCACGCGAGGATCCGAACCAGGGTTCGGGTTCGGGCGCAGAGACGGCAGAGTTCGCCGAGATTTTGTTGTTCTCCTCGGCGTCTCGGCGTCTCGGCGGTGAGATAGCATTTGACTCGTTCCCGTCACCGTCCAGTATTCAAGTACTCCAGGTCCGGTTGAGTCACCCCACAAAGAACTTGAGCGCCGTGGAAATGTAGGCTTTCAATTCCAGGCGCGAAACCACGGCGTCCAGCATGCCATGCTTCAGCAGGAACTCGCTGCGTTGAAAGCCCTCGGGCAGCTTCTGGCGAATAGTCTGCTCGATGACGCGGGGGCCGGCGAAGCCGATCAGCGCGCCGGGTTCGGCGATGTTCAAATCGCCCAGCATCGCATAGCTGGCGGTCACACCGCCGGTAGTGGGGTCGGTGAGCACGCTGATAAAAGGAAGGCGCGCCTCATCCATCCGCATCAGGGCGGCGGAAATCTTGGCCATCTGCATCAGGCTGACAGCGCCCTCCTGCATGCGCGCGCCGCCGGAAGCGGAGACGATCACCAGCGGAGTGTGGCGTTCGATGGCGCGCTCCACTGCCCGCGCGATCTTCTCCCCCACCACGGAGCCCATGCTGCCGCCAATGAAACGCGGATCCATGGAGCACATCTGGACCGGCCGGCCGTCCAGGGTGCCGGCGGCGGAAATCATGGCATCGCTCAGGTTGGTGGCCTGCTGCATGGCCAGGAGCCGCAGGCGATAGGGTTTGCTGTCGACGAAGCCCAACGGGTCGGAGGAAGTCAGTTTGGATTCGAACTCTTCATACTCGCCGTCCAGGAGCAGCTTGAGGCGCGTGACGGCGTCGATGCGGCTATGCACTCCGCATTTGGGGCAGACGTTCCAGTTGGCCTCCAGTTCTTTCTTCCAGATGATCTGCCGGCAACCTTCACACTTCTGCCACAGGCCTTCGGTTTTTACGTGGCGGTCACCGGATTCCACCGTGGGAAGTTTTTCGTCGGTTGGTTTGTCCCGCTTAAACCAAGACATTCAAGTCTACGTTAACGCGGGTAGGGATGGCCCCGCAAGGTTGCCAACGCCCGGTAGATCTGCTCCGCGAGCACGGCGCGTGCCAGTTCGTGAGGAAAAGTCATGAGCGAAAGGGAAATCAGGAGGTCGGCGCGCGCCGCCCAGCCCGCGGGAAGGCCGTCATGGCCGCCGACGAGGAACACTATGTCGCGGCCGCCCATTTCGGACTTGGAGACCAGCCGGGCGAAGGCCGCGGAATCCATCGGCTTGCCCGCGGGGTCGAGAAGGATTTTGCGCGCGCTGGGATGCCGGTCCCAGAGATCGATCCGCTCCGGCCGGATTTCCCGCATCTCGGCCGGCACATAGCGGCTGGCGCGCCCCAGATAATCCTCGGCCAGCGCGCTGGCGTGAGGGTCTTTCGGTTTGCCGATGAAATAAAGGAAGATCTTCACGCGGCGGGGATCCCCACCGTTTTGGCGCTCCGCCAGAGCCGTTCCAGGCTGTAATATTCATGCGCCTTCGGCGAGAAAATGTGGACCAGCAGATCGCCGTAGTCGGCCAGCACCCATTCGGCCTGATTGTACCCTTCCACGCTGATCGGCAATTCTCCTGCCTGATGTTTCAACTGGAGGTGGACTTCATCGCTGATGGCCTGCACCTGACGGGTGTTGGCTCCGGTGCAAATCACAAAAAAGTCGGCGAACGAGGTGATGCCCGTGAGGTCCAGTACCTTGATATCGGTGGCTTTCTTGGATTCGGCGGCACGGACGGCGATGAGCCAGGAAGGAACGGTGCTTGAGGACTCGGCGGTTTCTTTGAGGTCTACCTTGGTCAGAAGCGGCTCCTGTCCGTATCGTACTACAGGAACGCTACGCTTACGACGCTCAATTCTTCGATAGACTCTTCTTTACCATGCCGCGCCCCATCTGCTTCATGATCATGCCTTACAGCACCAAACCCACTTCCGCTTCCCAAGGCAGCGGAGCCCCCGACAAGGTCAACTTCGACCGGCTCTGGGAAGCCGCTCTTCGTCCCGCGATCGACCAAGCGGGCTACGAACCGGTGCGAGCCAACGAGGATATCGGTGCCCTCATTATCACGGAAATGATCGAACGCCTGGCCATCTCCGACCTGGTGCTCGCCGACGTCTCCATTCCCAACGGCAACGTCTACTACGAAGTCGGCATCCGCCACGCCGCTCAAAAGCAGGGTTGCATCATGACGGCCGCCACCTGGTCGAAGCCTCTGTTCGATATCGACCAGATGCGCCGGATCCGTTACCCGCTGCCCACCGAATCGATCTCCGACGATGTCGCCGCGGAAATCAAGAGAATCGTGGCGGCGGCGATCCCTGTGATGAGCGCGGGCGACTCGCCTTTCTACCAGGTCTTCCCCAAGTACCCTGAATTCGACCCCGTACGTGCCACCTCGTTCAAGAAAAGCGTGGAAGAACTCTCCCGGTTTCAGGCGGAAATCATCGCGGCCCGCACTGCCACGGGACAGGATCGCCGCACCCGCGCGCTGGATCTGCGTGCACGCTACTATACCGGCGGCCCCGTCCAGAAAGCTGTGGCCATCGAGCTTCTCTACACACTTCGCGACTCGACCGATTGGACCACGACCCTCGAGTTCATCGACACCTTGCCCGGTGACCTCCGCAATTCACCCCTGGTCAAGGAACAGCGTGCCCTGGCCCTTTCGAAATCCGGCGATCACGACACGGCCATCGGGGCGTTGCGCGAGCTCATCTCGTCGAGCGGCGACACCTCCGAGCGCCGCGGCCTCCTCGGCGGCCGTTACAAGAAGAAGTGGAACACGACTCACAATCCTGCGGATCTGGACCGGGCCATCGCCGAATACGAGACCGGCATGAAACTCGACCTCAACGATTACTACCCCTCTTCCAACCTCGCGCGGCTCTACCGCACGCGAAAGCGCAAAGGCGACGACGACAAGGCTCGCATCTCTGCCGCGGTCACCGTCATCGCCTGCGAGCGCGCCCGCCTTCGTAAGACGGATGACGAATGGCTGAATCCCACCCTACTCGGCGCCGCCTTCGACGCGGGAGACGTCGACAAAGCGCAGGAACTGGCCGACCAGGTGGCCATGGATGGTTACGGCGCCTGGAAGCTCGAGACCACCCTCGACGATTGCAGAACCGCTGCCGGGTTGTACGAGGACCCCAGACGCAGCGAACTCCTGGCTATCGTCGGCCAACTGGAGGCGCTCTTGCCTCCCAAGCCGGCAGCGAAGTAACTGGACACCTCGGGTGTGCAGCGGCGTTGATGCCGCAGACAGGCCAAACGGCCTGTCCCACCTGGCGAATCCAGTCATTTTGTGCAGGGCTTGCTCAGGCGCTCAGGGCGAGTTCCTGTGTATCCGTGTGGGGCTGCGTATAGCGGGCCGCGTCGTACGGCTGGAATCGATGGCCGACGCCGAAGATCGTCTCGATGTAGTGTCCTGCATAATCGCCAAGCTTCTGGCGCAAGTGGCGAATGTGCACGTCGAGGGTGCGAGTGCGGATCTGGGTGCTATAGCCCCACACACGCATGAGTTGTTCCTCGCGTGGTACAATCATGCCCGCGCATCCGACCAGCAATGCCAGCAGGTCGTACTCTTTCCGGGTCAGCGACATCGGCTTGGAATCCAACGTGGCGACCTGCTTATGGAAATCGACCGTCAAATGCGTGTCGCGATACATCAGGAGTTGACCATTAATCTCTCGAATCCGCTCCATGCGTTCTCCTTTTCCTAAGTCAATGCTACGGGCACGCGCCTTTAGAGATCGTGGGCAACGTGTAAATAGGTTGTAAAAATCGACCGGACGCCGCGGTTTCGCACTTCCCGCGGTTTCGACGGTTTGCGGGTGGCCGGATGACCGATTCTGGCGCTACTATATAGTTTCGGCTCTGAAAATCAGAATTAACCGAAGTTTGTGGAGGCCTATCGATGCTGGTGTCCAAGTCATTGCGGTCCGCCGCGGCTGTCATGTCTTTCGGCGCGCTCATGGTTTGCTTTCCCGTGCGCGCCGACGAGGGTATGTGGACCTTCGACAATCCGCCCATCAAGCAGTTGCAGGAGAAGTATCAATTCACTCCCACCGCGGAGTGGCTCGATCATGTCCGTCTCTCGTGCGTGCGCATGAATGATGGCGGGTCCGGTTCGTTCGTCAGCGCACACGGGCTGTTGCTGACCAATCATCACGTAGCGCGCGGCCAATTGCAGAAGAATTCAACTGCCGAGCACGACTACATCACCAACGGCTTCTACGCGGCGGCGCCCGAGCAGGAAATGAAGTCGCCGGACATGGAAGTCAATGTGCTCGTTTCTATGGAAAACGTCACTGGCCGCGTGGTCGCGGCTGTAAAGCAGGCCAAGACGCCCGAGGCCGAGTTTGCGTCACGGCGGGCCGCGATCGCGGAGATCGAACGGGAGAGCCTGCAGAAGACCGGACTCCGTTCCGACGTGGTGGCTCTTTATCACGGCGGAGAATATTGGCTCTACCGGTACAAGAAGTACACCGATGTACGGCTGGTTTTTGCCCCCGAGCAGCAGATCGCGTTCTTCGGCGGCGACCCCGACAACTTCACGTATCCGCGTTACGACCTCGACATGGCGCTGTTCCGCGTATACGAGAATGGCAAGCCTGTCGATACCAAAGACTATCTGCGTTGGAATCCGCGTGGCGCGGCGAACGATGAGCTGGTGTTCGTGAGCGGACACCCGGGCACCACCCACCGGATGAACACCATGGCGCAGTTGGAGGCGCTGCGGGATATGGGCCAACCGAGCACAATCAAGGGTCTCAAGCATCGCATTGCCGTGCTGGAGCGGTACTCCGCGTTGGGCGCCGAACAGGCTCGCCAGGCGGCCTCGGCGATTTTCAGCCTGGCGAACAGCCTGAAGGGGAACGAGGGCCGCTATAAGGGATTGCTGGATGCGAGCGTCATGGCGGTCAAGCGGAAGGACGAAGGAGAATTCCGGGCCAAGGTGATGGCCAGCCCGGAATTGGCGGCGGCATACGCCGGCGCATGGGCGGCCATCGCCGATTCGGAAAAACGGGCAGGCGCACGGACCAAGGAGCGGCTGTACCGGGGTCTGGACTCGCAGTTTGCCACGCTGGCGAGCAGCATCGTGCAGTTGGTGGCCGAGATCGGGAGGCCGGATGCCGAACGGCTGCCGGGCTATCACGATGCACAGGTGGACTCGCTGAAATTCCGTATGTTTTCGCCCGCGCCGATCTATCCGGCGATGGACGTGGCGCGCCTCACCGGCTCCCTGGAGCAATCCCTAGCCGAGCTTGGTCCCAACGATCCATTCTTGAAAATGGCACTCAACGGGCGCACTCCGAAGGAAGCGGCCACCGCGCTGGTGAACGGCACCAGGCTGGCGGATCCCGTGGTTCGCAGAAACCTGGTGGCTGGGGGAGAGGCGGCCGTCGCCGCGTCCGACGATCCGATGATCGTGCTGGCGCGCCAGCTCGATCCTATGCGCCGCGAGCTGTCGAAGTGGTTCGAGGATAACGTGCAGAGCGTGGAGCAGCGCGCCGGCGAGCAACTTGGCAAAGCGCGCTTCGCGGTCTACGGCAAGACCACTTATCCAGATGCGACGTTTACCCTGCGGCTCTCCTATGGCCGGGTGCAAGGCTATGCGATGAACGGCACCAAAGCTCCCTACAAGACCACGTTTTACGGCCTGTATGACCGGGCGCGTAGCTTCGACTTCGATGGGCCGTTCTATCTGCCGTCACGCTACCTGGAAGGCCGCGACAAGCTGGACCTTTCGACGCCACTCGATTTCGTCACCACCAATGACATCATCGGCGGGAATTCGGGCTCGCCGGTGATCAATCGCAATGCCGAAATCGTAGGCCTGATCTTCGACGGCAATATCGAATCGCTGGTGGGCGATTACGTTTACGGCGGCGAAACCAACCGGGCGGTAGCCGTGCACACCGCGGCCATGACCGAGGCTCTGCGCAAGCTCTACAACGCGCCAGGGCTGGTGAACGAACTGCTGGGGCAATGACAGGGGCGATCCGGACAAGCGGTCAGGCAATCCCGACCGGCATCAGGCAATCCCGACCGATTGCTTCCCGGAATGCCAAGTGGTACGCTCGATAGCCATGCCGATTGACGTTGTTGCTCGGGAGGGCCTGCCGGACAGCCGTCGGTGGGACGTCGAACAGGCGGTGGAGACCGCGGGCAGACGGCTGCCCGGCGTGCATGAGGCTTGGGTGGTCCCGGCGCGCGCCGGCGGCGGATTTTGCGTCCGGATCACCGGTCCCGACGGGTTTTTTTGCCAGACCGAACTGGTGGGCGACGAAACCGAAGCCGAGATCAAAGACAAGGTAATGCGCGCGCTGGAGCCCTGATCGCCCATTCTATAATCGAAGCGGCATGATGCGGAGCACCATCTCGGGCTCTCTGTTAACCCTGTTCCTTTACGATGTCGGCGATGCCATCCGGCTCGACGAACTGCGCGCGATTCTGGGCGCCCCCCCGGGAAGGCAACCGCCGTTCCGCCAGCCGGCGCCTGACCTGACATGGAAACGACCACGCAGGACCCGGGCGTTGAGGCCCGTCAGAACGAAGTTGCCCTCGCCGCCGCGCGCGACGAGGCGGTAAAGGCGGAGCGGTTGCGCGCGAGCACTATTCGCGCGATCGCGACCGGCCCATATATCTGGGCGACTCCGAGGAATCCTACGCGCTCACGACCTGGGGCGGAATCGTACCGATCACCAGAAAGGTGGTCCTCAACGACTGCCTCCAGGCGCTGACTCGGATTCCTGCCGGGCTGGGCATCGCGGCCGCAACGCTGGAGAGCGACACCGTGTGGGCTGTGATCACGGCGAACGCGAACATGGCCAATGGCCTGCCTCTGTTCCACGCGACGCACAAGAACCTGACAGCCCAATGGCCTCGCGGCGGTGGCCAACATCACCGCGGCGCGCAAGGCGATGCGCAAGCAGACCGCGCCCAAGGGCACGATCCTGAACCTGATTCCCAAGTACCTGATCATCCCGGCGGCACTCGAAGGCATCGCCGTCCAGATCACGAATCCCATCAACCTGGCGGCCACGGCATCTTCCGTCGATGTGCCGGCATTCGTGCGCGCCATGGTGCCGATCGTGGAGCCCCGCCCCGATGCAGTGGCGAGCGTCGGCGACACCAACTGGTACACAGCGGCGGACCCGAGCGCAATTGACACGATCGAGTACTGCTACCTCGAGGGGCAGCAGGGTGTTTACATCGAAACCCGGCAAGGCTTCGAGGTCGACGGCGTCGAGATCAAGGCTCGCTTGGATTTTGCTGCCGCGGCGATCGACTTCCGCGGCCTGCAGAAGAACACTGCGGCGTAGGGCGGGTGACCATTCCGGGAAACAAAAAAGGAGAAAAGGATCGTGACGAATTTCGTAAAGAGCGGTGATAATCTCACCCTTGCGGCGCCCTACGACGTCCTCTCCGGGGGAGGCTTCAAAGTGGGCAACGTCTTCGGTGTGGCCGCCAACGATACGCTCTCGGGTAACAACGTCGAGTGCGAAGTCGAGGGCGTCTACGACCCTGGCCAAGGACGCCAGCACCTTTGCGCAGGGCGACTTGGCCTACTGGGACGACACGGCGAAGAAGGTGACGTCCACGGTCGGCAGCAACCTGCTGATCGGGGCGGTGGAGGTGGCCGCCGCGACCGGCGTTGCCGTTGTGCGGGTCTGTTTGGCGTGCCCGGCTTCTCCGGGCAGGCGCACGGCCTCAAGGTGGCGTATGCCAAATTTGACTTCAGCGTCGATGGCGGCGCCTCCTGCACGCCGACAGTGAGCGACACCATCCCGATGAACGCTGTCGTGTTCGGGGGCAGCGTGGTCTCCACTACCGCTGTCGTGTTCGGGGGCAGCGTGGTCTCCACTACCGCTGTCGCGGCGGCCGGATCGGCCACGGTTTCGATTGGAACCGTGGCCGGTTCCGGAGCCGCGAGCATCCTGGCTGCCACTGCCAAGGCGTCGCTCGGGACGAACGCGTTGGTCGTGCCCACTGCCGTCGCGACGCCGTTCAAGATGTCTGCGGCCGGAAAGATCAACGTCACGATCGCCACCGGCCCCTTGACTGCGGGCGGGCGCTCTACACCGCCGCAGCGTGACCCTATGGCGGCGTGGTCACAACAATCTGGTCTGGCGAACGCCGCTCTCCTGGCCGCGTAGCTAGCATCCCGGGGATGACGGCGGTCGATTCGTACCGAACCGGCTGTACGGAAACTGTTTTGGCTGGCACTCCGGTTTCAGGCGGCAAACGAACAAAGAAAACCGCCGCCGCGTAGGTGTACGGAACTAATCGTTCTCCGTTCGAACTCATTCCTCCCGCAAAAACGCCGCTCACGTTAATAGAGGCGGATTACCTGGATAGGTCAGCGTGTGGACCTCGCTGTTTTGCGATTTGCAGGCACGCAGCAATATACTTTGGGTATGACATTCAGGGTCGTTCTGGAACGCGATTCCTAGACCGGCGATTACTCCGCCGTGTGCCCCGAACTCCCCGGCGGCGCCTCCGCCGGCGAAACCGAGGAGGAGGCCAGGGCGAACATCCGAGAGGCTATAGAGCTCTACCTCGCGCCAGGGGAGATCGACTTGCCTGAAAATGCGAAGCTCTTCCGAGGTGACGGTTGGGTGAGCGCGGGACGCCGAGGCTCACTTCAGACCAGGTAATTAGAATTCTCCGCCGTCACGGCTTTCTGCGAGCCGGCGCTTCCGGGAGCCATCAGAAGTGGCGGCATCCGCTTACGGGGAAACAGGTCATTGTTGCCTATCATCGGGGCCGCGTTCTTCCGCTCGGAACTGCGTCCGAACTGGGGGCAGGCTTTAGATTGCCCAGCCGGCTTGGCCGGCTTGAGACAGGCGGGAGCGCCTGTCCCACCCATGAGGGCAATCATCGAAGGCAGCGGCATCAGACCTTCGGAATGGTTGAAGTGACCGCAGGAGCCGCGGAGGCGACAGGGCCGAGAAACCTGGGCGGCCAGGAAGAGCGCGACCAGGGGGTCGCGCGCAGACGGGGGCGTCTGCCCCACTTTTTCATGCAATTTCGCGGGCGGCCGGGTCCATGGGAACAGGCCGGCGGCGAAGCATTGGCCCTACGCGGGCAGGGAAGCTTCTCCTGCCAATTCCAGTCCGATGCGGCGCAGGCCTTCGGTGAGGAACTCGGGCTTGCCGCCCAGCCAGATGCGGAGGAAGCCTTCCAGGCCCAGGTGCACGCCGGGGACGATCAGGACGCTCTGGTTGACACGGATGCGCTCGCATAATTCGTAGCTCGGCGTTGTGGAACGGTAGCGCATCAGGCAGAGGGCGCCGGCCCGCGGTTCGCGGAAGGTGAGGAATCCGCCGAAGCTGTCCACCCACGCCTGCATGATCGGCAGGTTGTGCTGCAAGATGGATCGCGTGCGCACGTAGAGCTTCTCGCGGTTTTCGGCCTTGACGGCAACGCGCGCGACGGCGTCGGAAATCTTGTTGGGACAGATGGTGATGTAGTCGTGCTGGGTCCAGCACTCCGCAATCACGTCCGGAGGGCCGACGATCCAGCCGATGCGCACTCCCGGGATGCCGTAGGCCTTGGACAGCCCGCTGGTGACGATCACGCGATCGCTCATGCCCCAGAAACTGCGTGTGCGCGCGCAATGGATCTCGGCGCCCTGGTAGACTTCATCCGCCAGCAGGTAGGCACCAACAGCTTCACAGCGCGCGACGATGCGCTGCATGGCGTCGTGCGAAAGCACCGAGCCGCTGGGATTATTGGGATTCGAGAGGTAAACCAGGCGCGTCCTGGGGTTCACGGCACGATCGAACTCGTCCCAGTCGGGTTCCCAGTCCTGGTCGATGCGCAGGTGGAAGCAGTTCACCTTGGCGCCGAGACTTTTGGGCATGCCCCAGAACTGCATGTAGTTGGGCACTTCGAAAGCCACTTCGTCGCCGTCACGGAGGAGCGTGAGGGCGAGCAGGTAGTTGGCTTCCGAAGTGCCATTGGTGACTTCGATGTGGCCGGGAGTGGCGCCGAGGTAGAGGGCGGCCAGGTTCTCGCGGAGCGGGATGGTGCCGTTCGACTGGCTATAGGTCAACGGCGTGTCGAGGATGGCGTCGAGATCGAGGCCCATTTCGCCCAACTCGCGCAGGGTGACGGGACGAACCCCGCTCTCGCTCATATCCATCTCGACGAGGTTCTCCCACGTCGACTGCATCCGTTCCATCTCGAATTGATCGATCTTCAAGTGCCGCTCCTCTCGTAGCAGTACTCCGCGATGTACAGGTCCTCGACGCCGAGGCCGGTGAAGTCGCACACGGTGACGCCGTCGTGGGGCGAAGCTCCGGATTCGCAAAATGCTCCGATCTCCAGGGCGCGCCCCCATTCGCCAGGTGCATGCTGGAGCTCTCCCAGCTTCTCACATTGATGCCGCGAATCCACCAGGACCAGCGCAGCCCGTTGCAGGATCTCGGGATCCAGTTCCTGTTTACCGGGAGAGTCGGACCCGACGGCGGAGATCAGTGTCCCTGGCCGTACGTCCGCGGCCGAGAGCAACGGCTGCCGTGACGCGGTACAGGTGACGATGAGACGGGTTTGGCGGGCGACCTCCGCGGGCGAATCGGCGACGAAGACGTCGGTCCGCGGGAGCAAGGACTGCAAATCCCGCCGGCATTCGGCAACGCGTTGGGGAGTCCTGCCCCAGATCCAGATCCGCACAAGATCGAGAACCTGGGCGTGCATTTGGGCCTGCAGGCGCGCCTGGACGCCGGTCCCGAGAATGCCCATCACCTCATCCTGCCGCTCGAATTCGCGCGCCACCATGGCAGCGACCGCGGCGGTACGTACGTCGGTGAGATGGCCGGCATCGGCGAGCAGGGCCACCGGTTCACCGGTCTCGGCCGAGCAAAGCAGCGTCATGCCGTTCCCGGTCGGCAAATCGCGCGCCACATTTCCGGGAAACGTGCTGGCGATCTTGAGCGCGAAATATTTGCCGCCGCGCCGGTAGCTCGATTTGATGTGGGCTTCGCCGCCCTCCGGCTGGATATCCAGGTGCATGGGCATGGGCGTGTCGCACTCGCCGCGGGAGTTGGCGATGAGGGCGTCGCGCATGCGCGCGATCACCTCCGAATAGACCAGGGCGCGTTGGATTTCAGGGAGCTCGAGAATCCGCATCAAGGTGGGGCATGCTCCAGCTTGCCCAGACTCGAACCTTACCACGTCCGAATCGGGCATGCTTTGGTGTCCAGCGGGCTTGAGACAGGCGGAACCGCCTGTCCCACCATTAGCACCACCATTACCACTGCCATTACCACGGTCGAGGCTGAACGGCGGAATCGACGACCAGATAATCCAGGGGCCGCCGGGCTTCGACCAGGTTGAGGCCCAATTGCTCGCGGATCGCCTCAAGGAACGCCTGGGGATTCGCTACGTCCCACTTCAGTTCATAGTCGAAGCGGCCCTGCAGCGCGGTCTCGTCGAACACAGGTTTGCCGAGCGCCCTCTCAGCAACGCTGGCAAGGGCGAGAACGGGCACCGAGACCGCGGTGATGTCCCCGAACTTGCCCCAGTGGCTGGCGGTGCCGGAGGCCGTTGGCCGTAGCTTGGGATCCACGCCCGGCCGCCGCTCGAGGACGTACCCGGCAGTGTCCCGCGACTCCTTATGTGCTTTGACCTGGAAGGTGTCCTGGAGAGCTCTCT
Organism: Terriglobia bacterium; assembly: GCA_020073365.1. Classification (GTDB taxonomy): domain Bacteria; phylum Acidobacteriota; class Terriglobia; order Bryobacterales; family Bryobacteraceae; genus JAIQFL01. The sequence goes on along the minus strand of JAIQFL010000064.1, from coordinate 27,603 downwards.
GCAGAAGCTCAATTTGCCGCTCCGGCGTCAGGCCGGGAGCCGCAACCGCCACATCGTAGGCATCGTGGTTGGCCCAGGACGGAGCCTCAATCCGCTGCTCTGGAATGCCGTATGCGTCGGAAAGCAACCTGCGGAGAGGCACACCCCATGTTTCCCAGCGTTGGCCCGCCTTACCACTCACCGCGCCGGAGGAATACCCGACGGCATCCACGGGAGCCGCGGGGCGCACCATGGTCTGAAAGAGCGGGTCGGGCAAAGTCTGCAGTTTAGTGAACGTGGTGGGCGCATCATTCGAGAAGACGATGGGTTTTCCCGCCAGGAAGTTCTCCATGATTTCCCCGGTCAGGTCCGCGGGGTTGCCCATCCCGCGAAGGATGCCGGCGGCGTCCACCAGGGCCGTCTGGGGCCGGCCGTTGATCTCATAATTACGGAACGTCTGCCCGGCGGAATCGATGCCGATCCAACCGGACATGGAGTAGTCCTTCAAGAAGCGCTGGACGATCCCCGGTTCCTCGTCGGTAACCGAGATGAAGCGCACCGGTTTGCCCTGGTATTGTTCGGCCAGCCGGTTCAGGTGGGGGATCTGGTCACGGCATCCGCCGCACCACGTGGCCCAAAACTCCAGGACCACGGCGGTTCCCTTCAGTCCCTGCCAAGTGGCGTTCGTGCCGGCGGGTGCTTGGAGTACCTGGTTCAGAGCGATGGGCGGGGCGGGACCGCCCACCTTAAGGCCCGCGGCGCCGCACAGACCCGCCAAGGCCAACAATGGCAGCAGGGTTTTCATCGGGGGAATCCTCCGCAAGGTAAGACGGCCAATTCCACGGAAACGTTGGTGGAGTTCCAGGTCGGCCCACTGCATCAGCAAAGCCAGCGTCCCGTCCAATGCGTTGAGAGAGGGGAAGCAAGACAGACCACGCAACGTTCTGACCCTCCCACCCGGCCAGTTGCTATGGTATTGGATGTGAAAGCACTGGTGAAGAGCAGGCGCGAGCCGGGGTTGTGGCTGGAAGACGTGGACGTCCCCAAGATCGGGATCAACGACGTGCTGATCCAGGTGCTGCGGACGGGGATCTGCGGCACGGATGTCCACATCTACAAGTGGGACGATTGGGCCCAAAAGACGATTCCCGTGCCCATGGCGATCGGCCACGAATTCGTCGGCCGGATTGTGGAAATCGGTTCCAATGTGGCGGACTTCTTCCCCGGTGAGATTGTGAGCGGGGAAGGCCATGTAGTGTGTGGCCGCTGCCGCAACTGCCTGGCGGGCCGCCGCCACCTGTGCGCCCACACCATGGGCGTGGGGGTGGACCGGCCGGGCGCCTTCGCGGAGTACATCGCGCTGCCCGTGACCAACGTGTGGCATCACCACGAATCGATTGCGCTGGACGTCGCGGCAATTTTCGATCCCTTCGGCAATGCCGTGCACACCGCCCTCTCTTTTCCAGTGCTGGGTGAAGACGTGCTGGTGACCGGAGCCGGCCCGATCGGCATCATGGCGGCGGCTGTGGCGGCGCACGCCGGGGCGCGCTTCACGGTGATTACGGACGTGAACCCTTACCGGCTGGAACTGGCGCGCAAGATGGGCGTGACCCGCGCTGTGAACGTCCGCGAAACGTCCTTACAGGACGTACAGAAAGACCTCGGCATGACCGAGGGCTTCGACGTGGGTCTGGAGATGTCCGGCAATCCCTCGGCCTTCCGCGACATGATCGCGAACATGAGCCACGGCGCCAAGATCGCAATGCTGGGGCTCCCATCCGAAGAGATGACCATCGACTGGCGGACCGTGATCTTCAACATGCTCACGATCAAAGGCATCTACGGCCGCGAGATGTACGAAACCTGGTACAAGATGACCGTAATGCTCGAATCCGGCCTGGACATCAGCCCGGTGATCACCCACCGGTTCCCCTACAGCGAATTCCAGAAGGGCTTCGAGGCCATGGTTTCGGGGAATTCGGGCAAGGTGGTTTTGAGCTGGGACTAGCACTCCAAGATTCGATTGAGCCGCCCTCGAGTTTTGGGCGATGATGCCAAAACAATACCTAAGTCTTTTGTTTTCGATCCACTTCAGGGGATTCCCCCCAACAAGCGGCCGGCGCACTGCCGGGCCCTTGCCAAACCGGCTGAAACCACACCAATTACCGCCCCGTCTTTCCGGTCTAGTGGGGCGTCTATGTGATAGATTTGAGATTAGGAGACGAGTTGAGTTTCGAAGCTCCCGCTGCCTTCCTTCTTCAAATAGATATTTGGGAAATGGTCTCGCGCAACGCGCTGACAATCGTTGTGCTGGGCGTCCTCGCCTGCTTTTCGTTGTTGTCCTGGACCATCATCCTTTCCAAGTGGCAGGCGTTCCGCGGGGCGCGCAAGGCCAACTCCCGCTTTCTGCGGGCATTCCGCAAGGCCAGCGGGTTCGAGGCGGTCATGGTGGCCAGCGAACAATTCCGCCCATCGCCGCTGGTGGCGGTTTTCGATTTCGGGTATGAGGAGATCGAGCGGCAGGTGAAGGCGCGGGGCAGCGTGAATAATCGGGTGGCTCTGGAGCGCTCCATCCAACTCGGCATCAGCGAAGAACTGGCCAAGCTGGAGCGCAATATGAACTGGCTGGCCACCACTGCCTCGGTCAGTCCCTTTATCGGGCTGTTCGGCACGGTGATTGGCATTATCAACGCATTTGTGGGGCTGGGCAACCAGGGCAGCACCAGCCTGAAGAGTGTGGGGCCGGGGATCGCGGATGCACTGGTCGCCACGGCGGTTGGCCTGGGTGCCGCCATCCCCGCCGCCATCTTTTTCAACCATTTCAGCCATAAGATTCGGGAGATGGGCGCGCGCATGGACGACTTCGCCCTGGAATTCCTGAATATGGCGGAACGAAGTTTCGGAGAATAGCGATGGCCTTCTCCATGAATAACGGCGGTGGGAATAACGGCGGTGGCTGGGGATCGCGGCGGCAGCGCGGCGGGGGGAGCATCTCGGAGATCAATGTCACGCCCTTCGTGGATGTGGTGCTGGTGCTGCTCATTATATTCATGCTCACGGCCCACGTCATGGAATTCGGCCTTGATGTGGATGTTCCCAAAACCATCCTGGTAAAGGACACCCCGCAGGAGATGCCGGTGGTGAGCATCCCCAAGGACGGCACCTATTACCTGAACGGGCAGGTGGTCAACATCAACGACCTCAAGGCCACGATCCAGCAGCGCTTCGGGAAGAACACCAAAGGCGTTTACGTGATGGCCGATCGGGCCACCATCTGGGATGTGATCGCGCAGGTGACCGCCGAGTTGGGCGCGGGCGGATTCAAGGTCTACATGGTGACGCAACCCCAGGATGCACCGGTCAAAGGCGGGAAGTAATGGCTTCGCACGCGGACATCCTGGATCAGCCGGAACGCCTGGGAAGACCGTTCTGGGGTTCGGTATTCCTGCACGTCTCGGTGGCCGCGGCAATCCTCTCGTACACCTGGATCGGGAACCGGCCGACCGAGCTCATGGGCGATCCGCATGGCGGTGGCATCGGATCCGTGGCCGTAACCCCGGTGGCATCCATCAAGCTGCCTTCTAAAGAGGGGCCGGTTAATCCCGTGGCTAACGATACGCAGTCCCACGTTCCGGAGCCACCGGCCAAGAAAAAGGCGGCGGAAAAAGTGAAACCTCCGGACCGGGACGCCATTCCCATCAAGAGCCGGAATGCCACCAAGAAGACGGCTGAGAGAGCGTCGTCACAGCCGAATAAATGGCGCGAGCAGCAGCAGGATCGGCCCAACCAGTTGTACACTCCCGGCGGCCAGGCGATCAGCTCGCCGATGTACAACATGCCAGGCGGAGGCGGCCTGCAGATCGGCAACGACTCGCCGTTTGGAACCCAATTCGGCGCGTACGCCAAGTTGCTGCGCGACACCGTGGCGCGGCACTGGAATACGTCGGACTTCGACTCGCGGCTGACGGTTCCGCCCGCGGTGGTGACGTTCACGATCCGCCGGGACGGCTCCCTGGCGCCGGGCTCGGTGCGGCTCACCGGCCGGAGCGGAAACGCGGCGCTTGACATTTCCGCGCAGCGCGCCGTCCTGGACGCCGCGCCATTCCCCCCGCTCCCCGCGGAATTTTCGAAAAACGAGGCGCAAGTCGAGTTACGGTTTAATCTGAAGTGAGGCGTTCCATGAGAAAGCTTGTCTGGTTAGCGTTGGCAGCGGCCGGCTTATTGCTGATGCTGCACGCGCAGGATATTCGCAGTGACATCGACAAGTCGAGGGGAAAGCTCCCGATGATCGCCATCCCCGATCTCCGGGGAGCGGGGGAAGCGCAGGCATTCATGGGAGAGTTCAACCAGACCCTGTGGGCGGACGTTCTGGGTTCGGGTGTGGTCAAACTGGTTCCCAAGACCATGTACCCGCTCTCGGTGCCGCAGCAGCCTTCGGATTTCGTGCAGCCGCCTCCGGCACGCGACACGCCGCGGGGGCGCAAGGTCGAGATCCCCCAGCCGCAGAGCGGCGGCGGGCGCTGGATCGGGGACTGGGCCGGTCCGCCGGTCTCGGCGAACTACCTGGCATTCGGGTACACGGCGCCGCAGAACGGCGTGCTGGTCCTGTACGGGTGGCTGTTCGATCTGAGCCGGGGCACGGCCGCGGACGCCCAGGTGTTCGGCAACCGCTACACGGGGAGCGTGGACGAAGCCGGAGCGCGCAAAGTGGCCCACGAATTCGCCGCCGATATCGTGTCGAGGTTCGGCGGCCAATCGCTCTTCGGCACGCATATTTATTTCGTCTCCAGCCGAACCGGCAGCAAGGAGATCTGGGTGATGGACCCGGATGGGAAGAATCAGCGCCAGATCACGCATTTCAACTCCATTTCGATCGAGCCGTCGGCATCTCCCGATGGCGCCAAGGTAGCGTTTACTAGCTTCGCCCACCGCACTCCTGGTATATTTGTATTTTCGGTAGATCCAGTCCGGGATTTGCGGTTTTACAACCAGAGCGCATCCGTGAATTCATCACCTTCGTTCACTCCCGATGGAAAGCAGATCGTTTACTCCTCTTCGGCGCCGGGCAGTAAATGCTGCCGGATCTTCATCGCGAATCTGGACGGCACGGGATTTCGGCCGATCTCGTCGATGAGCGCGATCGACACCGAGCCGAAAATCAACCCCAAGACCGGGAGCGAGATCGTATTCACGTCCGGCCGGTCCGGTCCGCAGCAAATCTACAAGATGAATATGGACGGAGCGGACATCGAGCGCTTGTCGGACGGCACGGGCGAGGCGGGCAATCCTGCGTGGCATCCCGACGGGCAGATCATTGCCTATGCGTGGACCCGCGGATTCGCCGCCGGGGCATGGAACATCTTCACGATGGACGTGGCCTCGAAGAGATACAACCAGTTGACGCACGGAGAAGGAAAGAACGAACACCCGAGTTGGGCGCCGGATGGCGTGCACCTGGTGTTTGCGTCGACGCGCAACGGAAGGGACCAGATTTACACCATGCTGGCGGACGGTACGCAAGTACAGCCGTTGACCACGCAGGGGACCAATGAAAGACCTTTTTGGGGAAAATAGTTGAGGATTCGGGAGACGATGTTCATGTTCAGCAAACGGAAGATCACTGTCATCTGGATTGCGCTCTCACTGGCGATGTTCGCGGCGGGGTGCAAAAAGAAGGCGCCGCCAGCGCCGCCGCCACCACCCCCGCCGCAGGTAGAGCAGCCCAAGCCGCCGCCGCCTGCGAGGGCTCCCGTTGTAGCCCAGTTCAGCGCGGAGCCAACTACCATCCAGCGTGGGCAGTCCTCCACGTTGCGCTGGGAAGTCACCGGCGACACGACGAGCGTTTCCATCGACCAGACCATCGGCACCGTGCAGAATACCGGCCAGCGGCGGGTATTTCCGAGCGATTCCACCACCTACACTCTGACGGCCACGGGGCCGGGCGGTAGCGTCACCGCCCCGGCAATCGTAACGGTGACCAATCCTCCTCCGCCACCGCCGCCGGTCGTTACTGCCCCACCGGTCTCGCTGGAGAGCCGCCTGGGGTCGGACGTGCAGGACGTTTACTTCGACTACGACAAGAGCGACATCCGCAGCGATGGGCGGGACGCCTTGACGCGGGATGCCGCCGCGCTGAAGAGCATCCTGAACGACTTCCCGAACACCTCGATTTCGGTGGAAGGTCATTGCGACGAGCGCGGTTCGGCGGAGTACAATCTCGGGTTGGGCGACCGGCGTGCCGAAGCCGCCATAAGTTTCCTGGTGCAAGTGGGAGTTCCCGCCGACCGGCTGAAGCCCATCAGCTACGGCAAGGAACGGCCGCAGTGCACCGAGTCCAACGAGTCTTGCTGGCAGAGAAACCGGCGCGCGCACTTTACGTCCGGGCAGTAGTCTAATTCGGGGACAGGCCACGTCACCCCCAAGCCCATCCCCGAAATGAAACAAGAGACGCGGGGGCGGGACGCGCCAGGCCGTTGCCGGGGCTTGACCACCCCGATAACGGGCTGGCGCGTCCCGCCTCCGCCGAGGAGAGTGGCATATGTTCCGACGCTTTTTGGTGTGTGCTTTGGTCGCCACGGCGATGCTTTCCCTCTCGCCGACGCGCTCGTCAGGGGCAAGCAAAGAAATTCTGGAATTGCAGCGCGATGTGGCCACCTTGCAGGATATGGTCAAGGCCATGCAGCGCTCGCAGGATGATAAGTTCGGAGAGTTGCGGGCTTTAGTGCAGCAGTCGCTCAACGCCGCTAACGAAGCTAGCAGGTCGGTAGCGGTGATCCAGAGCGGCTTTCAGCAGAACTTGCGGGACCAGGAAGTCAAGGTGGTGACCCCGGTAGTCGGTTTGGGAGCACGCATGGACCAGATGGCCAACGACCTCCGCACGGTATCGCAGGCGGTTGCGGACCTGACCGGGATGATGTCGGCTCTGAAATCGCAATTGACCGACCTCAACAATGCCGTAAAGGTGATGCAGGCGCCCGCAGCGCCGCCGCCACCGACCGGGTCGGCCGCCACTCCGGGCGGGCAACCGGAAGTGCCGCCAATCTCTTCCAAAGACCTTTACGACAACGCCAGGCGCGATCACTCGGGCGGTAAGCTCGACCTGGCGTTGCAGGAGTACGCGGACTATTTGAAGTGGTACGGCAATACGGACCTGGCGCCCAACGCACAGTACTACATCGCGTCGATCCATGCTTCCCTGGGCGATAACGAGAGCGCCGTGAGGGAGTTCGATATGGTTCTCGAAAAGTACCCGGATAACAACAAGACTCCGGACGCCATGTATGGCAAGGGCACGGCGCTGATGAAGATGGGACGCCGGACTGAGGGCGGCAACGAATTCCGGGAGCTGATCAAGAAGTTCCCCAGGAATGATTTGTCCACCAAGGCTTGTGACCAGTTGAAATCCATGGGGTATTTGAGCTGCGGTTCCGCGAGGGCCGCAGCCCCCGCCAAAGGAGGCACCAAACGTAAAAACTAGGTCCTTCCCTCCTCTCTTCTCCCCTCGATTTCTTCCTTGATAGACTGGTCCCATATGGACCCTCAACCGCGTCCTCCCCTGGTTCGCTACGAAGACCTCGCCAAGATGATCGACCACTCGCTGGTGAAGCCCGAACTCACCAACGCGCAGGTGGTGGAAGGCCTGGAGATGGCGAAGCGCTACGGCATCGCGTGCGCCAGCGTGCGGCCCTGCGACATCGACCTGGCGGTGCGCACCCTGGGCGGCAGTCCGGTGAGGCCCGGCAGCGTCTCAGGGTTTCCCCACGGGTCGCAGAACACCGCCACGAAGCTCTTCGAGACGCGCGACCTGTTGCGGCGCGGGGCGAAGGAGATCGATATGGTAATCGCCATCTCCAAGCTGCTGTCCCGCGAATTCCAGCATGTGCAGACGGAGCTGAGCCAGATGTCGGAGGCGTGCCACAAGGAGGGCGCCATCCTCAAAGTCATCCTGGAGACGGCCTACCTCACCGATGAGCTGAAGATCATCGCCTGCCGCTGCGCGGAGCGGGCGGAGGTGGATTTCGTGAAGACGTCGACGGGCTTCGCGCCCTCGGGGTACACCCTGGACGACTTGAAGTTGCTGCGCAAGTACCTTCCGGAAGAGATCGGGATCAAAGCCGCGGGAGGGCTGCGCACCGTGGACGGCGTGCTGGAGGTCTACGCGGCGGGCTGTTCGCGGATCGGCACGACCTCCACGGCGTCGATTCTGGACGAGTGGAAGACGCGGATAGAGACGGCCAAGGCGACTGCATAGGCGCCCCGCCGTGGTATTCTAGGGATTCCTTACGAGAGATGGCGCAGACGAGGTCGCTCCCGCGGATTTGCATCGCATTGGGACTGCCAGACGTTCCAACCCTGATCGACCACGCCCGGCGCGAAGCTGAGGCGGGGGAGACATTCCTGGAATTTCGCCTGGACTACCTGGACCGCCCTTGCCAGGGGGCGGAAGCCATCCGCGGCTTTCTCGACCAGTTTCCCGACTCGATCGTAGTGGCGACTTGCCGCCGGCACCAGAACCACGGAAAATTCAACGGCAGCATCGAAGAGCAGTTCGCGGTGCTGGACCTGGCGGTGCGCCATGGCGCGCAAGCCATCGATGTCGAAATCGAAACCGCGGAAGTCGCCGAGGAACGCCTGGGTCAGTTTCGGGGACGCGTGCAAGTGGTGGTGTCGTATCACAATTACGAAGCCACGCCACCCATGGATACGATTCTCGGCCGGGTGCTGCGGGTCCAGGCCGACGTATACAAGGTGGTGTCCACGGCGCGCAAACCTTCCGACAATGTGCGGGTGTTGGCTGCCGCCAAGGCGCTGCCCAAGATGCGGCTGGTAGTGCTGGCGATGGGCGAAATGGGATTTCCCACGCGGGTGCTCTCCCCGGTTTTCGGGGGCGCCTACACGTATGCCACGCCTATGCTCGCCGAAGGGACCGCGGCCGGCCAGGTCAGCGCGCGCTACCTGCGGCACCTGTACCGCGTGGAGAGGCTGACGAAATCGGCCAAGATCTACGGAGTGATCGCGGACCCCATCCGCCATTCGATTTCCCCGGCAGTGCATAACCGGGCGTTTCAATCGCGGCGCGTGGATGCGGTGTACCTGCCGTTCCTGGTTTCGCCGGCGTACCTGCGCGACTTCTTCTCCATGGCCGCGAAGCTGCCACTGGCGGGCTTCAGCGTCACGATTCCACACAAGCAGAAGATCATCCGGTACCTGGACGCGGTGGATCCGCTGGCGCGGCGGATCGGCGCGGTCAACACGGTGTGGCGCAAGGCCGGCAAGTGGCGCGGCACGAACACCGATGTCGCGGGGGTCACCCAACCGCTCTCTCGGGTTTTGCGCCTGCAAAACGCCTCCGTGTTGATCGTGGGCAATGGCGGCGCGGCGCGCGGCGCGGCCTGCGCGCTTTCCGACGCCGGCGCGAAGATCGCCCTGGTGGGCCGCAACGCCGATCGCGTGCGCGCGCTTTCCAAGGTTTGCGGGGCGGAGGCGTTGGCCCGCGAACAGCTCGGCTCGCGGCATTTCGACGTCTTGGTGCACGCCACGCCGTTGGGCATGTATCCGCACGTGAACGAATGCTTCTTCAACGGAAACATCCCGGCGGAAGTGGTATTTGACATGGTATACAACCCGCTCGAGACGATGTTGATCCAACGGGCCAGAGAGCAGGGCAAGACGGTGATCCGGGGGCTCGACATGTTCCTGGAGCAGGCGGCCAAGCAGTTTGAGCTGTGGACGGGCGACGCGGCGCCGCGCGCGGTCATGCAGAAGGCAGCCATCGAAGCGCTGGAACATCAGAAGTAGGAATACAGCGCTCGCAAACAGGATTGCGACGGCCTGCGTCGCGCCCTCCTTCAATACAGGATCCGCGTCCGGATGGTGCCTGGAACGTCGTCCAGCCCGCGCTTCACCAATCGGGATTTGGCCGGCTCCACGGTGTCGACATCGATGACCACATAGCCGATCCTGGAGTTGGTTTGCAGATATTGGCCGGCAACGTTGATCTGCCTTGCGGAAAAGACTGCGTTGATCGCCGAAAGCACGCCGGGTTGGTTGCGGTGAATGTGCAACAGGCGGTGTTTGCCGGGATGCTCGGGCAGCGACACTTCCGGGAAATTCACGGCGCTCAGCGTGGATCCGTTGTTGCTGTACTTGATCAGCTTCTCGGCCACTTCAATCCCGATGTTCTGCTGCGCCTCCTCGGTGCTCCCGCCAATGTGCGGCGTCAGCAGCACGTTGTCCATCCCCTGCAGTGGGGAAACGAACTCCTCCCCGGCGGTTTTCGGCTCAGACGGAAAGACGTCCAGCGCGGCGCCCGCAAGCCGCTTGGAGCGGAGCGCATCCACCAGGGCGTCGATCTGGACCACCGTGCCGCGAGACGCATTGATGAGGTGCGCTCCCGGTTTCATGCGCGCCAATTCGGCGGCGCCCATCATCCCCTGGGTTTCGGAGGTCTCCGGTACGTGCAGGGTCACTACGTCGGCGGCTTCCAGGAGAGCCGCGAGCGAGGGCGCCGGCCGCGCGTTGCCGAGCGCCAGCTTGGTCTCCACATCGTGGTAGATCACGCGCATTCCCAGAGCCTCGGCCAGCAAGCCCAACTGGGTGCCGATGCGGCCGTAGCCGACGATTCCCAGACACTTGCCGCGAACCTCGTAGGACGCGGCGGCGGTCTTCACCCAGGCGCCGCGGTGCGCCAGGGCATTGCGATAGGGGATGCCCCGCAACAGCATGATGGTTTCCGCGAGCACCAGTTCGGCCACGCTGCGCGTGTTCGAAAACGGAGCGTTGAAGACCGGGATGCCGCGCTGCTGGGCGGCTTCCAGGTCCACTTGATTGGTTCCGATGCAGAAGCAGCCGACCCCGATCAATCGCGGAGCCTGGTCGAAGATGCGGCTGGTCAACTGCGTGGCCGAGCGTATGCCGACAAAATAGGCATCCCCCATGGACTTCACCAACTCGGGCTCCGCGAGCGATTTCGGATGGCAGACGACGTCGCTATAGCCATCGGCGCGGAGGGCTTCCACCGCGCTCGGATGAATGCCTTCGAGCAGGAGGATCTTGATTTTGCCTTTGTCGAGAGACGTTTTCATGGGAAGATCGGTGGGACCGGCGGCTTCGCCTGTCCGGTTATAGCATGAGGCACTCGACTGGGCCGGAAACCGGGCCGGCGGCCTGCCCCACTGGATCGCTACTCCTCGTCCGAGGGCTCCGAGGGATGCTCCAGAGACTCGTCCTGGTCATATGTCAGCGTGATCTGCTGTTCCTCCTCGGCCGAGACTTCCGCGCCGGGGTACAGCCTCTTCAGGTCCCACTCATTGACCCAGCGGCGCACATAGGAGCGCATTCGCCGGGTCATGGACGTCACGGCAGCCGGCACATCCGGTATTTCGGGCGGGTCCCAACCGTATGCCTTGGCGTGGATCTCCTTGAGTTGCTGGTACGTATGCGCCAATGTGGACTCGTCGGGCGGCTGCAAAGGTAACGCCTCCCGCTCGATCAGGCGCATGCCCGTCTCGGCCCGCCCCGCCAGAGCCAGGTACTCATCCGTCTCTTTCCCGCGAAACCGGGCCCCCACGATGTCCCGATCGCTCTTCTCCTGGAGCACGGCGAGACCGAAGTCGTCGGTGATGGCTGCCACGGCGGTCAATCCGGGGTACATTTCGCCCTCCACGCGTCCCATCCATCGAGCCAGTTCGGCGTAGGACCGGCCTCGCTGCAACAGGCTGTAGCGGCCTACCAGCTCCACTTCGTCGATCAGCAGCACCCACCCGCTGTAGCCAGCGGCCAGAATCAGCCGGGCGAGGAAAAGGAAGTGCTGGAGAGCGAGCTCTTTGATCTTGACCCGCTTGAGCGAATAGTTTCCGGAGGCGCCGATCTGTTTCAATCCCTGCTTGATCCTACCGATCGCCAGCCGCTCGCCTAACCAGAAGTTGGTAATCTGCTCCACCAGTTCCGGATCGTTATGGAGCCTCTCGTGAAGCAGGATGGTAGCGGCAAAAATAGGGCTGAGCCCGCTCGCCGGATTGTTGGCCCACTCGGAGAACCCGGCGTATCGCTGGGTGTTGGGCTGAAGCCGCTGAATCATCTCGCGGATGGCTTCGCCGTTGAGGCCAGGGACTTCCGCACCGTCGATGGCGGCACGGTAGATCTTGGCGGGATCGAAAAGCGGCGTCTCCTTGCTGACCACCACACGGCTCGAAACAAAGTTCTTCGAGACCGCGAGGTGTTCGAGGTAATCCAGCAGGTGCGATTTGCCGGTGCCGAAATCGCCGGCAATCAAAAGGCCGGGGACCTGTTTGCCATCCCGGGCGGAACTCTCGACGGAAGAGAGCTTCTCCAGGAAAGCGCTCTCCGCTTCACGCTGGTTCGAACCCAGCTCACGAACGGCGTCCCGGTTCGGCACCCCGTTCCGCAGCGCTTCCAGAGCGCGCCGATAGTCGAATGCGCGATCGGTTTCCATCATCGTCAGTTTCCTTCGGCGCTTGCCGAAATCCGAGCCAGAGACGCCATCGGGTTCACCAGAGCTCTGTCGCGAACCTCATCGAATACCCGGTACTTCAAGGCTTCATACGCGCCGATCCCCCGGCCGTGGTCTTCGAGAAAGGCGATATCGGGAATCACCGCGAGGAAACAGCCTTCCAACCGGTCCGCCCCGTCTATAAACTCGCGTAACACTTCATAGGTGTCGAGGACCGCAGCCTTACTGTAGAAGATGCCTTGATCGTGGGGATTCTGCGCCAGCATGACTCGCTGGGCGTCCAGAAGAACCATCATGCCCGGATACCCCGCTTGTCTTAACCAATGCGCCATCGACTCGAAGCAATATCGCGCGTTGGCGCGATTGATCCTGCGAAAGATCTGGTAGGGCTTCACGGCGCTCACGGCCTTATTGCGGCCCGTCAACCAGTCGGTCAGCAACTGAATGGTGGTGGCTCCCTCCTCTCCCCCGGACAGTTCGGCGATACAGAAATGGGTCATGGCGACCCGAAAGTCCCGGGAGAGATCCGGCTGTTTGAATACCTTGTTCCAGATGGCCTTCTTCAAATCCAGAAGAAGCATTTGGGGATCGACCCCGTTCTCCTCGGCCAGCCGGCAGTACAGCGGATCGTCTGCGTGGTCTACCCAGGCATAGCCGGATTCGGCGGCCAGCCTGGCTATGACTTTTTGGCTCACAGCGCGCCACGGAACCTGCTGGGCGACACGAAAGAAGATCTCGTCCATCATGTGGACTTTCGTGTCGGCCGCGTTGATCCCGGCCACCAGATAGCCTCCCCGCTGGCCGATGTTGTCCAGTCCGCTGAACAGGCCGGGGCGCACCCGGTCGTCGAGAGGAACGGCAAACTTGACCACGGAGCCCCCGTCGCGGATGAAGCCGGCGAGGTATTCCTGCTCGATGAAACGGAGCCAGTCGGCGGGTTGAATGGACGCAGTCACTCGGGCACCTCGCTGAATCGAATGCCGTAGTAAGTCACGGTCTCGCCGTCTGGCGCGATGAAGGAGAAGGTATTGCGCGCTCCCTTAGTGCCGGTACTGGCCGGGAGGGAACAGACCGCGCCGGACTTCGTCCGGGTCACGCCGCTGCGGTCGAGGAGAAACAGATCGCGGACAAAATCGGTCTGATCGAAGGTGGCCGCAGATCCCGGCAGCATGGTCAGGGCATCGTAGACGCTGGCGAGCGTGATCGTCTTTCCGTACTCGTTCCCCACCAGCAGACGATAGGCGCGGTGAAGCACCTCCAGGAAAAGCTCCGGCGACTTCGGTTTTCTGGATTGAGCGGCCTTGAGCTTTTTCACGATAGCGGAAGGGCGGATCGCCGGCACTTTTTTCCGGTTGATCCTGACCGCGCGTTCCGAGGGAAGAATCCGCAGGATGGAAGGAAATACCACGAGCCCCTCGTCTCGCTGCTGGATTTGAAGGCTCTCCGACCTGGCGTGCTCGATGACCTCGGCGGCGTAGGAATCCCGGAGATATTGCTCCTCTCCTTCCGGGCTGAAAGGCCAGGCGGACCGGGCATTCAGGACCTCCTGCCGCGTGGATTCGAGGATGGTTACCAGCCGGTCGGATGACTTCCGCATCTTGTAAATGTCGCCGTCCGAGGTCGCCCTGTGCAGTTGCTTCATGGCCCCCGCCAGCAGCCCGATCACTTTTCCCGCGGCGACTGCCGCCCGTTCGGCGTCGGCAAATCCTGACTCAAATGTCACTGTTCGTCTCCATGGTTGTCATCCTTCGTAACTGCGTATTATGCGGCACCTATGGCGTTTTCAGAGTTTCATCCCCGCGAGGGTGGCGACATCCTCGATGGCGCGGTAGAGATTGCGCATCATGATGATCTTCTGGGGGTTTCCAGCCTTAAGGTCCTGGATGTCATCGGCCGGCAGGGTCTTGATCTTCTCGGTGGCCTGCTTGATGGCCCAGAATGCGTCGCTTCGAAGAGAGGGGTCGTCCCGCACCAGCACCTTCTGGGCCTCTTCGAATCCCGATTGGTCGAGCGCTTTCACCGCCTCGGAGTTGGCAATAATGATCGGCAGATCGCGGATTTGCTTGGAATCGTTAATGCGTTCCTCGCTCACCCATTTATGGAAGGACTGTTTGAACCCGGCGTCTCCTTTGAAGCGCTCGCGCAGGTCCTTCTTTTTCATCATCTCGTGAAAAACGGCAAACTTCTTGACATTGACGGGCGCTGGATGCAGGCTCAGGTATTCCGTGGTGGTCTGGTACGCTTCCAGCAGTTCCCGGATTTTGCCCTTGCTCAGGCGCAGGTGGTTGCTCAACCATTCGTACGTCTTCCCGTAGACGTTGAAGAGGTCGGACACGTGTTTGGCCTGTTCGTAGGCATCCCAGCGGAGCTTGCCACTAACGTGCATGTCCGCCAGCAGGACAGCCAGATCCTCCTCCGTGAGATCGACATCGAAGACCATGGCCGGCATGGTCTTGAAGCGGCTGTCATTGGGGTGCTGTTCGAGCAGGCGCCGGCAAGCGACCGTGCGGCAATTCCCCTCCCGCACGAGGAACTTCGGCCCCTGCCGTTGGACGATAATGGCCTCGTAGACTCCCCCGTTTTGCAGGATGGATTGGCCGAGCGCCTTTACCGGGTCCTTCTCCCAGATCAATTCCGCCAGATCCTTCTCGCTGACTACCCCCGCTCTCTGACCGATCAGGAACTGGATCCGAGGATTTTGGGGATCGAGCACGCATTCGTCCACGGAGACCGCACCCCGCGTATAGGGGATGTTTCTGCCTTGTATGACGATGGTTTCCGGCATGCCGCTCTTTTCCGTACGGGCCGTATTCAATTGGTACCATCTTGTCCCAGCTTTGACGTCGTGTCAATATCGATTCATTCGACTATAGAGAACTGATCGGTACTATGTTAAGCGCGGACGGGCCGCCGCGCGATGGCGCAATTGGCCTGGGCGCTCTGTCGACTCGTGAGCCGCGACGTCGGGCGGTGCGGCCGGGCTTCGTGTACGAGTCCGCTTGCCGCGGCATCTCGACTCCGTCGTCTTCCCCCGCGTGATCGCTCGATGGCACGCCGTGCTCGCCCACGTCAAACGCTCGCGGCGCCGGGAAGCGCCCGATGCCGGACCGCGAGGAACCGGAACCGTCAACTGCCGGCGGCCGCCCGCTCCCGGGCAGCGCTTTCGCGCGGCCCTCGACACCCCTCGTCGGGATCCTGCGTTCGGCGCTCCCAGCGTGGCGCCGTCGTCGATCTTGGACGGGCCACAACGCGCAAATCACCTCGCGCACCTTCATGGGCATAAGGCTAATAGTACGCAATCGAGCAGGGGGGAGACTGTAACCAGCACCACTTGGCACCGTAGTCGCGCCTTCCCGGACAATTGGCCCCGTTCCCCGAGATGCGGCGTTCGGCAGCCCGCCCCTCCTCCTGGCGGGCCGGTGTTGACGCTCAGGGCACAGGAGAGCATGATCGCGCTAGACCTTCTAAGACCGGGCTGCGTTTTAACGCCCCTGCCTCCGGGCATCCCCCCCACCGCCCGTGCTACGCTGAAATTTCCCTATGAGTAGCATCGAAATCACTCTGCCCGACGGCAGCAAACAGTCGGTTGCAGCCGGGACCAGCCCTATCGATATAGCCCGATCGATCAGCCCTCGCCTCGCCGACGCAGCCATCGTCGCCAAAGTCGACGGCGAACTGTACGACCTCACCCGTCCCCTCGAAAAGGACGCCAACGTCCAGATCCTCACCAACAAGGACCCCGAGGCGCTCGTGGTCTATCGCCACTCCGCTGCCCACCTGCTGGCCGCCGCCGTGCTCGAACTCTATCCCGAAACCCAACTGGGCATCGGACCGCCCATCGACTCCGGTTTCTATTACGATTTCGACCGCGCCACTCCCTTCACCCCGGAGGATCTCCAGAAGATCGAAAAGAAGATGTGGGAGATTCAGAAACGCCATCTCCCCTATGAGCGCATCCACACCCGCAAAGAGGAAGGTCTCCGCAAATACGCCGATGCCTGGATGAAGTGCCAGTTGATCGACGAACGCGCCGGCGAAGTCTTCACCGAGTACACCCTCGGCCCCCACTTCATCGATTTTTGCCGCGGCCCGCACGTCCCCGATACCTCCCGGCTCAAAGCCTTCAAGCTGCTTTCCATCGCCGGCGCCTACTGGAAGGGCGACGAGCACAACAAACAGTTGCAGCGCATCTACGGCACCGCCTTCTTCAACCAGAAGGACCTGGAAGACTACCTTCACCGGATCGAGGAAGCCAAGCGGCGCGATCACCGGCGTCTCGGAAAGGAACTCGAGCTGTTCACCTTGAATGAGTCGGTGGGCGCCGGTCTTCCCCTGTGGCTGCCCAAGGGGGCCACCGTACGGCGGCTGCTCGAAGAGTACATCCTGGAGCGCGAACGTGCGGCGGGATACCAGCACGTGTACACGCCTCACCTGGCAAAAGTCGAGCTCTACAAGCGCTCCGGCCATTGGGAACATTATCAGGACAGCATGTTCCCGCCCATGGACCTGGAAACCGAGCAGATGGTATTGCGGCCCATGAACTGCCCGCACCATATCCTGGTGTTCGAATCCAGCCAGCACAGTTATCGCGACCTGCCGGTGCGGATCGCCGAGCTGGGCGCCATGTATCGCTATGAACGCTCCGGAGTGCTGAGCGGTCTGAGCCGTGTGCGCTCGATGACGCTGAACGATGCGCACATTTTCTGCACGCCGGACCAGATCAAGGAAGAGTTCACCAGCGTCATGAAACTGGTGGAGCAGGCTTACCGCGATCTCGGCATCACCCAATACCGCTACCGGCTCTCACTGCGCGACAAGGCCGACAAGGAAAAATATGTAGACAACGACGAGATGTGGGAGCTCGGGGAACGCGTTCTGCGCGAAGCCATGGACTCACTGGGGCTGCCTTACGTCGAGGTGCCCGGCGAGGCGGCCTTCTACGGACCGAAGCTCGACATCCAGCTCGCCGACGTAATGGGGCATGAAGAAACCTACTCGACCATCCAGGTTGACTTCCATCTGCCGAGCCAGTTCGACCTGCACTACGTGGCCGCCGACGGCAAGGAACACCGCCCGGTCATGATCCATCGCGCCATTGTCAGCACCATGGAGCGCATGATCTCCTACCTGATCGAACTGTACGCCGGCGCGTTTCCCCTATGGCTGGCGCCCATGCAAGCCATCGTGCTGCCGATTACCGACCGCCAGACCGAGTATGCGCGCACCGTCCAGAAGACCCTCGACGCCGCCGGGATCCGCGCCACGGTGGACGAACGCAGCGAAAAGGTCAACCTTAAGATCCGCGAAGCCCAGTTGCAGAAGATCCCCTATATGCTGGTAGTAGGTGACCGCGAACAGGAGAACGGCCAGGTCGCCGTGCGCAACCGCAAACATGGCGATCAGGGCGCCAAGAGTCTGGCGGAATTCATCGCCGAAATCCGCGCCCTGATCGCTTCGAAAGCCGTATCCGAGTAGCGCAGGCATTCTTGCCTGTGTTGCTTTTTCTTTTCGGATGGCCACCATGCCCGCCACCGCCGAGGCCACATCGCGCTACGTCGAACGCCGCCCTGCCTTCCGCGATAAAGCGTTCTACCGGACCGTCTTCGACCTTCACGTCTCCAGCCTGGGGATCGGCACGTACCTGGGCGCCGCCGATGACGACACGGACCGCTCCTACACCGACGCGCTGGTCGCCGCGGGCCTCGGCGGCATTAACCTCTTCGATTCCGCCATCAACTACCGCAACCAGCGCTCCGAGCGCTGTATCGGCGCCGCGCTCCAGCATCTCCAGCGCGAGGAATTCGTCGTTTGCACGAAGGCTGGCTTCCTCACCCCCGACGCCGTACCCGGTTTCCTCGAGGCCGACGACGTGGTGGGCGGCATGCACTCCCTGTCCCCGCGCTTTCTGGCCGACCAGATCGAGCGCAGCCGCGTCAACCTCGGCCTGGACACCATCGACGTCTTCTACCTCCACAATCCCGAAACCCAGCTCAGCTTCCGCACCCGGGCCGAATTCGAAACCCGTATCCGCCGCGTCTTCGCCTATCTGGAACGCCTCGTGGACCAGCGCAAGATTCGCCGCTACGGCGTCGCTACCTGGGACGGCTTTCGCCGCAAGGACCTCCTCAGCCTCCCGCGCCTGACTGAGATCGCCGTCGAGGAAGGCGGACTGGAGCACCACTTCCGCTTCATCCAGCTCCCCTTCAATATCGGGATGGTGGAGGCCTTCGTAGACCAGCCGGAGAACGTTCTGGAGGCCGCCGCCCGGCTGGGGATCGTGGTCGTCGCCAGCGCTACGCTCCTCCAGGGCCGTGTCCTGGCGCAGATGCGCAACGCCGTACGCGAACTCCTCCCCGGCCTCGTGAGTGACGCCCAGCGCGCCATCCAATTCACCCGCTCCACACCGGGGATCGCTGTGGCTCTGGTGGGCATGGGACGTCCCGAACACGTCCTCGACAACCTGGGTGTCGCCAAAGTCCCGCCGGCGTCGCGCGCCGGGTATCTCAAGCTCTACCAGTGATGACCGTGATCGAAGTCGGCGAGGACCTGGCGCAGTTGGACGCCGCGCTGGAAGCCCTCCCCAACAATCCCGCGGTCTTCGCGCTCTGGCCCAAGGAAGGCGATCCGTATCTGTCCAAGACCGCCCTGCTGCGCCGCCGCCTGCTACGCCTCCTGAAGGAGCGTGAGAAGCCCTCGCGCCTCCTCAATCTGCGCCACGCGGTCCGGCGCATCGAGTACCAGTTGACCGGTTCGGCCTTCGAATCGAGCGTGGTCCTCTACGAGCAGGCGCGCCGCCATGTTCCCGAACGCTACCTGGAACTGCTCAAGCTGCGCATGCCACCCTACGTCAAAGTCGTTCTCGCCAACGAATTCCCCCGCAGCCACATCACCACCCACCTCACGCGCACCGCCGGTCTAAACTTCGGACCGTTCCGCTCCCGCGCTTCGGCGGAGAAGTTCGAGGGTCAGTTTCTGGACCTGTTTCAGATGCGGCGCTGTCAGGAAGACCTGCTCCCTTCGCCCCAACATCCCGGCTGCATCTACGGCGAGATGGGTATGTGCCTCAGGCCCTGCCAGCAGGTGGTGGGGCCGGCCGAGTACGGCCACGAAGTCGCGCGGGTGGTGGACTTCCTGCAGACGGATGGCCGCTCCCTGCTCGAAGCCATCGGCCACTCCCGCGACCGTCTGAGCGAGGAGATGATGTTCG
Source organism: Terriglobia bacterium (assembly GCA_020073365.1). Classification (GTDB taxonomy): domain Bacteria; phylum Acidobacteriota; class Terriglobia; order Bryobacterales; family Bryobacteraceae; genus JAIQFL01. The sequence continues at coordinate 7,945 of JAIQFL010000064.1, read as the reverse complement.
AGGAAGCCGCCCGCCAGCATAAGCGATACGAAAGAGTGCAGGAGGTCCTCAAGCTGCGCGACGAACTGGCGCGCGATGCCGATCGTCTCAATGGCGTGGCCATCACCCGATCGCTCGCCCCCGCCGCCGTGGAAATGTGGTTCCTGCGCGAGGGCAACTGGCAGGAGCCCCAGCGTTTCACCTTCGACGTACAGGAAGGCAAGCCCGTCTCGCTCGACCGCAAACTCCGCGAGACCTTCGCCGCCGTCACGCCCCGCAAACTCACGGTCCGCGAGCGCCAGGAATACCTGGCCCTCCTGGCCCGCTGGTATTACTCTACCTGGCGCGAAGGCGAATGGCTCGCTTTCGACAGCTACGACGACATCCCCTACCGCAAACTGGTCCACGCCGTCTCCCGCGTGGCCCGTTAGCGTTAGCCTCCCCGCCGGGCCCCGATTCGCCAGCGCCTATAATGGATCTTGCCATGGGCCCACACAGATGCTCCAGCCCGTGTCAGGAGAGTTATGAGAGAGTGGGGCTTCGCCCAGACCGACCCGTCGCAGGAACTGGCTCAATTGCACTACTTTTCCATCAAGAAACACCAGGCCGGTGCCGAAATCGAGTTCCTGATCACCGTCAAGGAATACATTACCCCGAAGGAACCGATGATGCATTTCTTCGCCCAGTCCAACAAGCAGACCAATCAGAAGACCGCGCCGTACACACCTTGCGGCTGGGGCAAAACCATGCTCGAAGCGCTCTCCGAGTGTGTCCGCGCGATCCATCGCTTCCCTTACGAAGGCCAGGAGTAATCCCCTGGTGTTGCCCCGTGGGACAGACGATCGTCTTTCGTAGTCGGTCGGCCGGCGTCCCAGCCAGGTCAATGCGCCCTCAAAGGAAAAGCTTGCCCGCCGCAGCCCCCTTGAAACTACGCAGCGCCTCCATCTCATCGTCAAACGCGACGAAGACCGTGTAGAGCTTGGTCACCTGGAGGAGGTCGTGCACCTTCGCCTGGGGATGCAACAGCTTGATGCTCCCCCCTTTACTGGTGACGCTGGCGTAGGAACCCACCATCTCGCCCAGCCCTGCGCTGTCGATGTAACTCACGTCCTTCAGATTCAGCAGGATATTTTTTTGACCGGCATTCACCAGGTCCTTAATCGTGCCGCGCACCAGTCCCGAGCCTTCTCCCAGCGTGATGCGGCCCGCCAGATCGACGATGGCAACGTCCCCGGCCTGGCGCACGGTAGCTTTCGTGCTCATTCAGTACCTCCGCCGATCATTATATGTATATTCACCGTTCAATAAGCCCACACCCCCCGCCCCCGGTTCCCAACCCCCAACCCCTGCCCCATGGGATAATCGGTAGAGCTTCCCCACACTCCATGGATCGCGAATTCATACGCAATTTCTCTATCATTGCGCACATCGACCACGGCAAGTCCACGCTGGCGGACCGCCTGCTCGAAACCACCGGCGCGCTCTCCCAGCGCGAAATGATGGAACAGGTGCTCGACACCATGGACCTGGAGCGCGAGCGCGGCATCACCATCAAAGCCCACGCCGTACGCCTGAACTATCGCGCCGATGACGGCAACCTCTACCAGCTCAACCTCATCGATACCCCCGGGCACGTGGACTTCTCGTACGAGGTCTCCCGCAGCCTGCAAGCCTGTGAGGGAGCCCTGCTCGTAGTGGACGCCTCCCAGGGCGTCGAGGCCCAGACCCTCGCCAACACCTACCTCGCCCTGCACCACAATCTCGAAATCATCCCGGTCATCAACAAAATCGATCTGCCGGCCGCCGAGCCCGAACGCATCCGCGAGCAGATTGAAACCATCATCGGTCTCGACGCGCGCGGCGCCATCCTCGCCAGCGCCAAGCAGGGCATCGGCGTCCACGAAATCCTGGAAGCCATCGTCCACCTTGTGCCACCCCCCAAAGGCTCCATCGACGCCCCTCTGCGCGCCTTGATCTTCGACTCCTGGTTCGATTCCTACCGCGGCGTCATCATCTTGTGCCGCGTCCTCGATGGCCGCCTGCGTCTCGGTCAGAAGATCCGCCTCTGGTCCAACGGCCAGGTCTTCGAGGTGGATGGCCTCGGCTACCAATCCCCCAAAGCCATTCCCTGCGACGAGCTTTCCGCCGGCGAGGTCGGCTTCCTCTTTGCCAATATCAAGACCGTCTCCGACGCCAAGATCGGCGACACCATCGTCGACCACCAGAACCCCGCCTCCGAACCCCTGCCCGGTTTCGAAGAGATCAAGCCCATGGTCTTCGCCGGCCTCTACCCCGTCGAGTCCCACGAGCACGGCCTGCTCCGCGACGCCCTCGAGAAACTCCGCCTCAACGACAGCGCCTTCAGTTTCGAACCCGAAAACTCCGTCGCCCTGGGCTTCGGTTTCCGCTGCGGCTTCCTCGGCCTGCTCCACCTCGAGATCGTGCAGGAACGCCTGGAGCGCGAGTTCCACATCGACCTCATCACCACTGCGCCCGGCGTGCGCTACCAGGTCACCACCACCACCGGCGAGCTGATCCACATCGAGAACCCCACCAAGTTCCCCGATCCTTCTGACATCAAGCTGATCGAAGAGCCCATCATCGATGCCACCGTCATCACGCGCGAAGAGTACCTCGGTGGAATCCTCAAACTCCTCGAAGAGAAGCGCGGCGAGCAGAAGAAGTTCGAGCACCTCGGCGGCGGCCGCGTCCTCCTGCTCTATGAGCTCCCCCTCAACGAAATCGTGCTCGATTTCTACGACCGCCTCAAGTCCGCTTCCCGCGGTTACGCCTCGCTCGACTACCACTTCTCCGGCTACCGCGTCTCCCCCATGGTGCGGCTCGACGTCCTGGTGGCCGGCGAACCCGTGGATGCGCTCTCCATGATCGTCCACAAGGAGTTCGCCTACGAGCGCGGCAAGGATCTCATCTCGCGCTTGCGCAAGCTGATCCCCCGCCAGATGTTCGAAGTGGCCCTCCAGGCCGCCATCGGAAACAAGATCGTAGCGCGCGAGACCATCTCCGCCATGGGCAAGAACGTCCTCGCCAAATGCTACGGCGGCGACATCAGCCGCAAGCGCAAACTCCTCGAGAAACAGAAGGAGGGCAAGAAGCGCATGAAGCGCGTAGGCCGCGTGGAGATCCCCCAGGAAGCCTTCCTCGCCGTCCTGAAAGTAGGCCAAGAGTAACACGGGCATTCATGCCTGTGCTGCCTTCCCTCCGCGGGCCACCCCATCTTACTCTCTGTTCTTCCTCCGCGGTGAGCTTGGTTCCCTACCGCGCGTAATACCCCGTCTTCGCCCGCACCTTCAGTTCCCCGCTCTTCACCCGGATCGAAATCTTGTGGAACGTTCCGTCGCTCGTCGGATTGGTCGTGTGATACGCCAGTTCATAGGACGAACGCAACTGTTCCTCAATCTGCCGGAAGTGCTCCGGGAGCCCCGTCTCCCGGGCATCGAACTCACCCCCGCCGCTCTCCGCCGCAATCCGCCGCATCACGCTGATCCCATTTTTATTCCGCGCGGTGAGCCGCCCCTCGGCAGTCTCCGTGTAGCGGATCGCGAACAGCACTACGTCGTTCGACTGGGACGCCTCAATCACATCCACCTCCGTGTGCGCGCTCGATATGTCGTCGCCGTCGCTGAAGATGATCGCCGCTCTGCGCCCCGTCTCCGCGCGGCCCAGCTTTTGGGCGATGGCGTCGTATACCGCGTCGAAGAACGAGGTGTTACCGCAGTCCGTCCGCAGCTCGCGCGGCCCAAACAGCGGGAATGTGCCTCGTTCTTTCGGGCGTTGGTAGCCCTCCAGCGCCTGTCTTAAGTCCTTCGCCGAGGACGTGTAATCGCTGAGCAGGCGAGACTCTTTGGCAAAGCCCACCAGAAAAGCGCGATCTCCCGCCTTGAGCGAAGTTTTCAGGAACTTCTCGAAATCCTGGTGGTGCGGCTTAATGAAATGTTCCTGGCTGGTGCTGAAGTCCACCAGCAGCCCCAAGGTAAGCGGCACGTCGCTGCTTCGCGCGAAGAACGAAATGTTCTGCGGCACGCCGTCTTCGGAGACCTCAAAATTGTCGCGCCCGAGGTTCGGAACCAGGTTGCCCCGGCTGTCGCGCACCGAAAAGGCCACATTGATCAGGCGCACATCGACCCGGATGGGCTCCTGCCCCGCGCACGGCATGGACAACGCCAGTCCGGCGAGCAGCCAAAGAGAGTCCTTCATATCTTCCTATACGATACATCTGCCACCCGCGTATGCAGCGCGTGCAGCGACTCGTGGGGACTGGCGCTGGTGGGACAGGCGTTTTCGCCTGTCAGGCGCGCCTCCGGCCACGGCGGATTGAACAACCTGTGACTGGGCGTGTCCGACCAACGCCAGGAGCAAGCCGTATCGCAGGAACCGCTTAAGGATCCCCTGTGAGCGAGTCGACCACTGTCTCCGAAACCCAACCCCTCTCGGCGCCCTATGCTGCTGAACCAACATGAACGCGAGCGGCAATACTCCTATCACGCCCGCCCGCTATTGCACGCCAAACACCTCAGATGTTGTTCCCTCCGCCCCTCTGCGTGTCCGCGGTTAGCTTCCCCCTCTACATGTCGCTCAGAGCAGCCACCAGTGCCCCCTTCGCCGTGGCCGTCAAAGGATCCGCCGCCATCCGAATCTCCGAGAGCTCCACTGGAAACTCGCTCTCCCGCAGGATCTTCTCGAACCGATCCCGGAACCCCTTCGGCATCGCGCTACCCCCGCTCAGCACCAGCGGGATCGGCTTCGACAGCTTCGGCATATTCCGCCCTCGCTGGAACGCGCTTCCCAGCGCCGTCACCAGCGACTGGATCATGTCGTCGTAGTACACCCCCACCACCTGCTTGAACTTGTCTTCAAAGTGCCCGTTCAGGTAGAACGACTGCTCCTTCAGAATGCGCACGCGGTTGGCGCGCTCTCCCATCACCGATGCCGCGCTGGCGTCGATGAAATCCCCCGCCTTCGGAATGCTGAAGCTCAGGATCGGTACCGACAGGTACGCGAAGCACACGTTGCAAAGCCCCCCGCCGCAACTGATCCCGATGCCCGTATAGTTGGTGCTCTCCAACTCCCCGTACACCACCGCCAGACCCTCGTTGATGCTCTCGACCTCATACCCCAGGCCGCTCAGGATCTCACGCAGGGTGGCCTCATGATAGGTCAGGTCTTCCTCGGCCCCGAGCCGCGCCGCCGGCACCGTGAAGCAAAGCTTCTGTCCCTTCTCCGCCCTGCCCGCCAGCGAGGTAGTGATCGCCTGGATCAGCTTCACGCTGTCGGGCTCATCCTTGTTCAATATCCCCCGCGCCATCGTCCGCCGCGTCTCTTTCTTCAGCAGGTCCGCGAATCGTTCCGATTCGTTGCCGTGCACCACGATTTCGTTGCCTTCCACCGCATGCGGAATGCCCTCCTTGCTGAGCACGTTCTCCGTCATCTTCGAGTAGGGGATGCTGACGAAAGCGTTCAGTTGAATGTCGTATTGGACATCCTGGTCCGCCCGCCGCGCCGCCACGATGCGGCTGGTGCCCACATCCAGACCCAACGCAGAGCTTTTTGATGTCTCGGTTATCATTGCCGGTTCTCCTCGTCCACGCTCTTGTCCTTGAGCGCCGCAATCTCATCTCGATATCTTTTCTGCAACAGCGTGCGGTAGGCCGCCACGCCCATCCTGCGTGCCCCCGCCGCTTCGCGCAGCCGTTCTTCGGCCACGGCGAGGCCCTTCCACAGCCCCGGCCCGGTCGCATGAATGTACGCCGGATCGGACTCGAACCCCAACAGGTACAGGCTCGGCACCGGTAGTTCGTAGTTCTCCGGCAGCCCTATCTCCGCAAATGGGAAGCCCTTCCCCCAATCGCAATGCCAGCCGATCCGCATGTTGTCGGGATTCACCGAAACCTGCGCGTGCGTCACGCAGTTCTCCGCCGCGATGTGGTACTTGCACCGCAGCATCTCGGTCAGCACCCTGGCGGCATGCGTCTGCGCCTCGTTGATGGGCGGCTGGTCCGTCTGCATGCTCGCTTCGAAGGAAACTCCCAGGAAGCTTTGGTTCAGCTCCAGATACAGCCAGCGCGAATCTGCCCACACCGAGTTGCCCGCGTGGTTGGCGGCATCCGATTCCACCACGATCCGGTGAACCCGCCCAAAACGGTCGATCACGAAGTGGTACGCCCGCTTGCTTCGCACGTAGAGCAGGGTCTCCCGCCCGATCCGTTGCAGGTTATGCTGCTCGGCGGCTTCAAACGGCGCCTGGTCGCTTTCCGTGGTGTGAAACACGATCCCCGCCGGCTGCGAACGCAGTAGGACAGACGATCGCCCTTTGTCGTCTGTCAGCCTTCCGTCGTTTCTCCCCGCCCCCACGCTCAGCAGCCGGTACAACCGAGGCTCATTGGCCACCGCCAGTTCGTCCTCTACCCGCAGCCCGTTACTGTATACTTCGAAGTCCTTGGTCTCCGCAATCCTCCAGACGTTCGGAATCTCCTGCGGCGCCACCCGCAGGGATTCGGCCGCCAGTGGTCTATCCGTCTGACGCACATTCGATGGATGGCGAAACTGCGCGTCGGACCGCATCGAGAGCAGTATCGCCACCATACAGAATGAGCCGAAGGGCCCCCAGCGGCGCCGCACGGGCTCCGCCGCCGCCGTTGCCTGCCGCAGGTATTTCAGCCGCGCGATCGGGTCGCCGATACTGTCGGCTTGCCGCTCGATCCTGGCAGGGTTTCGGAACCGGTACAGTCTTTCGCACTTGTCAAGGGACATTTGGGGTTCGGCCAAAGCCTGTGAGCTGTGTCAATTCTCGGCCTCTCCCCCACTGCTGTTCCAGACTGTCTTTATGGTTATCCTTGGATGTTATCCATAGGGATAGTACTAGATAACGTTATCGTTGGATAACACGTGACGCTGGCAAGAACCCGAAGAGGCGTGTAGAATCTGGTTGTTCGGAGGTCGCCGGGATGCATACTGGGTACCTCGTGATTACTCTCGTGTTCGCGCTCATGGTGTCGTATTCCGGCCTCGGCAAGATCCGGCGCGATCCGCTTCAGGTTCGGGTGGTTCACGAAACGGTCGGTCTCCCATTGAAGTACTTCCCGCTGCTGGCGGCGTGCGAGTTTGCTGGGGCAGCGGACTCGTGGTTGGACTCTGGTGGCCGCCCATCGGGGTCGCGGCGGGAATCGGTCTCGGGCTCTATTTCGTGGGTGCCATCGTGTCCCATCTGCGTGTCGGCGATGTCAAGGGCATCGGGTCTGCCGCATTCATGTTGATGCTTGCCGCAGGAGCGCTCGTCCTTCGCGTCCTGACAACTTGAGCCGTGCATGAGGAAGAGCGCCGCGGCGGAACCGATGTTGATGGTCACCTCTTGCCGGCCAAAGGGCAGATCGAGCAATCGCGCGAAGCCGCGCCGGTATTCGAAGACGTCCTTGGCCGAGGGCATCGCCCGCCTGCAGACCGAGTAACGCCGTCGTCAGAACCGCATCGACGCCATGTACCTGGACAAGCTCGACGGCCGGGTCGACACGGCCTTCTTCGACAGCAAGTTGGCCGAGTGGCGCACCGAGCAGGACCGCCTGCTGCGCGACGTCGACGACGCACCAGGCCGCCAACCCGACCTACATTGAGGAAGGCGTCCAGTTGTTGCAGTTGGCGGAGCGCTCCATGCGATCTTTGATCAGGTTCTTGCAGGCGCCTTCGACCGGGCCACTGGCGATCGGCCATCCCTTGGCAAGGTATTGGTCGTAGCGCATCCGGGTGCGGTTGCGGTAGAGGTAGTTGGCCACCGCGTTCAGCGTTTTGCGTTTGGGGCCGGTTAGGCGGCGTTTGGTGATACTCTGACGGATGCCCTTGACGACCTGGCCAACCTCGCCGAACAGAATCTGCAGGGTTCGGTCCAGGACCCAAAGGTCGGCCTCCAGGCTTCCCTCTGCATGGAAGGCGTAGGCGGCCTTCCAGAGTGGAGGTT
>JAIQFL010000063.1 GCA_020073365.1 Terriglobia bacterium | reverse complement strand
TGCGACGCTCGGCGACTCATCCAGATCGGCCAGCGTGCGCGCCACTTTGAGGATGCGGTCGTGGGCACGCGCCGAGAGGCCCATGCGGCGGACGGCCATTTCCAGGGTCCGCTCCCCGGAGTAGTCCAGCACGCACTTTTTGCGGATCATGCGGACTGGCATGCGGGCATTGTAGTAGCCGCGGGCCTGCTGCACGGCGCGGGCGCGTTCGATGCGGCCGCGGATCTGGGCGGAGGATTCGGCTGCCGGGTTGCCGCGCAATTCCTTATAAGGAACTGCGGGGACCTCTACGTGGATATCGATGCGGTCCAACAAGGGCCCGCTGATCTTGCCCAGGTACTGTTGAATCTGGCCCGGGGTGCAGCGGCACTCGCGCGTGGTATCGCCGAAGAATCCGCACTTGCACGGGTTCATCGCCGCCACCAGCATGAAACTCGAAGGGAAGCGCAGCGTCATGTTGGAGCGAGCGATCGTGACCGAACCGTCTTCCAACGGCTGGCGGAGGATCTCCAGAACGTCCCTGGGAAACTCGGGGAATTCGTCCAGGAAAAGCACGCCGTGGTGCGCCAGGCTCACCTCGCCCGGCCGCGGCATGCCCGTGCCGCCGCCGATCATCCCGGCGTCCGAAATAGTGTGGTGCGGAGCGCGGAACGGACGCTCGCGCAACAGGCCGTCGCCGTTGCGCAGAAGGCCGGCGACGCTGTGGATCTTGGTGGTTTCGATGGCCTCCGGGAATGTCAAAGGCGGCAAAATTCCCGCAAACCGCTTGGCAAGCATGGTCTTGCCGGAACCCGGCGGGCCGATCATCAACAGGTTATGCGACCCGGCCGCCGCCACTTCGAGGGCGCGTTTGGCCATGGTCTGTCCCCGCACGTCGGCGAAGTCCGGGGCAGCCGCCGATTCCACCAGATGGCCGTTGCCGTTGGGTCGAGCGGGCGTGAACTCCTCGGGACGCGCCAGCAAGGCGACCACCTCCGCCAGGCAGCGCACCCCGTAGACGTCTACCCCCTCGACCACCGCCGCCTCAGCCGCGTTCTCCGCGGGCAGGATCAGGTTGGCGATCCCCTGGTCGCGCGCGCAGACCGCCACCGAGAGGGCGCCGCGGACCGGACGGATGGCGCCATCCAAGGCGAGTTCCCCCACCAGGATGTGGCGGTCGAGTGCGGCGACAGCTCCCATGGCGCCCAGGATTCCCAGCGCCATCGGAAGGTCGAAGCCCGCGCCTTCCTTACGGACATTGGCGGGAGCCAGGTTGATGGTGAAGCACTTGTTGGGATATCCAAAGCCGGAGTTCAGCAACGCCGATTTGATGCGCTCGCGGCTTTCACGCACCGCCACATCGGGCATCCCAACCATAACGGAGTCGCGCGCCGCGCCTGACTTGTGCATGTCGACTTCGACATCGATCAGATGGGCATCGATGCCATAAACGGCGGCGCTACGGGTCTTGAACAGCGCCATAGGTAAGAGGAGTCCAGTAGAGTCATAGTGCCGACGAGAACCGTTTTTCTCATATTTGCGTGCCGCACCGCGGCGATCTATTCGGCATATTGGCCCCCGATGACTGCAAAAGTCACAGGTGTGGTCGGAAGCGCCAGCGTTTTCAGCACTGTGCGGCCCGCCGGCAGCGCCCGCCGGCGCATGAGGTCGTAGAACCATGGTGCGCCGTCCTGGCGGCTAAGTGCACCAGGAGGCTGAAAGCGGCAGAATCACGTCGTGTCGTCGTTATTCAACCTCGCCAGGAGCCTCCAGGTTTCAATCGGCGAAAAGACGCTGATACTCCAGCACCCCTACCAAATGGTTATCGGGCGATCCTCTTCTATGGCCCGCCGGCCGGGATTGGTCGAGCACTCGTGGCCCGCGACATCGGACGACGAATCGCCAGGGCCGCGGATGCTGCGTGGGTGAGCCTACGGCGCCAAGCTCACCACCAGCCAGATTGCGGAGACACTTCGCTCAAAGCTCGCGCCGTCCGAAGGTTTCGGCGCCAGGCGTGTTCCTGTAGAGATTATTAGCACATTGACTTTTGGCGCGCCGTCCGGTAGTCTGCCGCAATGCCCTACAACATCGATCCATCCGCCTTGGTGAATATCCCTTGCCCTTCCTGCGGCGAGAAAACAGCAGTGAGCGTGGCCACGATCCAAACTTCGCCGCGCCTTCGTTGCGAGGCCTGCGGCGCCATGTACGCCATCAACGCGCAGAAAGTGATGGACAAACTGCGGGCAGCTCAGGAGCAAGCGGAATTGGACCGGAGGCGCCGCGGAGTGTAAAAGTACTGGCCCAGCAATAATGGCGCGAAGTTGATTTGAATTGTGTCCGTCCCCAACAAGAAGGAACCCCAGTCCGCCAGCGTTAGATCGAACAGAATGAAATGGCCCCTCGGCCAAAAAAGCGAGTAGCGGGAGCGGGAGACGCGAAAGGGGTGGGATTGGTCCGGCGGCCGGCAAATGCGTCAAGATAGGAGACGGGTACCGCCCCATTATGGACGCCCTAACGGTTCACCGTTTGCACTTCGCATTCACGGTGACGTTTCACTATATCTTTCCGCAACTAACCATGGGACTGGCGCTGCTGATCCTGATCCTCAAAACCATGGCGTTGGGGACAGGCGACCAGCACTACAACCGCGCGGCTCGATTCTGGGCCAAGATCTTCGCGATCAACTTCACCATGGGAGTGGTCACGGGCATCCCGATGGAATTTCAGTTCGGGACCAACTGGGCCCGCTTCTCCAAGGCCGCTGGTGGAGTCATCGGGCAGACGCTCGCGATGGAGGGAGTTTTCTCCTTTTTTCTCGAATCCAGTTTCCTGGGCGTTTTCCTCTTCGGTGAAAAGCGGCTTGGGCCAAAGGCCCACTGGTTCGCCGCTTTCCTGGTCTTCGCCGGCTCGTGGCTCTCTGGTTTCTTCATCATCGCCACCGACGCCTGGATGCAACACCCCACCGGATACCAGTTGGGTAAGAACGGCGAGATCCTTCTTACCAGCCTTTCCGGGCTGCTGCTGAACCCGTGGTTGTTCTGGCAGTACCTCCACAACATGATCGGGTCGGTGGTCACGGCCAGCTTCGTAATGGCCTCCGTGGGAGCGTTTTACCTGCTCAGCAGGCGCGCTGAGGAGTATGGCCGCACGTTTGTCCGCCTCGGGGTGATCGCTGGGATGATTTCCTCATTTCTGATGGCATTCCCCACCGGCGACGGCCAAGGCAAGAACATCGCCTGGCATCAGCCCCCCACGCTGGCCGCCATGGAGGGGCTGTTTGAAAACGAGCACGGAGCGCCGCTCGCCCTTATTGGACAGCCGGATCTCGAAAAGCGCCGCCTCGATAATCCGATCACAATCCCTCGCGCGCTCAGCTTCCTGACGTATCAGCGCTGGGGCGCGGAAGTCAAGGGCCTCAGCGAGTTTCCGCCACAACGTCTGCCGGACAATATTCCGCTGCTCTACTACAGCTATCACATCATGGTAGGGCTTGGAACGATCTTGATCGGCGTAATGGCGCTGGCATCGCTGAGCCTTTGGCGCGGAAGGCTCTATTACGCGCGCCATCTGCTCTGGCTGTTGATGCTGATGCTGCCCTTCCCGTATATCGCAACAACTGCCGGCTGGATCACCGCGGAGGTGGGGCGCCAGCCGTGGCTCATCTACGGCATTATGCGCACACCGGAAGGCGTTTCTCCGCACATCTCGGCGGGCAACGCGCTCTTCACACTGCTCGGCTTCATGGGGATCTACACAATCCTCGCGATTCTGTTTCTGTTCCTGGTACGCCGCGAAATTGAAGAGGGTCCCGAGCATCTCATGGAGGCCCGGGCCGCAACACTTTGAGGCTTTGTCATGGAAACCATCTGGTTCTGCTCAGTCGCCGCCATGATCGCCGTCTATGTGGTCCTGGACGGCTTCGACCTGGGCGCCGGCATCGTGCACCTGTTCGTTGCGCGCACCGATGGCGAACGCCGGGCGGTTCTGAGCTCGATCGGGCCGGTTTGGGATGGCAACGAAGTGTGGCTCCTGGCCGCCGGCGGAACCCTCTACTTCGCCTTCCCGGCGCTCTATTCGTCGAGCTTCAGCGGATTCTATCTGCCTTTGATGATCGTGCTCTGGCTTTTGATCTTGCGAGGCATTTCCATCGAGTTCCGCAACCACATTCAAAGTCTGGTCTGGCAACCGCTTTGGGACGCAGTTTTCGCAGGCGCAAGCGCACTGCTGGCGATTTTCTTTGGCGCCGCGCTCGGTAACGTGGTTCGAGGTGTACCGCTCGACCGGTCCGGCGAATTCTTTCTGCCGTTGTGGACTGATTTCGCCGCGGGCAAAGACGCCGGAATTCTGGATTGGTACACGATCCTGATTGCGGTGGCTGCGCTGTTGACGCTCACGGTGCACGGATCCCTCTGGGTCGTATTGAAAACCGAAGGAGCAGTCGAGGGTCGTGCGCGCCGGTACGCCAAAAGTGTCTGGTGGGGGCTTCTGGCCTGTGTCGTTCTGATCACGCTGGCGAGTTTCCGCATTCAGCCGCATTTGAAGGAGAGCTTTGCTGCACACCTGTGGGGCTACTTTTTCCCGCTCTCGGCGATCCTGGGCCTTATCGGCATCCGCATTCTGGATGGCCGGCGTAACGGACTTGAAGCCTTTCTCTGCTCCTGCCTGTTCATCCTCGGGATGCTGACCAGCGCCGCCTTCGGGATATATCCCTACGTGCTGCCCTCGAACGCCGATCCTTCGTTTGGTCTGACCGTTCACAACTCTGCGGCGCCTCTTTACGGTCTTCAGGTTGGGCTGATGTGGTTCATCCCCGGTATGACCCTTGCCTGCGGATACTTTGTTTACACCTATCGCAGTTTCTCCGGCAAGGTGAGAGTGGACGGTGAGGGCCACTATTGAGATTGGGTGAAGTCGAACACTTCGCGTGCTGTGATACGTCTTTGGTAGGGCCAGTTTTCATGTGCCGAAAACTGAAGAAATCGGTACAGCGCGTTTCGCGCCCCTCGGGCGCGGGGCCGGTGCCCGGCGGGTCCATCGCTCGAGTTGCCTGCCTTGCCTGCCTTCATTCGGGCAACGCTATCTACGTTTTGGACCCGCGCCGCCCAGCGGTACATTCTCGGGCTATCTGTTGAGGGACCGGTGCGATGTCGCGGCGCGACGCCGCCACGCGAAGACGACAAGCCCGGCAACGCCGAAGGCTGTGAAGATCACAGTGCCGGGCTCCGGAGCGGCCAGGTCGTAGCCGATCATTTGGAACGCCCAGATATCGCCGGGCGTAATGCCTTGGGGCGAACCGCCCAGCGCGGGCTGCATCACGCCAATCGCGGGCGCTGTCTCCAGCCAGTGGCTTGCCTGATAGCCGTCGCCGGTATAGGCTCCCGTGGAAGCTTGGTAGGTCGTGACGCCATTCGATAGAACTTGCGCACCTGTGGCCGGGTAAAGGTCTCGCGCGGTGTTCATGAAGTCCCCGGGCACAGCGCCGGCAAACCGAAAGAGGTCCAGTGGAGTCAGGAAGATCGAAGCCGATGTGCTCCCCTGGTGCAGGTCCATGTCTACCTGGTCCTCACCCGAAATGAAACCCAAAGCATGGCCGAGTTCGTGCGTGACCACGGACTGGAAATCGTACGACGAGCCGGCGAGGCTCCCAGTTAAGTAGCCTGGATAGTAGCCGGTGGCCAACTCGATGGTGGCATCGTACGGTACGCTCACCGAAATGCCCAAGGCCTTGGCGTCGGCTGTCGAGAGGAGCAGGTTGGGTACTCCTGCCGTGTTGGCTACCGTGTAACCCGCTGGCAGGGTGGTGCTCATGAGTGTACTGGCGCTGGGAAGGTTTGCGAGCGCGCTCTTGCCGGGTTGGCTGGATTGGGCATTCAACCGGGAGCTCACATCCGAGTAACCGTCCAACACCTCCATGGTGCTGGCGGAACCCAGGATTCCGCCCCCCAGACTGGCGAATGACATCTGTACGGTGATGGTGATGTTGTTTGAAAACAGGGACTCCCACGAGCTGGCCGCCGCTTGTGCTGCTGCGAGCGCTTGCCCCGTAAACGCCGTGCCCGACGAGCCGGCGGCAATGTTGATTATCATGGCGGCGCGAGCCGATGCCCCGCATGCCAGACTCAAGATCGCGCCTAACCAGATTTTTCGGATGCGAACCATGCCAGTTGCTTACCTATTTAATGTAAATCAGTTCTTTTTATGTGCAATGCTCTCGAAAGTAAATCGAAAGTCGGCCCCCTCCGTTAACGGGGACATAACTGTTGCGGGTCTACGTAGGCACCACAAATGGCCTGTTCAAGAGCGCCAACGGGACTCAAAGCTGGTCGCAAGTGCGCGGCCCTTCGGTTTCTTCCTAAAGTCTCTACCCGCCCAGTTTTACCGGTCCGGCGTGTGCCCTCAACGCAAGCATTCTTTTTACCTCGCAGCCCCCGGGGATTGTGAGATATCATACTTTACGGGATTGGTTTTTACGGGTTCGGTTCGCCGGGCGTCTTGCGGTGCATTTACCGGTATCCTTTCCCAAGCCGCTCGGGTAAGAGAGTTGGCAAGCGGCGCGCTCGAAATCATGCGATGATCTCCCGGATCGGGAAGTACACAGTCGAGAAAGACCTGGGGCACGGCGGCTTCGGCGACGTGTTCCTGGCGTTCGATCCCGACGTCGGACAGAGAGTCGCGCTCAAGCTTTTGCGCGTCGGGCTGGGTCTCGATCCCGAGATGCTAAGGCGCTTTCAGCATGAGATCCGTACCACAGCCAGCCTGCGGCACAAGAACATCGTCACCATCTTCGCGAGCGGAATAGAAGAAGGGAACCCTTACCTGGTGATGGAGTTTCTGGAGGGGCGGACCCTCAAGGACATCATTCAGACGCATCAGCCGCTCGGTCTGCTGGAGAAGGTGGGGATCATGACGCAAGTGGCGGAGGGACTTGCGTATGCGCATTCCAAGGGGATCGTTCACCGCGATGTGAAACCCGAGAACATCATGCTGCTGCCGGACGATTCGGTAAAGATCATGGACTTCGGCATCGCGCTCGCAGCCGACCGGAATACAACCATGACCAAGACTGGGGGGATTATAGGGACACCTCCTTACTTCGCCCCGGAGCAGATCGAGGGTTACAAGGCGAACGAGCAGACCGACATCTTCTCCCTGGGAGTCGTTTATTATGAGCTGCTGACCGGCGCGCATCCCTTCGAGGCGTTCAAGCACGATTGGAAAGCCTTGCAGTTGGCAATCGCCACTTATGATCCACCGCCAGCCGGCCAGTTGGCTCCGGTCTGTCCGGAGGCCCTGGAATCCCTGGTACGCAAGATGATCGCCAAGGCGCCGGAGCATCGCTATCGGAGTTTCAGCGACCTGCTACCCGACAACAACGAAATTCTGGCCGATCTCCAACAGGATCGCGCCGAGGCGCTCTTGAGCGAAGAGGTCCAGCCGCGCTTCGACGCACGCGACTTCGAGGGGGCCCTCGCAAAGATTCGCGAGGTTCTGAAATTGCATCCGGGTAACCGGAAAGCGCGCCAGCTTCGCGACGACATCTCGCAACAGATGCAGAAAGCGCGCGTCCCCGAGTTTCTGGCGCAGGCGGAAGCTCTGATGGCGGCCCGCCAATTCTCCGAAGCTGTGGAGTGCCTGGAAGCCGCGGTCAAACTGGACAGTGCGAATGCCGGCGTTCACGT
Organism: Terriglobia bacterium; assembly: GCA_020073365.1. GTDB lineage: Bacteria > Acidobacteriota > Terriglobia > Bryobacterales > Bryobacteraceae > JAIQFL01. Next base: position 33,658 of record JAIQFL010000063.1, on the reverse strand, counting down.
GCGCCTGGTACAGGCGAAAGCCAGGCTGGACAGTTCGGAGCGGGCCCGCAGGTTGGTTTCCGAAGCCCGTTCCAAACAGCAGAAGGGGCAGGTCACGGAAGCCCTGGCACGGCTGAAGGCGGCGCTCGCCATCGATCCGGATCACCCCGACGCCATGGAGCTTCGCCCGCGCGTCCAGGAGCAGATGGAGCAGCAGCGCGCGGAGCGCCAGCAGCAGGCCATCCAGACCGCATCGGAGCACGTGGCCGCGAAACGATTTTCCGAGGCGCTGACCGTATTGGCACAATTCGAGCAGGAGCATCCGGGGGTTTCGGAAATCGCACGGCTCCGCGCGCGCATCGAGCAATCCAAAGATGAGGACGAACGGCGGCTGCGAACTGAGAGATTCAACCTGGCGGTCACCGAAACCCAAAGAGCGATGCAGGCGGGAGACCTGGATCGCGCCAGTCAAATGATCGACCATCTGTTCGCGAACTTCGCCGCCGAGCCCGGCGCGGCGGACGTTCTGCCGGCTCTTCGCGAACAGTTGAACGCGCAGATTCGCGCGCAACACATCTCCGCCTGCCGGCAAGAGGCTCGCGGTCTGGTGCAAAAAAAATGGTATCGCGAGGCTCTGGGCTTGCTCGACGAAGCCCTCGCCAAATACCCGGGCGACACGGGCCTGCACCGGCTGAAGAAATCCACGGATGAGCTTTACCAGACACACCAGCGCTCCGAAGCCATCGTGGCAGTAATCAAGGAAGCCGGCGGCATGCGAGATGCCGGAGACTTCCGCGGAGCCCTCGATGCGATTTCGGCGGCGCGAGGACGGCTCGGCGAGGAGGTCGCCTTTGTCCTTCTGGCAAGCCAGCTCGAAATAGAAATTGAGCAGCAGCGCTACGCGGCCGGACTTGAAGAGCTGCTCCACGCCATCCGCGAACTAATGGCTGGCGGCCAGTATTCCCAGGCGATCGATCGGATTGCGCTGGCGAAAGAGTACCAGGGGGAGGCGGAAGTGCGCGCCTTGCTGGAATCGGCGCGCGTATCGGGAGCAGTTGCGGAGGAACACCGGCTGGTCGCCGATGCCATCCAGGCCGAGCGGTCGGAAGCGATGCGGCAGGCGGAGATCGCCGCGATCGCGGCGCAGGTACGAGAGTGTGTCACACAGGATCGTCTCCAGCAGGCGGCCGGTGAGTTGGACGCAGCCAGGGCAAAGTACCCGGGCCAAGGCTTGTGGGCCACGCTGCAGGCGGATATCGACGCTCGCCAAGCCGTAATCAGACGCCAGTTGGAGGTTCCGATCCTGCTGGACAGCGTCAGAAAATGCCTGAAGCAAGGCGACTTACGCCAAGCCACGGCAGAGCTGGCCGCAGCGCGTGCGAAGTACCCGGGAGAGGTCCCGTGGGAGACGGTACAGGCCGAGATCGAAGCGCAGCGGGAATTACTCCGTATTCGAGCAGAAGTCGCGGAGCTTGCGGAGAGCGTACGCGGATGCCTGAAGCGGAACGACGTCCGCCAGGCGGCGGCCGAGCTGAGCGCGGCGCGGACGAAGTATCCGGATGAGAGTGTGTGGGCAACCCTGCAGGCCGGGATCGATGCGCGACAGGTCTCGCTCCGGGAAGCGGAGGTCGCGGCCGCGGTCCAGAGCGTACGCGGATGCTTGCAACGGGACGACATCCGGCAGGCGCAACAGGAACTGAGCGCGGCTCGGACGAAGTATCCGGGCGAGAGCCGGCTCTTAGATCTCGAAGGGGAAGTCGCCTCCCGGCAGGCGCTCCTCCAGCGGCAGGCGGACATCGCCGCCATGGCGGAGCGCGTACGCGAATGCCTGGGGCGGGACGACCTTCAGCAGGCGGCAGCCAATCTGGCCGCGGCGCGCGCGCAGTACCCTGATGACGTCCTTTGGCCCACCCTCCAAGCCGAGATCGGCGCGCGCCAGGCAGCGCTCGAAGCCGTCCGGGAAAAGCAACGGCGATCCGAAGCGGTACGGAAGGTCATCGAAGAGGCACAGGCACTGCTACTCGCATCGCGGATCGAGGACGCGATCGCGATACTGCGCCAGGCTGCCGCACAATATCCCGGTGAGGCGCAGGTTCTGGAGCTCTTGCGTAGCAGCGAGGAAGAGTTCCAGCGACGGCAACGGGAAAGGGAGTTGGAAGAAGTCCGCAGCCAGGCCGAGTCGCTGCTGGCACAGGGCAGATCCCAGGAGACCATAGCCCTGATTGAAGGCCGGTACGCGCGCGAGCAGCGCTTCGAGGAACTGCTCGCGCGAGCGCGTCTTGAACTGGAGCAGCAGCGCCGCCGCGAAGCCCGCGAAAGCAGTCGCGCTCAACTGCTATCGATCGAGCATCGGGTCCAGGCGGAGTCGCGCAAGCGAAAGCTGAAAGAGCTCGATCGCAAGGCAAATCGCATCGCCTCTCCATACCCCGGAGACGAAGAGATCGCCGCCATCGCTTCCCGTATTCATGGGCGGATCGAATCGGCGCTGGCGACGCCCGCGACTTCAAAGCCGGTTTCCTGGAAGCGGATCGGGGCCGGTTTCGGCGCCGCGGTGGCAATCGCCGCGGCTGTGCTCCTGCCCCGTTTGTTCCACAAGACGATCGATGCGGTCAACACGATTCCGATCGAGATCCGCACCGACCCGCCGGGGGCCGCCGTGCGCGTGGGAGATCGTTCCTGCGTCACACCGAATTGCAGGTTTGACCTTAAGCCGGGGAGTTATGAGGTCCAGGCGGCGCTCGCTGGCTACGAACCGAAGCAGCAGCAGGTGGTCTTCGATACCTCCACGCGACTGGTGGACCTGACACTGCAACCGGCGCCGCTTCCGCCCGCGCGCCCCGGCGTGCCTCCTCCGGCATCCGGCACGCTCGTGGTGCAGGCGCGAGTGCCGGACGCTCTGGTATATGTCGACAATGTACCGCGCGGCCGTACCGGCAAAGACGGATCCTTGAGTTTGCCACTCGATGCCACCATGCACGAAGTCCACGTGGAGAGAACCGGGTATGAAAGACCTGCCGCTCAGCGGATCAGGATTGCCGTGGGCGCCGAGCAGACTCTGGTGGTCAACCTGGTTCTCCAGGGCGCGAAGCTCGAACTGCGGGGTGCGCCCCGGGGGGTGGAAGTACGCGTGGGCGGCACGCGGCTAGGCAGCACGAATGGATCGCCCGACTACATTTTCCCGACGCCGGTGAAGCCCGGCGATCAGGCGGTGGAGGTGACGGCGGGACCGTTGAATCGCACCGTCCAGCGAAGGTTTGAAGCCGGACAGACCCTGCTGTTGGACTGGGGGGATGTGGCGCCGGCAGCGCCGGCTTCACCTCCGCCCACCGCCGAGGCGATCGAAGCGGCGGATTGGAATCGAGTGAACACTTCCGATCCGGCGCAGGTTCGGGCTTACCTTAGGAACCATACCACTGGCGCGCATGCAAAGGCGGCCGAGGCGCTACTGGATATCCTCGTCTGGGCGGCCACGAACAAGGATAGCCCGGAGTCGCTGCGGGCATACCTCAGGGAATTCTCCAGCGGCTCACATGCTTCCGAAGCCAACAGGCGGATTGCGGACCTGGTCTGGAACGGTGTCGACCAAAACAAATCTGAGGAGGTGCGCAAATTTCTGGCGGAGAATCCGGACAGTCCACACAAAGCCGATGCGCAGAGAATCATCGATCAACTCGAAGCTGAGCAGCGACGGCTCAGTCTGGATGCTGCACAAAAACAGGATCAGGAGCGGAAGAAGCAGGCGGAACTGCTGCGGCAGGCGGAAACCCAAGAGATCCTCTCGGTTCTGGCGAAGGTTGGGGCCGCCTTTGTACACAAATCACAGCCGGAATTGAGAGCCGTTTGGCCCAATCCAAGAAAGCTGTACATCGACGCGATGGCCGCGAAGGACCGTACCTTTCTGGTGGCCCTGACGAAGACGGGCGACGTCGAAATTACCGGCGATAGCAGTGCAACAGTCCCATGTGATCTTATGACCAACAGTTTCTCGAACATCTATCAGAAGGGTCCCGGAAGCCACACACCGGTGACCGTGCATCTCCAGAAGCCCGGTCATTGGGTGATTGTCGATGTAGTGGACTCGAAGCAAGTACGCCCCCGGTAGTAGCGGTACCCCTCCCTTGGGCGCCCTGGTGAACAACCAATGAGACTGCTCGTTCCAGCTCTATTTACGGTTCTCCTCTTCAGTGCGGCGATCGGGGCGCAAGACTCCGATGCGGGCAAGAAGCAATTCGAAGCCCGCTGCGGCAGTTGCCACGGAAGCGACGGCGCCGGCGGCGAACACGCCCCCAGCATCGTGGACACGCGGCGGCGTGGCGGTGGCGGCCGGTCCCAGCCGAGTCTGCGCGACACTATCAGGAACGGAATCCCGGATGCCGGTATGCCTGCGTTTCCCTTACCCGCCTCGGATCTGGATGCGTTGGTGGCGTACATCGGGGTTCTCAGGGCGCCCGCGGCCGACCGTCCCGCGCCGGGCAATGCCCAGGCCGGCGAACGATTCTATTCGGGCAAAGGCAACTGCGCTGGTTGCCACATGGTGAAAGGCCAGGGTGGTACGCTGGGGCCGGATCTTTCCAACCTGGCGCGCGAACGAAGGCTCGCCCTAATTGAGCAGGCGTTGCGCGACCCAGGCGCCCTTGCCACGCCGGGCTTCCGTCCGGTGACCGTGCGTCTGCGCGACGGCCGGACCTTCCAGGGCGTCGCCAAAAACGAAAGCAACTACGATCTGCAATTGCAGGGTTCGGATGGCGCCCTGCACTTTTTTTCGAGGGAGCAGATCGTCTCGCTGGCGCGTGAACCGAAATCCCTGATGCCGCCTACGAAGGCCACGGAGGAGGAGATGCGCGACCTGCTGGCATTCCTCAGCCGCCTCGGCACGGACGTGTCCGTCCCCATCGCGCATCCGCCGGCGGCATCTTTAGGCGGCGGCATTCCGTTCTCCGGAATCGCCAGCCCCAAGCCCGGCGACTGGCCCACCTACCATGGCCAGTTGAGCGGCAATCGCCACAGCCCGCTGCGCGAGATCGATACGCAGAATGTGGCGCGTCTCGCTCCCCAGTGGATGTTCCCGATTGCCAGCTCCCGCAGTCTCGAGGTGACGCCGGTGGTTGTGGATGGCGTAATGTATGTGACCACGGCCAACCAGGCCTGGGCGCTCGACGCCCGCAGCGGGCGGCAGGTCTGGCACTATGCGCGCCCGCTCACCACCGGCGTGATCGGCGATGCGGCTTCGGCCATCAACCGCGGCGTGGCGGTTCTGGGCGACAAGGTGTTCATGGTTACCGACCACGCTCATCTGCTGGCCCTCAACCGGTTCAACGGCCAGCTCCTGTGGGATACCGAAATGGCCGATTACCGCCAGCACTACGGAGCCACCTCGGCCCCACTCGTGGTCGAAGACCTGGTGCTGTCGGGAACTTCGGGCGGCGATGAAGGGGCCAGGGGATTTGTCGACGCCTACAGGGTTTCCACTGGCGAGCGGGCCTGGCGGTTTTGGACCATGCCCGCCCCCGGCGAACCAGGTTCGGAGACGTGGGTGGGCCGCGCCATCGAGCACGGGTGCGTGGCGGCGTGGCTCACAGGAACGTACGATCCTTCGACCGGCTTGATCTACTGGCCCACCGGCAACCCCTGCCCCGATTACAACGGCGACGAGCGCAAAGGCGACAACCTGTACTCCAGCTCCGTCGTGGCGCTGGACCCGCAGACCGGCAAGCTTCGCTGGTATTACCAGTTCACTCCGCACGACCTGCACGATTGGGATGCCACCGAAACCCCCATGCTGGTGGATGCCGAATTCCATGGCCGAACGCGCAAGTTGCTGGTGCAGGCCAACCGCAACGGGTTCTTCTACGTGCTCGACCGCGTGACCGGGGAGTTCCTCCTGGGTGAGCCCTTCGTCCACAAGCTGACCTGGGCCAGCCGAATCGGCGCCGATGGCCGCCCCAAAGTTCTGCCGGACACGGAACCCACCCCGCAGGGCGTCAAGGTCTGCCCCTCGGTTGTGGGCGCCACCAACTGGATGTCCACGGCGTACAATCCCGCGACCGGCCTGTTCTACGTGATGGCGCAGGAGTCCTGCAACATCTATACGAAGTCAGCGGCCTGGTGGGAGCCGGGCAAGTCGTTTTACGGAGGCGGCACGCGGCGAGTCCCCGGCGAAACCACCGAGAAATTCCTGCGTGCGATTGACATTCAGACGGGCAAGATCGTTTGGGAGTTCCCGCAAGTGGGAACCGGTGGCGGGGGATGGGGAGGGCTCCTCTCCACGGCCGGCGGACTAGTCTTCCTCTGCGATGAGAGCGGCGCGTTTGCCGCCGTGGATGCGAAGGCCGGAACGCCGCTGTGGCATTTCCACACTAACCAGTCCTGGCACGCCTCGCCCATGACGTACATGGTGGACGGCAAACAGTATGTGGCAGTGGCGGCGGGATCCACCGTGATTGCGTTCGCCCTGCCGTAAGCACTACCCGGCTGTTACCTCATTTTCCGCAAAATCGGTCAAGCAGCCCGTGGCGCCGCGGAATAGACTGACCGTGGAGGCTACTATGATTCCATGGAAACGCGCCACGCTGCTCGGCCTGCTGAGCTGGCTGGCACCATTCCTCATTTCGCTGCTTGCCTTTCCCCTCAAGCGGACCAATGCGCCCCTGTTCGAAACGTTGATGACCGTGGTGACCCTGATGACCGCGGCGTTGCTTCTGCCGCGATGCTTTCGGGACAGGGTAGCGCCCGTGCACGCCGCCGTGCTGGTGGGCGCGGCGTGGATGGCAATTAACCTGGTTCTCGACTATCCCATGTTCGCTTTCGGCCCGATGAAGATGGACGCGTCGAAATACTATTCGGAGATCGGTCTCGACTATCTGATTTTTCCGGTGTTTGCCTTCGGGGCAGCGCGGCTGGCGGGGTCGGTGGCGCGGGCATGAAACCATCGACCGAACAAGACTACCACCAGCGCATCGTCCGAACGCTCGTTTTCATTCAGCAGCATCTGGACGAGGACCTGGAGCTCGACCAGGTGGCGGCGGTGGCGGCCTTTTCCAACTTTCATTTTCACCGCATTTTTCGCGGCCTGGTGGGTGAGTCCCTGAAGGAACACATACGCCGCCTGCGCCTGGAGCGCGCCGCGCAACGGCTCAAGCGGCAGGACGAACCGGTCACCGAGGTCGCGCTGGATGCGGGATTCGAAACGCATGAAGCATTCACGAGGGCATTCAAGACTATGTTTGGCATACCTCCTTCCAGTTACCGGGCAGCGCACAAACCCGCTCCCGAAGCAGCATCGGGCACGCACTACGACGACACGGCCGGTTATCATCCGCCCGATTATGGCGATCCTTTACCCGTGGAGGTGAAGGACCTTCCGCCCATGCAGATTGTCTTTCTGCGGCACGTGGGGCCTTATTCGCAAGTGGGCGCGACCTGGGGCCGCCTCATGAGCTGGGCCGGCTCGCGCGGGCTCCTGGGGCCACAGATGAAGGTGATCGGCATCGTACACGACGATCCGGATGTGACGCCGGCGGACAAAATCCGCTACGACGCGGCGGTGGTGGTCAACCGGCCGGTGCCGCCCGAGGGTGAGTTCGGCGTGCTCGAATTGCCCGGGGGCGCGTACGCGGTGGCCATCCACAAGGGACCGTACGAGGCGCTCGGCGCCACGTACCAGCGCCTCTATGGAGGCTGGCTGCCGAAGAGCGGTCACGAATTACGCGACTCGCCGGCGTTCGAGCAGTATCTCAATTCGCCGCAGAACAGCCGGCCGGAAGATCTGGTCACTCTGATTCACGTGCCGATTGCCTGATGGCGCAGGGGCGTGCGTTCGACGCGCTCACTCTTGACGCAGCGCCGCCATCGGATCCAATCTCGACGCCCTCCGCGCCGGCAGGTACGCCGCGCTGAGCGCCACCAGGACCAACAGTCCGGTCGCCAACGCCGCCGTGAGCGGGTCCTGGGGATCGACGCCATAGAGCTGGCTCGTGATCCAGCGTGAAGCCGCGTACGCCAAGCCTCCGCCCAGTGCCAGCCCGGCGATGACGAGTCCCATGGTCTCACGAAGGATCATCGCGATGACGCGGCCAGGTTGGGCTCCCAGAGCGATGCGCACGGCGATTTCGCCCATACGCCGCGCGATGCCATACGAAAGGACGCCGTACAGACCGATAGCCGCGAGCGTGAGCGCGACGCCCCCAAACACTTCGGCGAGCTCCGCGGTGGTGCGGTCCGGCGCCGTTAAGGGAGCCACCTTCTCGTCGAAAGACTGGGCGTAGCCGATCGGCAGCGCCGGGTCCACCCGCTGGAACGCCTTTCGCACGGCCGCCAGCACGGGCGTGTTTTCGGTGGCCGCGCGAATCAGAAAATTCGCACGTTTCATGTTATCGCCCACAGGCTGTGCCATCGGCACGTACAAGCGGCTCGGGACGTCATCCCGCAGCGACTGGGTACGGGCGTTCCTGGCGATTCCCACAACCTGGTATGCCGTCCGCGGACCGTTGTCCGTGACTGTAATGTGCATTCCAATAGGGTTCCGTCCCGCGAAGAACTGTTTGGCGAAGGCCTCGTTGATCAAGCAGACCTTGGGCGCGCCCGCATGATCGCTTTCCAGGATCTCGCGTCCCAACAGGATGGGGATGCCCAGCGTCGAAAAGTAGCCTGGGCCCACCATGTCCAGGCTGGTGCCGCGGTCGCTGTTGTTCTTGGGAGTGTAGCCTTCCACTTCGATCCGGTCCGAAGTGTTCGTTCCGGTGAAGAGACCGTTGAACGAAAAACTGGCCGCTTTGACGCCAGGGGTCCGCTGGATCTGTCCGAGTAACTCGCGAAACAGGGTGCTGCTGCGCGCCGAGTCGTAACCCGCTTCGCGAGAATTGATCCCTAGCACCAGAAGGCGCTCTGTAGAATAGCCCAGTTTTACGTGTTGCAGGTTGTAGACGGTCCGTGCCAGCAGCCCCGCGCCGACCAACAAGGGCAGGGAAAGCGCCAGTTGCAGGCTCACCAGGGACCGGCCCCAGCGCATCCGTCCCACCGAGCCGCGGCCCCGTTCCTTGAGGCTGGTTGCTGCAGCCGATCTGGTGGCTTGCCAGGCCGGCAGTAGGCCGAACAGCATCCCTGCCATGAGCGTCACCGCCAGGGTGAAAGCCAGGACCAGCGGGTCGAGCGCGAAACTCATTCGGAAATCCGGGTCCGACTGCACGATCATCCGTACCAATGCGCCTTCGAGAAAATAGGCCACGGCCAGACCGGCGAGGCCTCCCAGGGCAGCCAGAGTCAGACTCTCCGTGATCAACTGCCGGATGAGCCGGCCGCGGCTCGCGCCGAGCGAGAGTCGCAACGCCATCTCCGCTTTCCGCGCCGCGCCGCGCGCCAGTAGCAGGTTAGCCAGATTGGCACACGCGATCAACAGCAGCAAGCCGACTGCCGCCAGCAGCGCCGTGAGCGACGTAGAGAACTCACCGCGCGTCCGCGAAGCCCCGCCCGCCCCTGGCCGGATCTTGAGACGCTGGTCCATAAACTCGAGCCACCGCTCGCGTGATGAGACCGCGCCATAGAACGCTTCCAAACCGGCCTTGAAGACCGCATTGGACTCAGCCTCCGCGTGCGCCTGAGTGACTCCCGACTTCAACCGGCCGAACACGTGGAGCCACATCGCCTTGGAGGGAGGCGTGTCGTGCAGCCGATCCTCGCCGGGCAGCACGTTGGGTTGCATTCGCAGCGGAATCCACAGGTCCGGCTGCTGCCCGGCGGTTTCGCCGATAAACCCGCGCGGTGCAACGCCGATAATAGTCAGCACAGCGTTGCGCAAGGTGAAAGTCTTGCCCAGCACGTCTGGACGGCCGCCGAACCGGCGCTGCCAGTAGTTGTAGCTAATCACGGCGTGGGGAGAATCGGTGCGATCGTCGCCGGCCGTGAATACCCGGCCCAGCGCCGGGCCCACGCCCAGAAAGTGGAAATATCCGCCCGATACCAGGCGTCCCTGGACTTCCTCCCCTTCGCCACCCTCGAAGCGGACCGGCCAGCGGTCGAGGTAGCTTTGCGACGCCATCACGGCCGAGAAACTCCCGACGCGATCCCGCATTTGCTCGAATTCGTCATAGGTGAGCCAGTCTCGATCTCCGGTGGTGTTGCCGTGAAAGCCGCCCTCGGACTCCGGATCGGATAGGATCACCATCTCTTGAGGGTTGTGAACCATTGGCAGCGAGCGGTGTAGCACCCCGTTCCACAAGCTGAAGATCGCGGTGTTGGCTCCGATGCCGAGGGCCAACGAAAGGATGGCGACTGCGGTGAAGCTGGGGTGCGCAGCCATGGTGCGCAGTGCGTAGCGTAGGTCTTGAAGAATCACGTGCCAATGCTCCTTCGGGGCGATGGTGAATGCGTCCAGGGTGGCGTGTCCCCACAACGTGGCTTGTTCCAGCCGGCCTCCCGTTCGCCGGGCTTCGCCCAGTTGCTCGGCGAACATGAGCAGCATCTGATTGCCGTACTCCTGCCGAAAAGCCGCCGGATAGCAGTGCAGCAACGCTCTGTAGATGGTTCTGGCGCGCGGCATCGCTTCAGTGATCAGGCACCAGGCCAGTGGCTCGCGCCTGTTGCAGCATGGCGTTCAGCCGCTCCACTTCGGCCGCCGCCGCGCGCTTTCCGAAACGCGTGAGCCGGTAGTAGCGCCGCCGCTCGTCGGTGCTCGACGGGTCCGGACTTTCCGCCGGTTCTTCAATCAGGCCTTGCTCGAGCATGCGGCGGATGGAGCTGTACAGCGTCCCGGCGCTCAACTGCACCTTGCCTCCGGTCCTGGCTGCCACATCCTGCATGATGGAGTAGCCGTGACGGTCGCGATCGGCGAGCGCGATCAGGATGTGGAAGACCGCCGCCGGCAGCGGCAGCAGGGAATCTGGCTTGGAATCGTGCATCGTGAACTATACTGGATACAACTATACCGTCAGCAAGTATACTTGTCAAGGGTAGAGAGAAAAGAGATTGGCAGTTCCGCTTGCCCCAAGTCACTGCACATTGATGGTGACGGTATTCGAAGCCTGGCCATCCACGGTGAGCACCACATTCGACTCCCCGGCCCCCCGTAAACTCAGTGGCAGTCCGACATTGACCTGGTCGAGGCCCGCGTAGTTCGGCGCCGGCCCGGCATACAGTGCCGGCACGCTCGTCCCGTTGATGGTCACCGTGACATTCGCCAGCGAACTGCGATTGCGGATGCCCGTTCCGTAGAACGACACGTAGACGGGCCGGTCGACGCCTACGTCGATCGGCACCGAGACACATCCCGAGCTGTTACATTGAAACACCGGCACGGGAGACTGCTGCTGCGAAGGGATCTGGACGGCGACGGCGAGTGCGGCGGCCACTCCGCTTCCAGACCCATTCATGCTGAAGAGCGTGGGCGCCACGGATTGAACGGCAGCGGTGACCGCCTGGGTTGCGGAGCCATTCGTAACCGTGAACGTGGCGGACCCGGGCGCCGTCCCGTCGGGAACCACGAAATTGATCTGGCTCGGCGACACGTAAACCAGCGGCGCATTGCGCGCCGTGCCGGCGGCGTCGGTCACCGATAGAATCACGCCTCCCAGCGTCGTCGGCAATGGTTGGGCGAGCGCCTGCGCGGTGGCAGCGCTCAGATTGGCGCCGTACAGCGAAGCCAGTGAATTCGGCGCAACGGCATTGCTTGGCGCGGCGGCGGAATGCACCGTGCTGCCGGCGATCACCCCGTAGTAGCGGCCCATCCAGTATGGCAGAATGTAGTCAATCCCGGCACCCTCGATGGTTCCGAAGCCGCCGCCGGTGAGCTGGAAGGGATCGCGCTGCCAGAGGAAATCGGTGGGCGGCCGCTGGGGAACCGGTACGGGCTGGCAGGCTTCCCTGCCACAAACTTGGACGGTCTTCGTCAAGTCGATAGAGGGGTCGCGCTGGGGCCTTTGGAGCCACTGGTCGAGCAGGGCGCCGATCTCGCTGTCCCGGGATGCATTCGGGCCTTGGAGCGCCCGATCGATCACATCGAAGAAGGCATTCTGGTGCGATGCCGTATAGTTACGCAGAATCTTGTAGGCTTCCTGGTTATCGCTGTTATTCTGCAGCCGGAGCAGGTTGTAGAGGGTCATGTAATCGAGATTGAATTTGAAGTAGGAGTCGTTGCTTCCGACATCGAACTGTACAGCCACGTCCACCGGCAGCACGATGAAGGGGCCGCTGACCGTATTGGCAGGATTGACATGGCGAGCCACCTGGAGCAGCATCTGCAGTTCTTCCGGACGCAATTGGAACGTGTTCGAAGCGTCATCGTTGGGGGACCACTGGTGCCGCGAGATGAATCCGATCAGGCGCGTTGCCAGGTCGCTGATCGCGCTCTTGACGGAAGCGTCGTCCACAACGTCGAATGCCGCGCCGAGCCCGAAGAAGGCGCCCACTATTTCGTCGCGAGAGGTATTATCCACCCAAATCAGGGGCGGATTCTGGTGGATCGTGTTATGCGCCTCTTCACTTTCGATTCCGGCGGCGTAGGGAGAGTTAGCGGGCAGTGCACATCGCGCCAGCCGGTTATCACCGGTCACATCGGCGAGCAGCTTGAGACCTGCCAGCGCCGTTTTGACGTTGCTGAGAGCGTCGGCGGATTGTGTGACTTTGTACCGGAAGGCCTCGGCCGCCAGGTATGCGCCGGTCCACAGAGCCGAGTCGCCGCAACGGGTGTAGCCCACGATCTGGTCGCTGGTGGGCGAGGCGTAGACCGGATCGGTGATGGTGCCGAACGGCATATGCCGCGCCTGAATGCGCGCCGAGATGGCAAGCGCATCGGCTTCAGAAGCCCACGCCGGAAGAGCCAGGCCCCAAAGGATCGCCATGGTCGAAAGCGCACCAGTCAACCTGCACACCAGTCCCATGTTTCGTACGACGTCTCCGCGGTAGAGGCGTTTCCACCGGGATGCCGGTCCCGGTAATTCTGGTCACGTTTGCGCGGGGGCCGTGGGCCGATGGTACATGGGCGGCGTTAGGGAAGAGACCTATCGAAGAACGGCGTATGCTGGATCACGTACTGCGATGAGAGGCGTTCTCAGACGGTGCGTGACAGAATCTATCCTTCAGGTTTTGCCGTTACTGGCACCGCCGCAAATGGCCCGAAACGGCCTTTTTTCCTTGACTTTCGCACTGGAAAGCCGTATAAGAACTCTACACGAGATGTTTGGCCTGATCCGGTTTTGCCGGTCCGGCGAGAGGGGAAAGATGCTGTCAGGACGAAAGTCTTTCGTTGCAATTGCTCCTTGGCTGTTGGGGGCGCTCTTAGTTGGGTTGTACTGCGGCTTTGCCGTTCGCCCAATGACGGCGCAGGTGTTGTATGGATCCGTGGTCGGTACGATTACAGACCAAAGCGATTCGGTAGTTCCCGGCGCCACGGTAACTCTAACCAGCAAGGAAACAGGTGTTTCCAGGGAAGTGCAGACGGACAGCGCCGGACGTTATTCGTTCGTCAACGTGCTGCCCGGCCGATACGATGTGAAAGTGGTGGCGACTGGCTTCCGCACGTCTGCTCAAACGGATCTTGAAGTCACGCCTAATACGGTAGGACGTGTGGACATGAAGCTGGAAGTCGGTCAACTCACCGAGACAGTTTCCGTGGAGGCCACCGCGGCCCTCCTGCAGACCGACAAGTCCGACACGCATTCGGAGATCAATACCAAGGAAGTGGTCGGCCTGCCCGCATCGGGATATCGCAACTACCAGAGCCTGATCAATCTGGTGCCCGGGGCCACCCCGGCCGCGTTCCAGAACTCGATTACCGACACGCCGGGGCGCGCCTTGCAAACGCACATCAACGGCGGCAATGCGCAGACCAACATCACCCGCATCGATGGCGCCACAAGTGTGAACATCTGGCTTCCGCACCATGTCGGATACGTGGTTCCCGCCGAAACCGTCGATACCGTCAACATCACCACCAGTGCGGCCGACGCCGAGCAGGGCATGGCCGGCACCTCGGCGATCACTCTGATCACCAAGTCCGGTTCGAACGAGATCCACGGCAGCGCCTACGAGTTCCACGACGATCAGCACCTCAAAGCGCGGAACTTCTTCCAGGCGGCCGGTACCGACAAGCCGCTGAGCATCTACAACAATTTCGGAGCCACGGTCGGCGGGCCCATCCGCAAGAACCGGCTCTTCTACTTCCTGAGCTACGACGGCACGCGGCAGCGTCAGGGATCGCCCGGATTCTACTCGGTCCCCACCGCCGATCAGCGAGTCGGGGATTTCAGCGCGTACCCCACGGTCATCTACGATCCCAATACCGGCAACGCGGACGGCACCGGGCGTCAGCCGTTCGCGGGAAACAAGATTCCCACCACCCGCCTGGACCCCATCGCGCTGAAGTTGCAGTCGTATTATCCGGCGCCCAACGTGGCGGGCGCCACGTTGAACAACTATTTCGCGTCCGGTGGCCCGATCCTCAGCCGCAACTACTTCGACACCAAGATCAACTTCACCGTCAACGATAAGGAATCGGTCTGGGGCCACTACGGCCGCATGTGGGCCACCTCGGGCGGGCAGGCGGTGTTCGGCCTCGCCGGCGGCCCCGGTCTTCCCGGCGCCGATCCGGGCTTGGGCGACACTCTGATTCAGGTGGGAACCATCGGCCACACTCACATATTCTCGCCACACCTGATTCTGGATGGCGTCCTCGGCTATGAACGCCAGGGCCAGAACGTGACTCCGAACGATTTCGGGACCAACTACGGACTGCAATTCGGCATCCCCAATACCAACGGTCCCGACCCCCTCCAGAGTGGGTTTCCCAATATCAACCAGAGCAACTACACCGGCTTCGGTGTCCCCAACTGGATGCCGCTCCTGCGAGTCGAGGAAAGTTATACGCATAGCGACAACGTGACGTATACGCACGGCGCGCACGAACTGCGCTTTGGCTTCGACCTGGTGCGGCACCACCTCAACCACTGGCAGCCGGAAATCGGCGGCGGGCCACGGGGCGCTCTTACGTTCAACGGCGGTCCGACGGCTCTCAATGGCGGCCCGGCTCCGAACCAGTACAACGGTTACGCGGCTTTCCTGCTGGGGCTCGACACGAACGCAGACAAGAGCCTCCAGTACATCTTATCGACTGGCCGCGAGTGGCAGTTCGGCTGGTACGCGCGCGATCGCTGGCAGGTGAGCCGCAATCTCACTATCAACATCGGGCTCCGCTACGAGTTCTACCCGCTCATGACTCGCGCGGGGAAGGGCTTGGAGAGGTACGATCCGAATACGAACCAGGTACTCCTGGGCGGCCGTGGTGGTCAGCCGGACAACGTGGGAATCACCGTGAGCCACAAGCTGTTCGCGCCGCGCGTTGGCTTGGCCTACCGGCTTGGCGATAAGACCGTGATTCGCACCGGTTACGGAATCAACTATGATCCGATCCCTTTCTCCCGCCCGTTGCGCGGGTGGTATCCCCTCGTTGTTGATGCCGCCTTTGTGCAACCAAACTCATTCGCCCCGGCGGGCTCTCTCGAGACGGGTGTTCCCAACACAGTCGGCCCGGACGTCTCCTCAGGCAGCGTCACGCTGCCGGGGAACGTGGACGAGCGCAGCCCCTGGGGCGGACTGATCCACCGCGGCTACGAGCAGTCGTGGAACTTCACGATCGAGCGCAAGCTGCCTGAGGACCTGGTGATGTCGGTGGGTTACGTCGGCACGAAGTCCACGCACCTGCTGGCGGACTACGATATCAACGCGGGCTATCCCGGATCAACCACGGCGAACCTGCCTTACAACCTGAAGTACGGCCGGACGGTTCAGACACGCATGTGGGACGGCTACCTCAGCTCCAACTACCACGCCCTCCAGGTAGCGTTGAATCGTTCGTTTGCGAACGGTCTGCTGGTCAAAGCCGCTTACACCTACTCGCACACCATCGATTACACCGATGATGACGGCTGGGCAAACGTCAGTTGGAACTGGGCGCCGGTCTTCCAGCGCAATCGTGCCACCGCGGGCTTTGACCGCACGCATGTCCTTCAAATCGGCTGGGTTTACGAACTGCCGGTGGGTAAGGGTAAGATGCTGGCGAAGTCGGGCGTTGCGGCGGCGGTTCTCGGCGGATGGCAGGTCAATGGCGTAATGTCTGCCTACACGGGCACGCCGTTCACGGTCGGCGACTCGACCGCGCTGAACGCCCCGTCACTCTCCAATACGCAGACGGCGAACCAGGTGAAGTCCGTCGTCCAGCGGCCAGGAAACGTCGGCCCCGGTACGGTCTACTACGACCCCACCGCATTTGCCTCGGTGGGCATTATCAACACCTTCGGCAGTAGCGGCCGCAACATTCTGCGCAACCCCGGCGCGTGGAACACGGACCTCAATATCACACGTGAGTTCCCCATCAAGGAGCGGCTGAGGATGCAGTTCCGCGGGGAGTTCTACAATCTTCCGAATACGTCCCACTTTAATGGGCCGGCGAGTACCTCGGTCACCGGGGGAACCAACTTCATGAGCATCCGCAGTTCCTATGGCGAGCGGCAGATCCGTTTCGCAACGCGCTTCCAATGGTAGCGGGAGTGACTCTCGTATGGGGGCGGGCCGCACTGCGGCTCGCCCTTTTTTGTTTTGCAGCCAACCTCTGGGCGCAATCGGAGGAGCAGGCGCGGGAGTCGCAGCACGCCAGGGAATTGATGGCCGCCGGCAAGTACGAGCAGGCGATTCCAATCTACCAGAAGCTGGTCGCAGGCCTCCCGGGGAATACGGGAATGGTGCTCAATTTGGCGCTGGCCGAGCACATGGCAGGACAGGATCGGGAATCGATTCCGAATTTCGAGATCGTCCTGAAGGCCCAGCCGAATCTCGTGCCGGCGCTGGTCGCGCTTGCCCAAGCGCGACTGGCGCTCAACGAGGCGCGGGCCGCCATCCCGCCCCTCGAAAAAGCGATTGCGGCCGATCCGAAGAATCGCGATGCGCACCGCATGCTGGCCGGCGCGTTGCTCGATTCCGGACGCTTCGACCAGGCGGCGGCACAATTTCGTGAGCTCTCGGCTTTATGGACTGACGACCCGCGGGCGTGGTACGGCCTGGGCATGAGCTACCAGGGCCTGGCGGGCAGCGCGTTCGAACGCCTGCAAAAGACCGATCCGGCCTCGCCTTTCGTGGCCGCGCTGGTGGCCGACACTCGAGTGCAGCGCCGGCAGTATCGAAGCGCGTTCTTCTTGTATCACGAGGCACTGAAACAATTGCCGAATTTTCACGGGATTCATGCGGCGCTGGCCGAGGTGTATCGCAAGACCGGGCATCCGGAGTGGGCCGCGGACGAGGATGCAAGGGAAGCCGCACTGCCGGCCGCCGACTGCCGCGCACATCCCGCCGAGTGCGAATTCCTCGCGGGACACGACGTGCCGCTGACGGCGCCTGCGCGGACGCCCGCGCCATCGATGGAAGCTTTATTCTGGCAGGCGAAGGCAGCCAATGAGCTGGCCTTGCAGTCGTTCTTCCGGCTGGGTCAGTTGCCGGAATCGGTCGAAATGCACCGCTTGAAGGCGGAGATCGCCCGGGGGCAGGGGCGGCATATGGAGTCGGTGCAGGAGTGGCGCGCGGCGCTGGCGCTGGCGCCGGAAAATCCGCGCTTGAAACGCGAGATGGCGGTGTCGCTGTTCATGGCTACCGATTACAGGGCCGCACTGGACGAAGCGACGACGCTGTTGAAGATGGAGCCGCGATCGGCCGAGTTGAACTTCGTGGCGGGAGACAGCCTGCTGCGGCTGGAGCAGCCCGAGCCCGCCCTTCCGTACCTGCGGGCTGCCCTGGCATCCGATCCGGCTCTGCTGGCCGCGGATGCGTCGCTCGGGCTGGCGCTGTCGCGCTTGGGAAGAAGCGCCGAAGCGATTCCGCATCTGCAGAAGGCGTTGGAACTGGATGAAGACGGCAGCTTGCACTATCAGTTGGCCGGGGCATACCGTGCCGCCAGCCAGCCGGAAAAAGCGCGCGCCATGATGGCAAAATATCAGGAGATCGTGAAACGAAATCAGGACCAGAAGGATGAAGTGGCGCGTGAGGCCCAGATTGGGCCGCCGGGAAAATAAGCGCAGATGGATAGGGCTCGCCTTCGCTGCGCTCCTCGCGGCTGCGCCTGCATCTCCTCCGCCCATCCGCTTTCGTGAGATCGCCGCGCAGGCCGGACTCTCGTTTGTTCTCGAAAACAGCCCCACTGACCGCAAGCACCTGATCGAGACCATGCCGGGAGGGATCGCCGTGTTCGATTACGATGGCGACGGGCGTCCGGATATCTATTTCACGAATGGCGCCCAACTGCCCTCGCTCGAAAAGTCGTCACCCAAATACTGGAACCGCCTGTATCACAACGAGGGCAACTGGAAGTTTGTGGACGTGACTGAGCAGGCAGGAGTCGCGGGCGCGGGCTACTCGATGGGCGCGGCCGCCGCTGACTACGACAACGACGGCCGCCCGGACCTCTTCGTGGCAGGCGTGAATCGCAATACTCTGTACCACAACCTGGGTGGAGGGCGCTTCGAAGACGTCACCGCGAAGGCCGGCATCCGCAGCGGCGAGTGGGCCGTCGCCGCGGGATGGTTCGACTACGACCGCGACGGCAAGGTGGACTTGTGGGTGGTGCATTATGCCAAGTGGTCACCGGCCTACGACCGTTTCTGCGGCGATGCCGCGCGCGGAATCCGCATCTACTGCCATCCGAAATACTTCGAAGGGCTGGCCAGCACGCTGTACCGGAATCGCGGCGACGGCACCTTCGAGGACGTAACGGCGCGGGCCGGCGTGGCGAAGTACGCGGGCCGGGGCATGAGTGTGGCATTTGCCGATTACGATCAGGACGGTTACACCGACGTCTTCGTCACCAACGACAACATGCCGAATTTCCTGTTTCACAACCTGGGAAATGGAACGTTTGAGGAGGCCGCGCTCCTGGCCGGCACGGCGTTGCGCGACGACGGCAAGGCGGTCGCCAGCATGGGCGTCGAGTTCAAGGATTACGACAACGACGGCCTGCCCGACCTCTTGGTCACCGCCCTGGCGGGCGAAACGTTCCCGGTGTTCCGGAACATCGGTAAGGGAAGCTTCGTCGATGCCACACATTCCTCGCGTCTGGGTTCGCAGGCGGTGACGCACAGCGGCTGGGGGCTGGGGCTGTTCGATTTCAATAACGACGGATGGAAGGACCTGTTCACCGCCAACTCGCACGTGAACGATCGCGTGGAGCTGTTCGAGCCGGCCGTCTATAGGGAAAGGAACAGCGTGTTTGTCAATTCGGGCGGCGCCTTTCGCGACGTTTCCGATGAGGCCGGGCTCACGGCGGTGAAGGCACATCGCGGCGCGGCGTTCGCGGATTTCGATGGCGATGGGCGCATCGATGCCGTCGTTTCGGCGCTGGGAGAGCCGGCGGAGCTGTGGGAGAATGCGAGTCCCCAACCCCAACATTGGATCGAGCTGCGCCTGGTGGGCACGAAGTCCAATCGCAACGGCATCGGCGCGCGCGTGCGAATCGGGAATCAATATGCCGAGATGAGTACCACCGCGGGTTACGCGTCTTCGATCGACGGACCGCTGCATTTCGGGCTGGGGGCTGTGGCCATCGTGGCGAAGATCGAAATTCGGTGGTCCAGCGGCCTGGTGCAGACGCTGACCGGCGTGAAGGCGGACCAGGTCACTACGGTAACGGAGAAGTAACCACCCCTACTTGTTTATGCGGGCGAGGACATCCTTCAGCATCCGGCTGGCCGGTTGGAAATTTGCATCGATTTTCAAGGCCGCCTCCAACTCGGCCTGGGCCTCTGGAAGCCGGCCTAGCCGCGCGAGCATCAGGGCCGTCTTGGTGTGCAACCCGGCGTCCGGAGGACGGTATTCGAGCACGGCCCGATATCGCAACAGCGCCTGCTCGGAGTTGTCCGATTTCGCGAATTCGTCTCCCCACAAATACATCGCATCGCCCAGATGCTGCCTGGTCTTGCTGTCGTCGGGACGCTCCTTGAGCACCCGCAGGAACTCGTTTACCGCAGCTTCCCACTTCCCACGCGCGGCTTCAACGCTGGCGAGATCGAAGCGCGCGTCGGTGTAAGCGGGGTCGATCGCCAGCGCCGTTTGGAACTGATCTTGGGCTTCGGCGAGCCGCTTCGCGCTGAACAGCGCCACCCCCAGCTCGGTGGCGGCGACCACACTAGTGGGATTGGCCTTGAACGCCGCCTGGAAATAGGGAATCGCACCGGCGGCATCCCCCTGGGTAAGCAGCGCATCGCCCAGATTGAAGTTCGCGTTGAAATCGTCGGGGTACTTCCCAAGCCGCTGCCGCATCAGCGCCTCCTGCAACACGGCTCGCTGATCGCCTTCAACCACCGGCAGGACCTGCAGCCAAAGATGCCCCATCTCATCGGTGGCCTGGTTGCCGCCTTTGACCTCCTGGGGAGGACTGTGAGGGTTGCGCACGTTGTCTACGGAGTTGTCGTAGTGATAGCGCATGGAAACGACCGTGCCCTTGGGCAGGGAGAGTGGCTCCTTCAGGCGGTAGACGCCCTGCCAGTTGAGATCCCAATCGGGGATGCGGACCAGCCATTTGCGGGTGCCGTCGGGCAGCGTGGCGTACCCCTCCAGCAGTTTGCCGAGATAGTGCGCGTGGGGATAGATGGCGAGAACGAGGACATCCAGCGGGAGCTTGACGTCGTCCGAGATGAGATAGTCCTTGGCGCCGGGCGGGATGTCGATGATGCCATCGTGCTCGAGCTGCAGCAGCATGGGGAACTTCCGCTTCGGCTGGCTGGTGAAGTAGATACCGATCATCGGGCTGACAGTTTCGGGCTTGCCGTTGGGCCGGAGATGCACGTTCAGCACGAGGTCCATGCCGGGATCGGCGCGCCAGGCCATGCCGTCGGGCTCGACCACCGGCTCACTGCCGGGCTTCCAGGAGAGGAAGTGGCCGTCGGGGTCGAAGGTCTCTTCCTCGACCGCCAGGTCCATGCCAGGGAAGCCGGCGCCGGGGACTCGCTCCTGGCGGCGCGACGACCGCGAGCGGTCGATAATCACGTTGGCATGATGGAAGACACGTGGATTTCCGGGCCGGACTTCGATGGCCTTCACCCAGCGCGTGGTGGTGATGGGCACCGGCAGGATGAAATTCCAGAAAATCTCCTGCCCGTCGGCGGGAAGGGCGTAAGGCTGCCCGACGCGGAGGATGGGGTCGGGCGTACCGAGCTGCCACTCATCGCGGAACCTGGGAGGCTGCGGCGCGCGGGCGACCGGACCCAGGGGAGAGCCCTGGCTGACCCAGTCCTCAATGAGCTGGATCTGGGCGGCGGTCAGGCGGCGTTCTTCGGCGAAATCGCCGTGGCCGGGCTCGGGAAGCCACGGAGGCATGTAGCGGCGTTTGGTTACCGCGGCAATCTGGGCGGCGTGACGTTTCACGTCGTCATAGTTGAGGAGAGAGAATGGCGCTGCCTCACCGGGCCGATGACAGGGCGAGCAGTTATGGTACACGATGGGAGCGATCTGCTGATTGAAGGTAACAGGGGTAGCGGCGATTGCGGGCAGGGCAAGCGCCATGAAGACTGAATCAACGGCTCGCATGACCCAATGGGAATGTTATCACGCGCGCAATGCCGCTTACTTTGGCGAGGTGCAACAGAGTCTGCATAAGTCGTGGGGCAGCCACCCTCGCTGCAGCCGCCTTTCAGGCGGCCAAGCGGGCGGCGAACGTCCGGGTCAAGCCGGCTACAAGCCGCCTCCGGGCAGGATTGCCCGCCCCACAATTTGTGCAGGATCGTTGGCGGGCCAAGTAAGCGGCATTGGGCGGAACCGCCCCACCAAAGAACTAGTCCAGGTAGTCGTAGGCCCGCAGCGTCAGGAATTCCGGAAATTCGTGATCGGCGAGCATCTCGTTGTAAAGGTACGCTGCCTTGGCAAGCTGGTGTTCCGGTACCTGGCCTCGGAGTTTCTCCACCGTGCGCCCGATCTCGTCGTGCACCAGCGAATGCGTGATTACGCGCTTGTCCTGCAGCACGGCGCCGTGCTGGATCCACTGCCAGACCTGCGCGCGGCAGATCTCGGCGGTAGCGGCATCTTCCATCAGGTTGTAAATCGGCACGCAGCCATTGCCATCCAGCCAAGCCGCCAGGTAGCGCAGGCCGACGTCCAGGTTAATGGCCAGACCGTCCGACGTGATGGTCCCGTGCGGCGTCAGGAGCAGGTGGCCGGCGGTGGTGTTGGATGAAACTTGCCGGTCCAACTGGTTGGGGAAAGGCATGTAGGTATCGAAGGTCTGCCGCGCCAATGGAACCAGGCCGGGGTGGGCAACCCAGGTGCCATCGTGGCCCGCCCAGACCTCGCGCAATTTGTCTTCGCGAACGCGGGCCAGCGCCGCTCGGTTAGCTTCCGGATCGCTCTTTATGGGAATCTGGGCAGCCATGCCGCCCATGGCGTGGGCGCCGCGGCGGTGGCAGGTGGCCACCAGCAACTCCACATAGGAGGCCAGAAACGGCTTAGTCATGGTGACCTGCGATCGGTCGGGCAGAACGCACTCCGGGTGGTTGCGGAATTTCTTGATGTAGCTGAAGATGTAATCCCATCGCCCGCAGTTTAAGCCGGCAGAGTGCTCCCGCAGCTCCCAGAGGATCTCATCCATTTCGAACGCGGCGAGAATGGTTTCGATGAGCACAGTTGCCCGGATAGTGCCTCGGGAGATACCGAGTTGATCCTGTGCGGCCAGGAACACGGCATTCCAAAGCCGCGCCTCATGGCGGCTCTCCAGTTTCGGCAGGTAGAAGTACGGCCCCGTCCCATTGCGGATCAGGTTGCGCGCGTTGTGAAAGAAGAAGAGTCCGAAATCGAACAAGGAGGCCGATATCGGCTCTCCATCTACCAGGAAATGCTTCTCCACGAGGTGCCAGCCGCGTGGCCGCACCATGAGGACAGCCGGATTCTCACACGGCTCGTAGTATTTACCCTCGGGGCTCGTGTAAGTGATCGTCCCATTCACCGCATCCCGCAGGTTGATCTGACCCTCGATGATATTCTTCCACGTTGGCGAGTTAGAATCCTCGAAGTCCGCCATGAAAACGCTGGCGCCCGAGTTCAGGGCGTTGATGATCATCTTGCGGTCGGTGGGCCCGGTGATCTCCACACGCCGGTCCATGAGATCGGCGGGGATCGGTGCTACCTTCCAGGATGCTCTGCGGATCTCGGCCGTTTCCGCCGGAAAATCGGGTTGCCAGCCTTCGTCGATCTCCCGCTGGCGGGTATGCCGGGCTTCCAGCAACCGCCGGCGGCGGGACTCAAACTTGGTGGATAGTTTCACGAGAAACCGAACGGCCTCGGGCGTCAGGATTTCATCCTGCGTCTGGGTCACTGGCGCCATAATCCGTACGGGATCGGGTTGGGTTGCAATCACAGAATAACTCCTTCTTCGAAACGATCGTAGCGCAAGCTGGGGTGGCGCGCCTCCGAACTGGTCCGATCCGGACGAGTCGCCCGCTGGGCACCAGGCGTGTGGCACGGGCATTCTTGCCTGTGTTACGTTTCGAAAGGACACGCAGGCAGGAGTGCCGTGCCACAGAGAGACAGAAGGAACTAATGACCGGAAACGAAGAACAATTCAACACCTGGAATCACCAACCGCGCTGGAAGGGCATCGCGCGGCCCTACACCCCGCAGGATGTGGCACGGCTGCGGCCCTCCGTACGGATCGAGCACACACTCGCGACACTGGGCGCCGAGCGCTTGTGGAAGCTTTTGCACACCGACGCGTATGTGAGGAGCCTGGGCGCCCTCACGGGCAACCAGGCGGTGGAACAGGTACAGGCCGGTTTGAAGGCGATCTATGTCAGCGGCTGGCAGGTGGCGGGCGACGCCAACCTGGCGGGTCAGATGTATCCGGATCAGAGCCTCTATCCCGTCAACAGCGTGCCTACGCTGGTTCGTGGGATTAACAACGCCCTGCTGCGGGCCGACCAGATCTCGAACGCCGATGGAAAAACCGGACTTTACTGGTTGGCCCCGATCGTGGCCGATGCCGAAGCCGGCTTTGGCGGTCCGTTAAACGCCTTCGAGCTGATGAAGGCCATGATCGAAGCCGGCGCCGCCGCGGTCCATTTTGAAGATCAACTTTCCTCCGCCAAGAAGTGCGGACATATGGGTGGCAAGGTCGTAGTGCCCATCCGCGAGTTCGTGCAGAAGCTGGTGGCCGCGCGTCTGGCCGCCGATGTGCTGGGTGTTCCCACCATCCTGATCGCCCGCACCGACGCCGATTCGGCAGGCCTCCTGCTGAGCGACGTGGACCCCCGCGACCATCCGTTTCTGACGGGCGGAAAAACCGAAGAGGGCTTCTTCTACTACCGTGGCGGGCTCCCCGCGGCCATCTCACGCGGCTTGGCCTATGCCCCCTATGCCGACATGATCTGGTGCGAGACGTCCGAACCGAACCTGGAAGCGGCACGCCAGTTTGCCCAGGCCATCCACGCTCAGTATCCGGGCAAGCTGCTGGCTTACAACTGCTCGCCCTCGTTCCACTGGAAGAAGAAGTTGAGCGAGCACCAGATCTCCCATTTCCAGGCGCAACTGGGCGAACTCGGGTACAAGTATCAATTCGTCACGCTGGCGGGATTCCACTCGCTCAATCTGGGGATGTTCGAACTGGCGCACGACTACGCGCGAGCCGGTATGAGCGCTTACGTGCGGCTACAGGAAAAGGAATTCGCGCTCGCCGATGCCCATGGATATTCGGCCGTACGGCACCAGAGGTTCGTGGGGACCGGCTACTTCGATGCCGTCCAGACGACCATCTCTGGAGGAAAATCGTCCACCGAGGCGCTGGCGGGGTCCACGGAAAACGCGCAGTTTGTGCCGGCCACCGAAGGTGTCCAGTGTTTCAGGCCGATGGAAGAGAGTGAGTTGCGGCCAGGCGTTTCGCAATGATGCTGTACGCAGTAGGATTAAACGCCAGACCCACGTGGGTGCCCGAGACCCCGAAATCGACATCCGGATTCCCCGTGATGCAGTAGCGCCAGTCTACGAGGCCGTCGTTGCGCGTGTAGATGGCGGTTTCGGCCACGGTGGCAGGCAGATCGCGGCGCAGGGAATCGACAAAAGCGCAGGTGCAGCGGCCTGAATAGCAGTCCGGCAGGACCGAGTGGCCCTGGTTCTGGCGAATCTGCTGGCGCACCACTTCGACTGCCTGCAGGATGGTTGGATGCACCACCGTTCCACGGAACGGGGCGCCCAGGGTGATCACCGATGCGATGTCTTCCGGCCGATCACCGGCCACCGAACGGGCCAGAACGCCGCCCAGGCTGTGTCCGATCAGGTGGATTTTTCGGCCGGTCTGGCGGCGTGCGCGTTCGATGGTCTCAGTGAGTCGGCGCCGGATCAGGAGATTGGGGCACTCGGCATTGAGACCAATCCCGGAGACGTACGGCTGGTAGCCGATTCTCTGCAGCCAGCCGTACATTTCCACCAGGTACAGGTCGGTCAGGAGAAAACCGGGGATGAGGACTACGGCCGAGTCGTCCCCGTGCGGCGCTCCAAAACCGTAATAGATAGGTGCCGCATGCAGGAGAAGAAGCTCGATTCCGAACAGCGTCTCCTGCCAAATGGGTAGATGGCTTGCAGCCTTGTCCTTGACCAACGGCTGACGGCTCCCATTCAACAGCCCCCTCTGAGTTCTCAATTGTTCTACCGTGTGGACATTTTCGCACACTCCGGTGCGGCGCAAATGTAGAATCTTTCCACATCGGGCTGGTTGCAGGCACATCGTGGGGGAGGTATGCTGTGGAGTCCGCACCGAGGCGGATGCGGCGTGGCCGCATTTCCCTTTCCTTTCGACTCCTCCCCTTTTCGCAAGGCGGTCGTCGTCGAGGCATGCAAGTGGCTGAACCAGGTGGGGGGCATCAAGACTGTAACCCGGCCAAATGGAATGGCCTATCCGGAGCTGAGGGGCTACGAGATTCTCATCTGGATTTGGAAGGAGGCGGGCCAGACCCCCACCACAGTGGTGCCCTGCTGGAGCCCCGAAATGATCGATGGGATTCGTCAGGGATACTGGCTTCGGAAGGCTCCCGTCAAGGAGGGAAACCCACCCAAGGTTTCCTATTTCACTAACCTGGTATCAACTCTCCGATCTCTGAGTGTGAAATCGATGGCCGGCCTACGGATCGCCGGAGCCCGCGCGCGGTACCAGGCGCGGAAGGTAGTACGCTACCAACTAATTCCGGTTTTTGATACCGTCCCCGTACCGGCATGACTCGAAAATCGCTGGAGATTGACGCGATACTGCTTACGGGTCGCCAAAACAGCAAGTGGCCAAAAGGCAAACGGCGACCAATCTTTAGCGCAGGAGCGAGAAAAACATGACGTTACTTCGAAATCTCTGGACTGATGAACGCGGCCAAGACCTGGTCGAGTACACCCTTCTGTTGGCCTTCGTCGCCCTGGCTTCGGCAGCTCTTTTCATTGGTGCCGGCGGCAGCATCAACACGATTTGGACGGCTACTAACACTCAACTCGCCGCAGCGGCCACTTCAGCCAGCTAGATTGCCTCAACGCTATCTCAAGGGTTCGGTCACCTGTTCCGGTGGACCGTTCCTTACTTACGGTCGGGCTCGGCAAGCCGCTACTTATAGAGCCCCGACCGCCAGTGGGCTGGCTGCGGTACTCGACGGACTTCGAAAACTTAACCGTGTTTGCGAAATCCTCAGTGCAAAGCTGTAGCGCGGTCAGTTAGGCAAATAAGTTAGCCAAGTCAGTTAGGGCAGGTCTGAGACCGGCCGGGGACCTACCCTACGTTGCCTTGGCGGCCGCCATGCCTGAAACCATCGTCTGGAAGCCGGAATACGTTTCCGGGCCTTGCGCCTCCATCCATTTGATGTAAGCGTTGCCCACGGTTTCCAGATTGTGAAAGGCATGCGGGTTCTTGATCGTGGCGCGCAGTTCCGGAACCAGCACACGGATGCGCTCCCAGACCACCAGCAACTCTCCGCCGGACTGGAAAAGGAGATCCTGGTTCAGCACGCCGGTGGTGACGAAGGAAGACGCCATTTCCCAGTAGCTCACCAACATGCGCACGTACGCGTTCTCCTGGCTACCGGGAGGAGCGATTAGCTGCATGTCCTCGACAGTGGAGGGGTTGAAGTTCCTGGAAAACCACTCGCGGGCCTGGCGCAGTTTTTCTTCGCGACGCAATTCATAGAGCCGAAGGATCAGGTTGGCATCATCGTAAGTTGCTTGAGTAGGCATGAAGCGATTATAGTGCGGGCTTTGCCGCTCGACAAATACATTCCCGGGCAGTTTTCTGTCCCGTCGATCCACAATTCGCGGCGCTTCGCTTCTACCTGCGGCGCGGCTCGCCGAAGCCCTCTGAACCGCGGTTTGGAACTCTCCACCGGCCGGCTAGCGCTAGCGCCGGCGGTCCAGCCGGAGCAGAATATTCAGGATGGCGACGAACACGTTGAAGAGACCTGCAAACAGAATCAGTGCGCCGGGGATCGGACTGTCGGCTTCCGGATTGTTGAGAACATCGCTGGTCGCGTATACCAGGATGCATACGCCCAGGATGCCGATACCGGCGGCGATCAGGATCCCCATCACGCCGACGTTGAGAAAGGCATTGATCACGATGGCGGCGACGATGCTGATGGAAATGCCCAGCATTAGTCCCCGCGGCGCTGAGAACGTTCGCTTCGACGACATCACGAATAGCGTGATGGCGCCGAAAACGATCAGCGTCATCATCATGGCAAGCTGAATGGTGCCGGGCGCATATAGGCTGGCGATGCGCAGGATAGGCGCCAGTACCAGTCCCGAAACGAACCCATCGGCGGCCAGCGCAGTCACGCCCAGCACGGGATTGTGCCGGGCGGCGATGGCCACCCGCGGAATGGCGTTGAGCAGGATCATGGCGAGGATCCAACCCATCCACCCCGTGAAGAGGCTGACGAGCGCGTCCGATTGCGCGCCGAGATAGCCTCCGCAGAAGCCGCCTACCACCGCCAGCCCGAGCAGCATGTACGTTTTCCGGATGGTCTCGGCGCGGCCTCGCGTAAGTTCAACGGTCCCGAACATCTTGTCAGCGACGGTCAAGTAGCGCATGTGGGAAGGATACCACCACATGGTTTGATGCAGCCGCGGTGGCGGTCGATTCCTTGGCGTCCCGGTCAGCACTGCACTCTGTGGCCTGCCGCCTCCAGCACACGCGCGGCCTGGCCGGCGTGTTCCTCTTTCACCATCACGTAGTCAGTATCGTATGTGGAGACGGCGAAGATGCTCACCCCGGCCTCGGCCAGCGGCCTGGCTATGGAATCCAGGATTCCCGTGAGAGCAAAATCCAGAGGACCCGCAACCTGGAGGATTCGCCAGCCCCTTTCACACACGGTGCTTTGCGGGACGAGGTCTTCCGGGCAAACCACCGACCACTCGTCGGCCGTGCGGGTCATCGAACAAAACCCGCCGGCCCGTAGGGCCCAAAACGGCGGCTCCCCGGCGGGCGCCAGCCGGCATACGGCCAGCCGGCCGTCCATCAGCTTCAGGTCGAGATGCGGGCTCTGGGCGGGAATCTTCAATGACACGCTTCACAGCGTACTCTCGCGTGAAACCCCGGTCAATCGCAGTCCGCGAAAGACCTGCGAAGACCGCTCCCTCACGGTCGCGGCTTCGATCAGACCGAACATCGGTGACCAGCAAATGGATAGTCTTCGTCCTCCATCACTTGAACGGTCTCGGAGCCTTTGCGCCCGGGAGCGGCGAAGGCGAGGATAAGAATGGGTCGGTCGGCTGATGTGTAGAAGGATGAGCAAAAAAACAGGGCAGGTCCCCCACGACCTGCCCTTTCACTGGTACCACAGGCTTAGGCGTCAGCCTGTCCAGGGGAGCGTCATACCCGACCCCCTACTGGCCTGTGTCCGGTCAAAAAGTGTAGTGTTCTGCCCTTGGGTCATCTGGCGTGACGGACCTGCGGCTTGTCGGACTTGGCATAATCGGCGCCGGCTTCGCCGGAGGATGAGACGTCCTGCGCTCCGCTGTGCTCCAGAACTTCCTTGGCGCGCTTGACCCACTCGGAGTTGTCACAGTGCACGGAGAGCAGCACTCCTCCCTCCTTGACCAGACCTTCATAACGCTTGGCCTCGTACTCCGGTATCCCCATGCCCACCAGAGCGCCTATGATTCCGCCGACCAATCCACCGGTGCCGGCTCCCGCCAGCGCTCCCATGATCGGACCGGCGGCAATGAACGGCCCCAGCCCTGGAATGGCCAGTGCGCCCACGCCTGCGAGCATTCCCAGTGTTCCTCCCACCACTGCGCCCGTGCCGGCGCCGGCAGCCGTACCTTCCGGAGCCTTGGTGTGTTTTTCGTGAGCGAAGTCCTTGGTTCCGGCGTTGTCCGGGAGCAGGACGGAAATGTCCTCGCTGCGGAAGCCGTGATCCAGAAGATCGTCGACTGCCTTTTCAACATGCAGCCGATTGCGGTAAATCCCGAATACTGCCGTGTTCTTTCCTGACATAGATTTCCTCCTGTTAACTCCCACTCGTCTTCTTGACGGTTTTGACGGTGAGTTCATTGGTGACGTTTCCGGCTCCCGCAACCTCGGTAGCCTTCTGTTCGACGCTCTGCTTCTCCTCCGCAGAGTCTACCGACCCCTTCAGCGTCACCTTTCCATCTTGAGCGACGATCTTCACGTTGTGCGCATCCTTGGAAAGTGCTTTATCGTCCACCACGGCTTTGCGAATTTCTTGCATGATGTCGCGGTCGGAAAGGTTGTTCTTTGGCTGATCGGCGCTAGGCTCGTCTTTCGCTCGGTCGCGTTGATAGTGTCCTGGGTTTTGTCGGCGGCCGGCGGCTTCTGCTGTGCTGCCCGCAAGTTAGCGGGACCACCGCCAGCCAGAATGCCGAAGGCTAACACGCCTGTGATTATTTTCAGGTTCAAAGGCTTTGACCTCCGCATACCAACGAGCAATTGCGCGGCCTCGGCCCGAGATAATACGTTTCCGGTGCTTGTGTGTGTGAGATCGCCAAAGCCGGGCCTCAGTGAGACGCCGTGACGAGTGATACAATTCACTTCGTTGGGGAAAGAAGGGAACTATGGCCATTCTGTTTTGGGAAAAAATCAGACAACCTTGGGGCGCTTTCAGCCGGCGCGATCTGTTTCGGCAGGGAGGGCTGCTTGCTGCTGCGCAGGCTCTGGGCGGAAATGTGCGGAGAGCGGTGGCTGCGCCGCTCTCGCTCGGCCCCGACATGTACCGCTCCATCGGCGTGCGGCCCGTGATCAACGCCCGCGGCACCTTTACCATCATCACCGGTTCGCAAACGCTTCCGGAAGTGAAGCATGCCATGGACCTGGCCTCGCGCAGCTTCATCGATATGGATGAGCTGATGGACGGCGTCGGCAAACGGCTGGCGGAGCTGAGCGGCGCCGAGTGGGGCATCGTCACGGCCGGTTGCTGCGCCGCCATCACCCACTGCACCTGCGCCGCCATCGCCGGTGGCAACCCCGAACGTATGCAGCGCCTTCCCAACGTCGCCGGGCTGAAGAACGAAGTCATCGTTCCGGCGTACTCGCACAACGTCTACGACCATGCCGCCCGCATGGTGGGCGTGAAACTGGTAGTGGTTCACGACAAGGCCGAATTGGAGCCGGCCTTCAACGAGCGCACGGCCATGGTCTACATTTTGGGCGGGCCGAATGACGACGGCCCGCTGGGAACGCGGGTAGTCGCGGAAGTCGCCCGGCGAAAGAACGTCCCGGTGCTGGTGGATGCCGCGGCGGAGATCCTGACCCTGAAGCCCAATGTTCACCTGGAGCGCGGCGCCAACGCCGTGGCGTACAGCGGCGGCAAGTGCATTCGCGGACCGCAGGCCGCCGGCCTGTTGCTCGGCGACAAGAGCCTGCTGCAGGGAGCCTGGATCAACAGCGCGCCGCATCACGCTTTCGGACGATCTCTCAAGGTCGGCAAAGAGGAGATCATGGGCATGCTTGCCGCGGTGGAGATGTGGGTGAAGCGCGACCATAAAGCCGAGTGGGCCGAGTGGGAATCTTGGCTCGATCGCATCTCGACCAGCGTGAAGCGCGTGGACGGCGTGACCACCAAGGTCAACCAACCTTCGCCCGACCTCTCCAACCGCACGCCGGAATTGGTGGTCCAATGGGACGGAGCGAAGCTGGGGATCACCGGCCAGGAAATGGCGAAGCTCCTGCGCGACACCGACCCCCGCATCATCGTGGCAAGAGGCACAGGCAACCGGCCCGCCAGCATGGCCAGTACGGTGGCCATCGTTCCGTACCAGATGCAGCCCGGCGACGAAAAGGTGGTGGCTGGCCGGCTCTATGCGCTGCTTTCGAAACCACCCAAAATCGAGGACCCGGCGCCGCCGCCGCAAGGCCAGTCGGCGACCCTGGCGGGCCAGTGGGAGCTGCATCTCGATTTCGTCCACCTCACCGCGGACCACACCCTTATGCTGGAGCAGGACGGCACGAGACTGATGGGCACGCACCACGGGGAATTCGCATCGGGAGATCTCAACGGGACCGTGGCCGCAAACGCGGTGCGGTTCCAGAGCTCGCTCCCCACCGACGGGACGCGCGTCTCCTTCCAATTCACCGGGACCGCGGAGAACGGCAAGATGTCGGGCACTGTAGCGCTGGGCGAGTACGGCGAAGCGAAGTGGACCGCTACGAAGCACCAGTATCGGACCGGGGGACGCCGAGGGTAGGCCCAGTGGGACAGACGATCGTTTTTCGTCGTCTGTCACTTCTTCGCTGGTGCCCGGCCGCCCCTCCGCGCCGGCGTAACGGCATCCCACGCCGCGTCACCGGTGGCCGTGTAGTTGGGGGGCAGCGTGGTCCACTCCGGACGCGTGATGCCGTTCAGGTCATAGACCACTTTGCCGTTGTGAACCGTCAGCTCGCAAGTCAGCTTCTGTCTCCCGGCCAGGCGCGCGCCGTACATATCCGTGAAGCCGAAGTTGCCACTTTCCAACCGCAGCACCGAGACATCCGCGGGCGCTCCCACCGAGAGGTTCCCCAGTTCCTCATGATGAATCTCCTTGGCCGGATTCCAGGTGGAACGCAGAATCACGTCGTCCACCGAAAGACCCATTGCCAGGAACTTGTCCATCACGTTCAGCATGTCCTTCATGCCGGCGTTCATACTGCCGACATGCAGATCCGTCGAAATGGAATCCGGCAGAAACGTCTGCTGGATGGCGGGCACGGCGATACGCCACGCGAAACTGCCGCCGCCATGTCCCACGTCGAAGATCACCCCGCGCTTGCGCCCCTCGATCATCCCGGGATTCACATGGCCGGTCTCGTCCAGTTCGTGCCGCAGACCCGAATAGCAGTGGGTGTAGATATCCCCCGGCCGCAGTTTCTTGGTAACCAGGTCCGCCAGCGGCCGCTCGGGACGGTCGTTGCCGAAATCCACCATCACCGGAATGCCCGCCGCGGTGCCCGCTTCCACGGCGTGCTCCACCGGGGTCCACTCCGGACCGGCGTAGTGCGCGGTCTTGATGCCCACGATGAGGCCCTTGTACTTCTTGGCCATCTCGGCAGCGGGGGCCGCCTCCATATCGGTGAGATCCTGCTCATACCTGCCGCCGCGCATCCCGTTGCCCACGATGTTCAGGAACGCCAGCACGCGCGTTGTGGAACGATCGATGACGTGTTCCTTGAAGGCCTCGAAGTTGCGCCAGCCCGCGCACCCGGCGTCCGCCACCGTGGTAACGCCCACGCGGAACATGTACCCATCCGGGTAAAGGCTGTTGTCCCCGGCATAAGATTGGCGCTCGCCGGTGCCGGCGAAGACGTGAACGTGGATATCGATCAACCCCGGCGTCACATAGAGGCCCGAGACGTTCACCACCTTCAGCGCGTCTGCCGGCGCCAGGCGCTGCGCAACCGCCGCGATGGCGCCATCCTTGATGGCGACGTCGCGGACCGCGCTGATCCCGTTCTTGGGGTCGATGACATGTCCCCCCTGCAACAGCAGATCGTAACGGGGTTGGCCCGACCCGTGGCGGGCCAGGCCGAGGATGACGAGCGCGGCAATTCCGGTAGATCTCATGGCTCCCATTACCTCAATAGATCGATCACCGCGTAAGTCTTCAATTCGCGCAGGGTAAACTCGGTGGCGCCGGCTTCCACGGTGTAATCCAGCAGTTGCTCTCCAGGGCTGCCTGCGGCCGCCACCTGGTGTTTCGGATAGCTCCCCAGAACGCGCACGCGGAGCCCATCCACTTTGCGGGCCGCCCCCGCGTAGTTGAGAAGCTGCACGCGAAGGTGGCCAGCCGCGCCCGTCAGCCGCGCGATGACGACGGCGCTTCCGTAGACCCGCACGGAGCGCTTCTCATCCGTCAGATTGCCGCGAATCACCTGGGCCATGCCGCCCGGGTCCTGGGCGTCCTCGGCCGGATACTCCTTCGAGCCAATGCGCACGTTCAACTTCAAGCGGCGGTCCGGCGCCGATACCAATTGGAAAAGCAGATTGTGGCGCACCATGAGGTTCATCACCTCGCCCGACACGTCGGTGCCGTCATCCATGAATCCGATATCCGCGATCGGCGGCATGGCGTCCGCGCTCACCCCTCGCAGAAAACTGAGCATCTCGGCGAATGGCTTGAGCCCGGTCGAGTCCGTCCCGACCATCGCGTTCGCGCCATACATGAAGGCCTCGGCAGCGGCCAGCGCCGCGCCCGCGCCCTTCGCATCGTAGTAGAA
>JAIQFL010000469.1 GCA_020073365.1 Terriglobia bacterium | reverse complement strand
GCGTTGAAAGCACCCGTCTGCAGACGTGCCGGACGATCGAAAAGAACGTTATTCCAGATCGCGTTCTCGTAGAACAGGCCCACCCCGCCGCGGATGACAGTCCTACCGTTTTTATTAGGATCCCACGCGAATCCAATCTGCGGTGCAAAATTCAAGTTGGGCTGATTTACTTTGTTTCCGTAGCCAGGGAAGGCGGCGTTGAGATCAACGCAGTCCGGGGCGGGGCTGGCTCTACAGATCTTCAGACGGGCAGAGTGTATCCTGGAGGCGTATGGCAACCGGGAAGCTTCGGGCGACGGGCACGAGGGCTGCTGTTCCGTGCTCCAAAAAAGGATCGAAGATCGAGGCTCCGATGAGAATTGAAGTTCTGTACTTCAAGGGCTGTCCCAACCACGGGCCAGCGGTGGACAGGCTCAGAACGGTTCTCCTGCAGGAAGGGTTGCCAGCCGATGTGTCGGAGATCGAAGTCAAGGATGAATCCGCCGCGAAGGCGCTGAGGTTCTTGGGATCGCCGACCATTCGTGTGAACGGGCTAGACATTGAGCCAGCCGCTCGGAACTTCATGTCGACCGGCTTCGCCTGCCGGCGCTATCCGGGCGGACTTCCCTCCGAGGAAATGATCCGCAGGGCGCTGCAGGACGCGCAGGAGAGTTAAGACATGCGTGAACAAGCGATCGCGGCGACTGTTCCTGATGCAAACTTTTCCCGAGGTACGAGCAGCGCAATCACCAGCATCGCGGCTACGGTCAGCATCCTTGCCGCATCCAGTTGCTGCCTTCTGACATGGACGTGAAAACCGCCATTGAAATCGGCGATGCCACCACCTTGCACCGGCTGCTTGCCGAGGCTCCGGCGCGCGCCAATGAACTCATCCGTTGGGGGAAGGACTGTCGCAGCGCTACCCATCCGCTCCACTACGTCTCGGACATGCTGTTCGAGAACACGCTGCAAAGGGGTAAAGAGCTGCCGCTGGTAGAGGCCCTGATTCAAGCCGGAGCGGATCTTGATTTCCAGAGAGACGGCAAGGGCGAGACGCCGCTTATCGGGGCCGCCAGCCTCGGAGCGGAAGAGGTAGGACTCAGGCTGTTGGATGCGGGAGCGAGGCCGGAACCGCGTGGCCTGTTCGGGGAAACCGCGCTCCACTGGGCGGCGTTGCTCGGTGAGGATCGGCTGGCCGCAAGGCTGGTCCCCGGCGCGGATCCGAACCTGAGGGACGAAAAATACAAATCCCCACCTCTCGGCTGGGCGATCCACGGCTGGTGTGACCCGCCGGCCGGGAACCGCGGCCGGCAGCACGAGGTGGTCGTGCTCCTGGTTGCGGCCGGAGCGACAGTGGAACCCGAGTGGCTTGAATCCGAGAAGGTGCGCGGTAACCCGGCGATGCTCGCAGCCTTGCAGCGCCGGACGGTCTAGCTAGCGCAGTTCCGAGGACGGCCGAACCCGGCCATTTGAGCACCGATGGTTTTGCGGGAAAGGCGGCAGGCACTCCGACCGATGGTCGCGATCACCGGTGCGCCGCGTGTGCGGCCCCGCCCTTGCCCAATTCTTTGAGCGCCGCCTTGAATCCGGTTGCGAGTTTCTCGGCCGGGCCAGTGCCCCAATAATGCAGGAAGTACACCGTCGGCTGCCCTCCCGTCATGTGGTTGTGAATCGCGACCACATTGAGACCATTCGCACGCAGCGCCTTGAGTACAGGGTCACTTCCGGTGCCAGCATTGCCACGTCGCCGGCGATCTCGGCGTTCGAATCGCTACCGAAGAAAGCAGCCCAGGTGTTGAGTCCCATGCGAGCGTTGATGGTCGCGCCCTTCTCTCTCGCCGGGCTGGAGCTGCCCGGTGCTTACACTCGGATGCAGTGCGTTCGAGCTCCAGGCCGTAACGCTCCGGTGGACATTCCGCAGGTGATCGCCGGGTTCATCGGCCGCCGTACGCGAAATCGTCGAACACCGTTACGCTGTCGGCCTTGGTCCAAACACCGACTTTGCCTGCTTCCTGAAACGTCTTGTCGTCCCACTCAATCGCTTTCTTGCCGTCCAGGCTGACGGTGAAGTGATTGCCCTGGAAATCGACGCGCAAGGTGTGCCACTGGCTGGAAGCGACCTTCATATCCGTTCGCTTCTTTTCGGTCCGACGACCCTTTATGGTGTGGTAGACGGTGACATTGTCTTCCAGCGCGTTGGCACGAGCCACGTAGTAGTTGTTGGCGTCCCTGGCGCGCCAGATCAGACCGCCCGCCTGGTCTTCTTTGCCGGAGATCGACTTGAATTTGACCTCCACGAACCCGTCCTTGAGATTGGTGTCGTCCTTTAGGCATACGGGATAAGTGGCGACGCCCGACTGCTTCAGGACGTTCGGTTTGCTCGGTGCGGTGTCGTCCTTCTCGATGCTCCATTTCGCCTGGCCGCTGCCGGTCTGGGTAGCAGTCCATCCGGAAGGCGGCGCACCCGGCTGGAGGTTATCAAAATTGACGTTTTGAGCCATTGCCAGCCCAGCCAGCATAACGCCAAGTGCCGTGGTTTGCAGGACCATCTTCATTTCACACCTCCTGGTATTTCATTTGCTCCGCCGGAATCTCAGGTAAACCGGAAGTTGCGGGTAAAGGCAAAGGCCAGGCCAGCGCCGGCCATCAGAATCGCCCCGGTGAACACCAGCACGACTGAGAGCGACCCAGGCTATTGGGCATCGTTCCGGATTGTAACAGCCGGCAATCGCCGGGCGATTCGGCTAACCGGTTTACTGGCGCCCCATCCGGCGCAAAGCTGTCTGCCATCAGCTCCCCGCGATCACGAACTGTTTGAGCCACTCCATCAGCTCGCGTGCCTTCTCCGCGGAGTCCGCCTCGGCCACGAGTCGCAGCACGGGCTCCGTGCCGGAAAAGCGCAGAAGCGCCCAGTTGTCGTTTTCCAGGTACAGCTTGGTTCCATCCATGTGCGAGATGCGGACCACCGGGTAAGGACCGATGTGGGTACACGGCGCATCCCGCAGCTTACGCGGCACCACGATGCGCATCTCCGGAGTGGCCGGAAAAGTCTCTTCCAGGTCATACAGCCGGCCGGTCAGATCGTAAAGCGCCGACCTCAACTGCGAGATCTTCTTGCCGGTACGGGCGCGCATCTCCACCACCAAAGCGGCAGCGAAAATCCCGTCCTTCCCCAGAATGTGGCCGCGAATCGTCAGCCCTCCGGAGGACTCGCCTCCGAGGAGAGCGTTGTGCTCCACCATGGTGGACACGATGTGCTTGAAGCCGACCGGGACCTCGTAGCACTCCTCGCCCAGGCGATGGGCCAGGCGGTCCAGCAAATGGCTGGTCGCCAGGTTCCTCACCACGCCGCCGCGCTCGCCGCGCACCTCGTGCAGGTACCAGTAGAGCAGGAGCAGGACATCGTTGGTGGAGATGTACTCGCCGAGCTCATCCACGATCGCAATGCGATCGGCGTCTCCGTCCATGGCCAGACCAAGATCGTAGCCGTCGTCGCGCATGGTCGAGGTGAGCAGGCGCAGCGCTTCCGGGTTGGGCGCGGGCGATCGACCGCCGAACAGCGGATTGTGGCGTTCATGGATGAAGGTGACGCGGCAACGGGCTTCCGTGAGGACGGTACCCAGGGTGAGTTGCCCGACGCCGTACATCGGGTCGACGATCACCTTCAGCCCGGCATTGCGGATGGCTTGCAGATCGATCAACGCCTCCACGGCGTCCACGTAGTCGTTGGTGAAGTCGCCTCGTTGGACGATGCCGGAATCGAGTGCCAGATCCAATTCCAGTTTGATCACATCGTCGGGGGTGAGCGCATTGGTCTCCGCTTCGATCCGTTGAGTCTCACGATCCAGCAGGAGCGCCCCATCGCTGCGGAAGACCTTGAGGCCGTTCCACTCGGGCGGGTTGTGGCTGGCGGTAAAGACCAGGCCGTACGCCGCGGCGCGGGCTGCCGTGGCGTAGGTGAGGAGCGGAGTGGGAGCGTCCTCGTTCAACAGAACGGTGTGAATGTTGTTGCCGCCAAACACCTCGGCCGAGGCCTCGGCGGCCTGCCGCGAGAGGAAACGGCGGTCGTAGCCGACGATGACGCCGCGATCTTCCGCGCCCAGGCGCGTGACCTCGTTGGCCAGTGCCTGGCTCAGCCGGCGCACGTTGTGCATGGTAAAGCCTTCGCCGATGATGGCGCGCCAGCCACCGGTGCCGAACGTGACCAGGTTCCGCTCCTCCTGCCGGCGCGGACGAAACAGGCGTTTCTGCAGGATGAACTCGGCCTGAGCCAGGTCTTGGGCGGAGTTAATGCCTGGCACTTCGTCGGGATCGTAGATGCGGTAGCTTTCGACGCGCAACCCGGCCCGGATCAGTTGGTGGACACAGTCGGTAAGACGGTAGTCGCCATCCCGGGGCGAAGGCGAGAGCTTTTCCAAGGCGGCGAAGATCACCGATCGATCCACCACGTAGGCCCCCACATTGCATTCGCGGATCTGGCGGACCTCGGGCGACGCCTCGATGTCTTCGATGATGTCCATGATCCGGCCCGCGGC
Organism: Terriglobia bacterium; assembly: GCA_020073365.1. Classification (GTDB taxonomy): domain Bacteria; phylum Acidobacteriota; class Terriglobia; order Bryobacterales; family Bryobacteraceae; genus JAIQFL01. The sequence continues at coordinate 2,818 of JAIQFL010000469.1, read as the reverse complement.
ATCGCGGATGATCCGGCCATACGGCAGCGGCCTGTTCAGCACCGCCGTGAGTAGAGTCAGATCCGCCTTTTTCAAGTTGTGACGGTTGAGCAGGCCGCGAATCGAAGCGGGGCGAAACAAGGGCGTGTCGCCGTAGAGAATGAGCAGGCTACCGTTGAAATCTCGAAGGTGGCGGGCCGCCTGCAAAACGGCATGCCCGGTGCCCAACTGGCTTTCCTGGACGACGTAGTGGTAGCCGGAGCCTAAATGGGAGCGAACGTCTTCGCGCCGGTAGCCGACCACAATCGTGATGTCTTCGGGCGGCACCAACTCCTGCGCGTTCTCGATCACGCACTCCAGGACGCTGCGATCCCCGAGGCGGCTGAGCATGATGGAGCTGCCGTCCGCATCGAGGGCATCTTTGCCGGCGGCCAGAATCACCGTCTTGTGGCGGGAAGACCTTGTGGGCATGTCATTTCCCCAGCGGATTTGTGGAAAAGCCCAATCCTTCCACCGATAGAAAGGCGAGGATTGCGAAGGGGAAGGCCGTGAATCTTGTCATTGAAACCAAAAGCTATCACACTTCAAACGTCAGACGTATACTGAAAAATGTTTACGATCTGAGGGGGCAGTTATGAGACCAGTGAGCAGAAGACACTTTTTCTATTCCGCGGGCACAGCCCTGACAGCCGTTCAGGCCACCCGGGTCATGGGTGCAAACGAAAAGGTACGGGTGGGGATCATTGGACTGGGCAGACGGGGGACAGTTCACGTCAGAACGTACCTGGCGCTCTCGGCCGAGAGCGAAATCACCGCGTTGTGCGATGTCAACCAGGCGGCGCTGGAGAAGCAGCAGACCATCGTCGAACAAGCCACCCAAAGCAAGCCGAAGGGTTATGCCGACATGCGGGAGGTCTTCGCCGACAAGGATGTGGACGCCGTATCCATGCCGCTTCCCAACCATTGGCATGCCTTGGCAACCATCTGGGCCTGCCAGGCGGGCAAAGACGTCTATATCGAGAAGCCGGCCTGCCACAACGTCTTCGAAGGAACCAAGATGATCGAGGCCGCGCGAAAATACGACCGCATGGTCCAGATCGGTTCCCAAGGGCGGAGTTCGCCCAACCGCCAGAAGGCAATGCAACTGCTCCATGAGGGCGTAATCGGCAAGTTGTACATGGCCCGGGGCCTCTGCTTCAACCGGAGAAAATCCATCGGGCACATGGCCGATACACCAGTGCCTCCGGGTGTGGATTGGGATAAGTTCCTGGGACCGGCCCCCATGCGCCCATTCAACAACCTGCGCTTCGACTACAACTGGCACTGGTTCTGGGACACCGGCAACGGCGACATCGGCAACCAGGGTCCGCACCAGTTGGACATCGCCCACTGGGGGCTTGGCAAACCGGGCCTGCCCCTCTCGGTGGTCTCCACCGGCGGCAAGTACATCTACGACGACGATCAGGAGACACCCAACACGCAACTGGCTACCTTCGATTACGGCGACGCGGAGATCGTCTTCGAAGTCCGCGGCATCCTGACCGGCAGCGAAGGAGGGATCTCCAACCGCACATTTAGCCCCAGCGTCGGCGACTTGTTCTATGGCAGCGATGGCTGGATGTCGGTGGGTCCTGCGAGTTTCCAGGTCTACCAGGGCGAACGCGGCGAGAAGACCGTGGACGAACAGGCCGAAGACAACCAGGAAGTCAGTCACAACGGCCCCCATTTTCAGAACTTCCTGAAGGCCGTGCGCAGCCGGAATTGGAAGGACCTGAATGCCGACGTGGCGGTCGGCGTTCTGGCCGCGGACCTGGCGCACCTCGCCAACATCAGCTATCGGGTGGGCAAGAAGCTCAAGTTCGATCCGCAGACCATGACGTTTCCGGGCGAGCCCGAAGCCAACCGCCTGCTCACGCGCGCCTACCGGGCGCCGTATATCGTGCCGGAGAAGGTGTAATATCACGGCGGTCCACTTACCGTCCTGAGGAAGCACAAAGCGCGGCGCAAGTGCGCAGCGCCATCTTGCTTTGTAGTCACTGCGACTACAATATGACTTGAGGAACCGTAGAGAATCGCCATGCGTACTGCAGACACCTACGTTCGCGCTCGCATAGATAGCGCCACCAAGGAACGCGCCGCGGATGCCCTGGCAGCAATGGGACTGTCCATTTCGGATGCGATCCGCCTGCTGAGGTTGCGTGTTGTAGATGAGCGTCGTTTGCCCTTCGATGTCAAGGTACCCAGCGCTACGACTCGTAAAGCGATTGCCGAGCTTGAGGCGGGAAAAGGCAAGCGCTTCACCAGCACGGATGCACTGATGGCGGACTTGAATGAGGACGATTGAACGGTCATCGGCATTCAAACGTGACTACAAATGCGCCAAGGCAACACCACGCCACAGAAAAGACGTAGATTCGCTCGTGTCGACCAGTCGTGGCGCTGCTGGTGTTTCGCCATGGCTGGAAAACGGCGCGCGAAGAACGCGGTGTCGGTGTAGTCGATTCCGGCATCCACCGACAATCCGGACCCAGCCCCGATCAGGATGTAGTCGGCCTCCCGGAGCCATGTCTGGCAGCGCTCCAGGGCGCAGGCGTTCACAAGGCCAAGTTGGGCGTCAGGAGTTGGTGAGGGTGTCCTCATAGATCCTTAGCCTGGATTTCTCATCGAAGTCCCCAGGATGGCGAGGCAAGGGACAGATAACAAGTGGGATAGGTTTGCTTAGACGCCGGGAAAAGGGACAACAGTGTGTAGTGCGGAGAGCGATGGCACATCCGCGGGTTAGTCGGCATGCTCCGCTTGCTTTGCCAGTTGGGCTAACGCGGTCCGCGACAAACGTTCC
>JAIQFL010000468.1 GCA_020073365.1 Terriglobia bacterium | reverse complement strand
CGCTTCCGCCAATAATAGAAGGACTGCTCGGTGAGCCCTTGTCGCGCGCAAAACTGCTTCACCGATACGCCGCTCTGCCTTTGCGCCGAGATCCGCGCGCGCCAATCCTCGCTTCTTGATCCCAGCTTCCTTGCCACAGTAGATCTTGTCATGGAACCACTATGGGGCTTGGCTAACGGCATTGGAAGAGGGGTTCATCGGACGCTTACGGATAACCGGCATCATATCAGGCCGGAAATGGGGCCGCGCCGAAAGCCTTGAGCCGCTCCATATCCGCCCGACTGCCCCGGAGCATCCCGACGTGGGCGCGGCGCAGAAGATTTAAGCGCTGGAGCATTCTGTGCCGCCCCGATAAAGATCTCCGAAAGAGCAAGTTCGATGACCCCGGCGGTGCTAGACTGAAGCCGATAGGAGCAGCCATGAGCATCTCCCGGCGTGAGTTTTTGGAAGCCACTGCGGCCGGCGGCGTGACCGCGGGTGTATTGACGGCCGCGGGCGAAGCGGTGAACGCCATTCCCACGCGCGTCTTGGGCAAGACCGGCGCGCGGGTGTCCATCCTGGCCATGGGTGGCGGCAGCCGTTTTCTGATGTACAAGGACGAAGAGCAGGCGGTGGGAGCCGTGCAGAAGGTACTCGACCTGGGCGTCACGTACATCGACTCCGCCGACGATTACGGCAACCATCTGAGCGAGCGGCGCATCGGCCTGGCAATTAAAGGAAGGCGGAAGAGCATTTTCCTCGCCACCAAGCTCAGCAACCGCGATGGCTCCGAGAGCTTCCGGATCGTGGAAGAGAGCCTCAAGGCGTACCAGTTGGACCAACTGGACTTAATCCACATCCACTCCCTGCAGACCCCCGAGGACCTGGAGCGCATTGAAGCCAAGGGCGGGGTGCTGGAGCAACTGATGAAGATGCGCGACCAGAAGATGACGCGCTTCATCGGGATCACCAGCCACTACGATCCGACGGTTCTCAAGACCGCCCTGGAGCGCCACGATTTCGATTGCACGCAGATGGCGCTGAACGGGGCGATGGTCGGTATGGAAGGCAGCCGCATGGTCCCCAACGGCGCCATGCAGACGAGCTTCCAAACCGTGGCGCTGCCGGTGGCCAATCGCAAGAAGATGGGCGTGATCGCGATGAAGGTCTTCGCTCAGGAAGCCCTGCTGGCAGGCGCTACCCCCGAGAAGCTGCTCTATTACTCCATGTCGCTGCCGGTGACGACCGCGGTAGTGGGAATGCCGAAGCTCGAGCACATCGATGAGAACGTCCGCCTGGCCAAGGCCTTCAAGCCCCTGCCCAAGCACGAGATGGAGAGCCTCTCCGGTTCGCTTTCGCGGAAATACAAGGCATCGTTGGATCGCTTCTACCGAACCCACGTAGACGCATAGTGGGGCAGGCCCGCACCCCGTGCGCCGCTAAACAACCGGCGCGCAACCGGCACGCAGCTTGAGATCCATCGTACTCCGCTAGGCGCCCCGCGGTCATTTCGGGGTGAAAGTCGATTCGACGCCAAATCGTCTGTAGTTGCTGTACGCAATCCGCAACTTCTCGCGCTGCGGCCCCGTGCGGAATTGCAGTGTGTCGTCGGCGTACGTATAAATTGGAAACCAGTGCTTGCCATCGATGGGCTTGCGGATCGTGGTGAAGCGCGGAAACAGGTTCTCCGTCTTGGTGGTCCGGATCTGCGGGACTGCCTGCCCCTCCATATGCACAATGTTGTACTCTTTCTTATCCACCCAGACTAAGCCATCGAAGAATCTCTGGCCGCCGAGAATCTGCCGCGGACGCACCTGCAGAACCCAGCAGTCCACGTCGTCCATGCTCTCCTCACCACGGAATTTCGTTTCGTAGTTCCACAATCGGTCTTCGGTGAGCACCAGCGGCTGGATATCGCGGATATCGCGAAAGTCCTCCTCGGTCATGATCAGGTACTTCAGGTTAATCTGCGGCTTGCCGATCAGCTCCTCGGTGCGCTCGTGCTGCGGAGAAAAGATGATGTCGCGCACCTCCCGATAGGTGCCGCGCGCGCCGCCGTGGTCGTCCAGTTCCTCGATGGTGACGGTCTGGCGATACATGTACTCGTTGCGCTCCACCTCGGACTCGCTCTCGCGGTGGGCCACCAGCCTGGCCAGGTTCGCCGGCGGATCCTGCGCCTGGGTGAAGGCCGCGGAAAGCACGAATGCTAGAATAAGGCCGATGCCCAAAGGGATGCCCCCCGGGTTCGGCGGTTTCCCGGCGGTTCTGCTGATCGGCTGGGTAGCGCTGGGCGGGGCTGGCGTTTTGTACGCGCGAATGAGAGGCATTCCGAACTGGGCGGCGTTGCCGGTTCTCGCCGCTTTCCTCTTGGCATACCCATTCTATCTGGTTCCGGCATTCCCCAGTCTGCGGGAGCGCCTGGCCGGGTCAACATTGCCTGGGTACCTGGTGGCTTCCGCCGTGCTGCCCTACCTGGCCTGCTGCATGGGCGCCGTCGAGTTTCAATGGACCGGATTGGCTCGGCTGGTAGCTGTGGCGCTGGCGTTTGCCCTGTGGTACCGGATCTTCCCTGCCATGGCGGTGTTCGATATCGCCTTCCTGGCCCTCATCCCCAGCGTGCTTCTGGGAAAGTACTTTAACACGATCTATGTGCCGCTCTACCCACCTTTAAAGGATGTGATCGTCCTGGGGCACATCGCGCTAATCGAGGTTGTGGTCATGGTGCTGCTGCTGGAGCGCCGCGTACCCGAGGCCGGCTACGGGTTTGTGCCCAACCGGAAAGAGTGGCGAATCGGCGCTCTCCATTTTCTCTACTTTGTGCCGATCGGGCTTCCTCTCGCATTGGCCCTGAAGGCGACGCATCTTGTCCCGCCAGCGCCTTTCTGGAAGATCGCCGGCACATTCTTCGGGTTCTTCTGGGTAGGCGCGCTCTCGGAGGAATTCTTCTTCCGGGGCGTGCTTCAACAGTGGATCGAGGAGTGGACCTTGAGCCGGACCGCCGCACTGGCCATTACCTCGGCCCTGTTCGGTCTGGTCCATATCGGTTTCGGCGGCATGTTTCCGAACTGGAGATGGGTGTTGGTGGGGGCGGTCCTCGGATGGTTCTGCGGCCGTGCGCGCAATCAGGCCGGCAGCATCCGGGCCGGCATGGTGACGCACACTCTGGTGGTCACCGCGTGGCGCGCATTCTTCGCTTAGCGGTACAATTCTGTCTCTATGGCAAAATTAGGTTTCTTGGGGCTCGGCCTGATGGGCTACCCGATGGCCCGCAACCTTCTGCGCGCCGGTCATGAAGTGGCGCTCTGGTCCCATACGTCCGCCAAGGCGCATAAACTCGCTGCCGAGGCAAAGGGCAGGTTCTGCGATACACCGAAGCAGGTGGCAGAGAACGCCGAGTGCATCTTCCTTTGCGTCGGTGACACGGAGATGGCCAAGGCCGTGATGTTGGGCCCCGGCGGGCTCATTGAGGGCGTCCGGCCCGGAACCGTGGTGGCGGACGCCAGTACCATCAGTCCCAGTGAGAGCCGCAGGATCGGGACAGCCTTCCGGGCGAAGGGTGTGGAATTCCTCGACATCCCGTGCACCGGCTCGACGCCGGGTGCCGAGGGCGGCACATTGACATTCATGATCGGCGGCGACCAGTCCGTGTTCGAAAAAGTGAAGCCGTACCTCGAACCGATGGGCAAGCGCCTCTATTACTGCGGTGGCCCGGGCATGGGGCTGCAGGCCAAGCTCAGCCAAAACCTCATTCTTTCCAACATCTTGATGGCGTTTAACGAGGGTATGGTCCTGGCTGCCAAGGGAGGCATCGATCCCCAACTCATGCTCGACATCCTGGAAAACAGTGCCGCCAGGTCCGGCCTGATCGCCTACAAGGCTCCGTTTGTCTTCCGGCGCGACTTCCAGGCAAACTTCTCCGTGAAATGGATGGATAAGGACGTTGGATTGGTCCTGGACTTGGGGAAAGAGCTCGGTGTACCCCTGCTTTTGACCTCCCTGACCCGTCAGCTTTTCCAGACGGCCATCGCAGCGGGATATGCGGATGAGGATATGTGCTCTACTATCAAGGTGTTAGAGGGATTGGCCGGAGTCGAAGTAAAATCCCAATAAAAAATACAGATTTCTGTTGATTCCAAAATCGGAATCTACTATTATTGGAAGTAAGCCGGGGAGGCAACTCCCACCAAAGCGAGACTAACCTCTAAATAAAGACCCCTGAAGCAATCCTCCCCGGCGCCCGAAAGGGTTTGAGGGTCTTCAAAAAAGAAAAAACAACCACGGCGCGTTTGCATGTGCGTCAACGAGCGAAGCCGATAAGAGTCTTATCCGGCTGCGTGATATGATAACGGTAACGCTTCGAAAGAACGCCGCTGCAATGAGGACACTCACCGTTCTGGGATCCACTGGGTCGATCGGCACTAATACCTTGGATGTGATCCGGCGCAACCGCCACCAGTACTCGGTGTATGCGCTCGCCGCCGGGCAGAACGTGGACGCGCTGGTCGCGCAAATCCTGGAATTTCGCCCGCGGGTGGCGATTGTCGCAACCTCCCAAGCTTTGAGCCGTCTATCAGACAAGCTCGTGTCATCCTGTTTGCCGCGAGCCGAATGGCCCGAATTGTCGCAGGGGGATCGAGCGCGCGTTGAGGTGGCCACCGCAACGGAAGTCGATACCGTGATATCGGCGATCGTTGGGGTTGCGGGCCTGGAGGCAACCTACGAGGCCATTCGGAGGGGTAAGCGCGTCGGGTTGGCGAACAAGGAAGTCCTCGTCTCCGGCGGCAGGCTGGTGATGCAAGCGGTTCGGGATTACGGAGCGGAATTGGTGCCGGTCGATAGCGAACACAATGGGGCGCACCAGTGCCTCCGGGCGGGCAACCGCAAGGAGGTATCCAAGCTGATCCTCACCGCATCTGGCGGCCCCTTCCGCAATACCCCCAAGGAAGCCCTCGCATACGTTACACCCCAGCAGGCTCTCAATCACCCCACATGGCGGATGGGCAATCGCATCACGATTGACTGCGCTACCTTGATGAACAAGGGCTTCGAGGTCATCGAGGCATGCTGGCTGTTCGATTTCGAGCCCTCCGAGGTCCATGTGGTGATTCACCCGCAATCGACTGTGCATGCCATGATCGAGTACAGCGATGGCAGCGTGCTTGCCCAGATTTCGGCGACGGACATGCGCATGCCGATCCAGTACGCTCTGACCTACCCCGACCGGTCGGAGGCGCCCGTTCCCAAGATCGATTGGTTACAAGCCCGGACTTGGGAATTTCTGCCCCCCGATTTTGACAAGTTCCCCCTGCTCAAACTGGCCTACCAATGCCAGGAGACGGGTGGATCGGCCACATGCACGCTGAACGCGGCGGATGAGATTGCCGTCGAGGCCTTCCTGCGGGAGACCATCGGATTCTCCTCCATTTATGAAATTGTTTCTGAAACGTTGTCGAGGATGCCGGTACGGACACCCCGAACAATTGGCGATATCCTGGAGATTGACGGGGAATCGCGAACTCTCGCGCGGCAACTGGTGACGGCCCGCGCGGCAAGGACTGTATCGGTCTGAGTCTATATGCTTGTTTTTTTTGAAAACGTATTGTGGCTGCTCGTCCTGATCGGGGTGATGATCAACTTCCACGAATTGGGCCATTTTTGGGCTGCCCGCTATTTCGATGTCAAGGTGGAGGCCTTCAGCTTCGGGTTTGGAACCCGCTTGTTCGGCTTTCGCCGTGGCGAAACGGACTACCGGTTTTCGCTCCTTCCGCTGGGCGGATACGTGAAAATGGCGGGGGAGCAGGTGAACGATGAGAATGCCAACGACCCCCGGAGTGTTCTTTCCAAGCCCCGCTGGCAACGCCTGATTATCGCCTTCGCCGGCCCCTTCATGAATGTGGTGCTGGCGGTCGGTGTGCTTACCGGCGTGTACATGGTGAAGTACCAGAGGATTTCGGATGCCGACATGGAGCCCGTGATCGGACATGTCGCCGCCGATTCTCCGGCGGCCAAAGCCGGCCTTCAGGATGGCGACCGCATCGTCAAACTCGACGGCCAGGCCAACCCGACCTGGGAAGACGTGATGCTGAAGGAGCAGGAAGGCGCATTCCGGTCGATGCGCCTCACCATCGAGCGCAACGGGAAGCGTTTCGATACCGCGGTGACGCCCACCTTAAGCGAGAGAATCGGCGTCGGCTATGCCGGTTGGGACGAGCGCGGCGACATCCAGTTGGTGGAGGTGGAGCCTGACCGTCCCGCCGCCATCGCGGGGCTCAAGAAAGGCGACGTCATCCTCTCCGTCAACGGTCAGCCGATCCATTCGGCTGGCCGGCTCCAGGAACTCACCAAGGCCAGCGGCGGCAAACCGGTCGACATCGAATACGATCGTAACGGTCAGAGGCACGTGGTGTCGGTCCAGCCCGTTTTTTCGAAAATTGACGGGCAGAGCCGCTGGTTCATCGGTGTCGTGCCGCAACCCAAGTTCAGCATCATCACCACCCGGCTTTCGTTTCCGGACGCCTTCACGGAATCCCTGCGGCAGAACGGCAAGAACGCCATGATGATCGTGCAGGTTCTCAAAGGCGTTCTGGAGCGCCGCATGTCTACGAAGAATCTGACCGGGCCCATCGGCATTGCCCAACTCTCCGGCGAGGCCGCCCGCGAAGGCCCCTCTGCGTTCCTCCTGCTGATGTGCGTGATCAGCCTGAACCTGGCCATTGTGAACATGCTCCCCATTCCCATCATGGACGGCGGCGTCATCCTGATGCTGCTGGTGGAAATGACCATGCAACGGGACCTCAGCATCAACGTGAAGGAAGCCATGCTCAAGGTCGGCTTCGTTTGCATCATGTTGCTCGTGGTCTTCGCGATTTACAACGACATCTCCCGCCTCCTGCCCGCGGGATAAGCCGCGCCGAAATCCCGGAGGCCCAAAACAGCGATTCCGTAAGGTGGTTCACCAGGTCGGTCTAACCCCTTGACCGTGCGATGCGTTCGCGGCGGGTGCCCGTTCATGGCATTCTTGCAAATTTTGGCGGCCCTTGCTTTGCCGCTCATTCTGACACTATAGTAATAGTCCAATCCGTTTTTAGCTCACCGTCGCGGCTCCCGGATTTGCGCTCTTTCTTCGGCTTTCTACGGCCGCGACGCTGGGCTAAAAACGCTCTGCATTATGCGGTGCACCGCATAACCCTAAGAACGGCAGTAGGCCTCGTGCCTTGAATAGAGAAACAGTTACCATTGTTCAACATGAACAATGAAGAAGAGGTCGTTCAGGCTCACCCGGAGGGTGAGGTCCAAATCGCGGGAAATCAGCCAGCAGAAACCGGTACCAGCCTAGACACCTTTGCGGGCAAGATTCATG
>JAIQFL010000467.1 GCA_020073365.1 Terriglobia bacterium | reverse complement strand
CCGCAGGATCTCGCGCAGCTCGTAGGTGGCGTGCAGGTCCAGGCTGGAGGTGGGCTCGTCGAGCACCAGGGCTTGCGGATCGTGGACCAGGGCGCGGCCAATCAGGATGCGGCGCGCCTCGCCCGACGAGATCTCATTGGTGTTGCGTTCGGCGAGATGAGAGATCTCGAGGAGATCCATGACTTCCCGCGCCTTCCGCTCCATCTCCGGGGTGACCTCGTGATTGGGCCAGATGCCCACGCTCCCGAAGAATCCCGACAGCACGATTTCGTAGCCGGAATAGTCGCGCGTGCACATCTGCATCCAATCGTTGGAGACCAGGCCTAGGTGGTTGCGCAGATCGAACAGGTGCCATCGCTCGCGGCCCAGGATGCGCAGGGACCATGGCTCGGGTTTGAGCCGCGGATATAGTTCGCGCGCGATCACCTTGATGAGGGTGGACTTCCCCGAGCCGTTGGGACCGAGGATGGCGATGTGCTCGCCTTGCGCGATGGACAGCGTGACGCCGTCCATGACAACGCGGTCCCCGCGCTGGATGGTGACGTTTTGGAAATCGATCAGGGGAACGGGGGGCATGAAGCCCCTATTTTATCTGGCGGCCAGGCGGTCGAGGATGGCGCCGTCGGGGGACCGCAAGACGATCTCCATGGCGAGCGTGCCGTCGGCGTGGGTGGAACAGCTCAGGCAGGGGTCGTAGGCGCGCACCACGGCGGAGACGCGATTGAGCATGCCTTCTTTCATGTGCTCGCCATCGATGAAGTGGCGCGCCACCTGGGCGACGCTGCGGTTGATGGCGAGGCTGTTGTGTCCGGTGGCGACAATCAGGTTGGCCCAGCGAATGGCGCCCTGCTCGTCGACCTTATAGTGGTGGATCAGGACCCCGCGGGGCGCCTCGATCATGCCCACACCTTCCAGGCAGTTCACGGCGGCGTGGGAGCGGACATGGGTATCCAGGATCTCGGGATCGGCGAGCAGCACCTCGATCTTCTCCAGGGCGTGCAACAGCTCGATCAGGCGGGCATAGTGGTAGTGGAACGAGCTGTGGGCCACGGAACCACAGCGCTGGCGGAATTCGGCGAGCTCGCGATCGGCTTGGGCCGTGCCCAGGGATTCCGCCACGTTCAAGCGGGCCAGCGGGCCTACCCGATAAACGCCCGCGGGGTAGCCTTGGGGCTTGAAGTACGGCGCCTTGAGGTACGAGTCGCGAAGGGAGGCCTCCCCGATGAAGCGCGGGTAGTCGCACGCGCGAATGTCCGTGGCGACGATGGCTCCGGCGGCATCCTTGAAGGTCAGCAGGCCGTCGTACCATTGGAGGGCGCCGGCGTCATCCACCAGCCCGGCGTGCATGGTGGGTTCCGTGCCAAAGTTCTCGATCTCCTCGACGAAGCGGTCCAGCAGGGTCTTGTAAACCGCCAAGGCGCGTTCGGCCAGGGTGCGCGCGGCGGGCAATCCGGCGAGGACACGGTCGCGCACCTCGGCAGCCAGCGGGGCGTTGACGCCGCCCGGGACGATCCACGAGGGATGGACGCGCTCCTTCGCCAAACCCTCGATGATCTCCTGACCGAACTTGCGGAGGGCCACGCCGGCGCGCGCCATTTCGGGGTTCTCTTCGATCAACCCGAAGATGTTGCGGCGCGCGGGGTCGGAGTCGAAACCGAGGAGCAGATCGGGGGCGGAGAGGTGGAAGAAGCTGAGTGCGTGGGACTGCACGAACTGGGCGCAGTGGATCAGCTCGCGCAGCTTCACACCGGCGGGGGGCGGCGATACCGCCATGATGGCGTCGCACGCCTTGGAGGAGGCCAGCAGGTGGCTCACCGGACAGATGCCGCAGATGCGCGCGGTGATGGACGGCATCTCGTAGAACGGCCGGCCCTCGGTGAACTTCTCGAATCCACGCACCTGGGTCACGTGAAAGTGGGTATCCGCGACGCGGCCCTGGTCGTCGAGGTAGATATCGATCTTGGCATGGCCCTCGATGCGCGTGACGGGGTCGATCGTGATTTTTTTCATGAGAACTCCAAGAACACTTGGCAGGCGAAAGCGCCAGCCCCACTAGCAACTACCCAAACTTCACCTTAGAACCTAAGATCGGTACGCGGCCTTCCAACAGCTCCCCCAGCACAAAGGCGATGGCGCTGGCGGCCGGCGGGCAGCCGGGTATGTGCAGATCCACCTTCACCACTTCATGCAGCGGCACGGCTTGGCGCAGCAGGGCGGGAACTCCGTCCACAGGCACACCGCGGTTGTGCTGCGCGCCCTCCACATAGATGCGCTCCAGCATCTTTCTGGCGGGATGTTGATTTCGCATGGCCGATACGTTTCCGGTTACGGCGCAGTCTCCCAGTGCCACAATGAGCTTGCTGCGCTGCCGGATATTGCGCAATTTCTCCAGGTCGTCCTGGGAACTCACCGCACCTTCGATGAGCGTCACATCCACGGCCTTAGGGAACTCCTGGGCGTCCACCAGCGGGCCGTAGACCAGATCCACGCGCTTGGCCACGTTGAGAATGGCTTCGTCCATGTCGAGCAATGACATGTGGCAGCCGGAGCAGCCGTCCAGCCACACGGTTGCAAGCCGGATCTTTTTCATGAATGGACTCCTCGCCTGTGAGCCAGGCGCGTAACTTTGCGGTCCTGCTTCACCATCTCTTCGACGGCGAATCCCTTTTCGGCGAGCGCGCCGGTGGGGCACACCTGGACGCACTTTCCGCAAGTAGTGCAAGTTCGCGACTCGCCCCACGGCCGGTTCATGTCGCACACCACCATGGAACGAGTACCGCGGGAACTGATGTCCCACACGTACGCGCCCTCCACTTCGGCGCACACGCGCACGCAGCGGGTGCACAGGATGCAGCGGTTATGATCGAGCACGTAGCGCGGGTGCGAGACGTCCACCGGCAGCTTGGGGTACGCATACGGGTAGCGCACGCTGGTGACGCCCAATCGCTGCGCCATGGTCTGGAGCTCGCAATGGTTATTGGACACGCACACCGCGCACACGTGATTCCTTTCGGAGAACAGGAACTCCAGGGCGATCTGGCGGTAGTGGGCCAGCTTCTCGGAATTGGTGGTGACGCTCATGCCGTCCTGGACCGGGGTGGTGCAGGCGGGCAGGAGGCGGCCGATGCCCGAGACTTCCACGATGCATAAGCGGCACGCGCCCACCGAGGTAATGCCTTCCAGCCAGCAGAGCGTGGGGATGTACTTCCCGCTGGCGCGCGCGACTTCCAGAATGGTCTGGCCTTCCTGCGCGGGTACGTATTCGCCGTCGATGCGGATGGAGAGTTTTTCAGGCATAGGGGGACTCCTCAGGTGGGGCGGACCCCCTGGTCCGCGGCCGACGCCCCCGTCGGCCTGGCCGGCCTTGCGCGGAAGCTGATCTTGGTGCGAAGAAGTCGGCCAGGGGGCCGGCTGCGGACCAGGGGGTCCGCCCCACGAAGGCTTGTCTCATCAGTGGTGATCCTTGATGTCGCACCGCAGGCAGCGTGCGGCCTCGCCGGCGGCCTCGTCGGGCGTCATGCCGATGGTAACTTCGGCGAAACTTTCCACGCGTTCGCCGGCGGGCACTTCTTCGAGCGTGTGCCGCGGAGTCTCGCTAGGCTCCTCGGGCGCCACGTGGCTGTACTCGAAGCCCGGGTCGATGCGGTCCCAACGCCAGGCGCCCATCAGGCGCAGATCCATGAGGCGGGCGGCCTTCTTCCCATAGCCCATGGCGTTGGATACGTTGGACGCACCCGAGATCAGGTCTCCGCCGGCGTAGAACTTGCTGCGGCTGGTCTCCATGGTGTAGCGGTCCACCTCCAGGGTTCCGTCCTCCTTGATGCGCAGGCCGGAAGCGCGAACGAAATCCGGGTCCACCGCCTCGCCGACCGCCAGGATCACGGTGTCGCACTCCAGGCGGCGAATCTCTCCGGTGGGGACCGGGCGCCGCCGGCCCGAGGCATCGAACTCGCCGAGACGGGTCTTGACCACCTCGATGGCCTTGACGCTGCCCGCCTCGTCGCCCACGATGCGATGGGGCGTCGCCAGGAAGACAAACTTTGCCCCCTCGTCCTGGGCTGCGTCGGTCTCCTCGCGGATGGCGGGCATATCCTTGCGCTCGCGCCGGTAGATGACCGTGACTTCCGAACCCATGCGGAGGGCGGTGCGCGCCGAATCGATGGCAGCGTTGCCGCCTCCGATAACAGCAACCTTTCGGCCCGGGCGCACCGCCTCCTCCTTGGCCACCGCTTCCAGGAAGGGGAGGGCCGGTATTACGCCCTTCAGCTCCGTGCCGGGCAGATACACCCAGGCTTCCTTCCAGGTTCCGATGGCCAGGAAAACCGCGTTGTACTGATTGTCCAGATCGTTCAGCGTGATGTCCGTCCCCACCGCCACGCCGCATATGAACTTCACGCCCATGCGGCGGATCATTTCCACCTCGCGGCGCACCACGTCCTTGGGGAGCCGGTAATCGGGAAGCGCGTAGCGCAGCATGCCGCCCGGCTCGGGTTTGGATTCGTAGACCGTCACCTCATGGCCCAGAAGCGCCAGATAGAAGGCCGCGGTGAGACCCGTGGGACCCGCGCCCACCACCGCCACCTTGCGATCCGTGGGCGGCAGCTTGCGGGCGGCGATGCGCGCCACCAGCGCGTCGAAGCGATCCGAGTTGAAAATGGAATCGGCGATGAAACGGTGCACTTCCCGCATGTTCACCGACTGGTCGAGCGTGCGGCGCCGGCAGCGGTTGTCGCAGGGGTGCTGGCAGACGCGGCCGGTGGAAGCCGGCAGGGGATTATCGAGCACCACGGCTTCGAAGGCCTCTTCCAGGCGGCCCTCCTGGTAGAGTTGGAGGAACCGCGGGATGTTCATGTGAAGCGGGCAACTGTTCTCGCAGGGGGAGAGCGCCAGGTCCTCGCAGACCCCGGCGCGGCAGCGTTTGGCGCGGATGTGGTCTTCGAACTCGTGGCGGAAGTGCCGCATGGTGGTGAGCAGCGGGTTGGGCGCCGTCTGCCCCAGGCCGCACAGCGAGGTGTCGCGGATCATGCGGCCCATCTCGTCCAGGCGGTCGAGGTCGGTCTCGGCAGCCCGGCCGCGCGTGAACGCGTTCAGGATGCGCAGCGACTGATCGAGACCCACGCGGCAGGGCACGCACTTCCCGCACGATTCGGAATGGGTGAACTCGATGAAGTAGCGCGCCACGTCCACCATGCAGTTGTCTTCATCCATCACCACCATGCCGCCCGAGCCCATGATGGAGCCAAGCTGCGCCAGGGTTTCATAGTCCACGGGAGTGTCGAACATCTCCAGCGGGATGCAGCCGCCGGAGGGGCCGCCGGTCTGCACGGCCTTGATCTGCCGGCCTTCCGAGCCGCCTTCGCCCACGTCGTAGATGAAAGTCTTGAGCGGCGTACCGAGCGGCATCTCCACCAGGCCCGTATTGGCCACCTTGCCGACCAGCGAGAAGACCTTCGTGCCGGCGCTCTTGGTGCTGCCGGTTTCGCTGAACCAGGCCGGGCCTTTGGCCACGATAGGCGCGATGTTGTACCAGGTCTCCACGTTGTTGATGTTGGTGGGATGGCCCCACAGGCCCTTCTGCGCGGGGAACGGAGGCCGCGGCCGCGGGCGTCCGGAGAAGCCCTCTAGCGACGCGATGAGGGCGGTCTCTTCACCGCAGACGAAAGCGCCGGCGCCTTCCACCAGTTGAATATCGAAGCGGAATCCGCGCCCCATGATGTTGTCGCCCAGGATGCCGGATTGGCGGGCCTGTTCGATGGCGCGATTGAGGCGGTGCACGGCCAGCGGGTATTCCGCGCGCACATAGACGATGCCGTCGGTGGCGCCCATCACGTAGGCGCCCACGATCATGCCCTCTAGCAGCGCGTGAGGGTCGCTCTCGATCTCGTTGCGGTTCATGTAGGCGCCCGGATCGCCCTCATCGGCATTGCAGACGATGTACTTCCGGTCGGACACCGCCTTGCGGAGGAACTCCCACTTCAGGCCGGTGAGGAAGCCGGCCCCGCCGCGACCGCGCAGCTTGGAGGCCTTGATCTGTTCGATCACCAGCTCGGGATTGGCGTCGATCAGCACCTTATAGAGAGACTGATATCCTCCAACGGCGATGTATTCTTCGATATCGTCCGGGCTGATGAGGCCCGAGTTGCGCAACACAATCTTCTTTTGCGGCTTGAAGAAAGGCAGATCCTGCCAGGAAGGAATCTTGGGGAAGCCCGTGCCGTATTGTACGTGGGCGGTCAGGTGGTCCCAGTCTTCGATCTTGCAGAGCGCCAGGTCTTCGGTGACTGCGCCGGCGGCGAGATCGTCCAGAATGCGATGGACGTCACTGCCCTGCACCCGGCGCAGAATCACCAGGGGCTTGCCGGGCAACCGCACGTTCACCAGCGGTTCCTGCGCGCAGAAGCCGAAGCAGCCGACCGAGGCCAGCCGTACGTCGCGCCCCTGCTGGTTGATGGCCTCGGCGAACGCATGATACACGCCCTCGGCGCCGTTGCCCGAGCCGCAGGTGCCCATGCCCACTCCCACCCTGGGCCGCGGGGGGAGCAGCTTGGCCATGCCGGCCTCGCGCACGGCGCTGAACGTTCCGATGTCCTGTATACGGATCACGCCTTCCTCCCGTTCGATCCGAGGTGCTCCAGCTCGCGATGCAAGGCCTGCTCGTTCATGTGGCCGAAGATGGCGTGATCCACTTCCACCACGGGCGCCAGGGCGCACTGTCCGAAGCAGGCGACGGTGCGGAGCGAGTAGCGCCGGTCGGGCGTGGTGATCGAGAGCTTGTCGGCGCCGTCTTCACTCTCCTCCGGCAGCCCGAGCTCCAGCCGCAGGCGCTGCAGCAGGTTGCGCGATCCGCGCGTGTGACAGGCCGTGCCACGGCAGATACAGATGGTGTGATCGCCCTGCGGCTCCAGGTTGAAGAGCGCGAAGAAGGTCACCACGCTGTGGATCTGCGCCAAAGGGAGATCGGTCTTCTCGGCGACGTATTCCAGGATCTCGGTGGAAAGGTATTTTTTCGGATGATGCTCCTGAATCCGTTCGAGGATTCCCAACAACGCTCCAGGCCGGCCGGAATGCGCCGCAATCGCACGGTCCGCGAAGCTCTTATCTTCCGCCGAAAGCGCGCCGGGGCTCATCAGTGTTGGCATGCGGTCTCCAGGTCCTGAATTCAGTAATTCGGGTCTCTTTACACTTATTTCGCGGCGGCCCGGATGTCAAGTCAGGGGTGTAGAGTCTGGAGAGGCGCATAGCTGGAGTTTTGCGAAGATTCTCAACTAGCCGATGCGAGTTTTCTCCTTAGGGATGGGCGCGAAATGGCCGTCGCAACCGCTACGTCAGCTCGGACGCTGGGATAAAATCT
>JAIQFL010000466.1 GCA_020073365.1 Terriglobia bacterium | reverse complement strand
TCTGTGGTTGTTCTCCGTGCCTCGGTGCCTCGGTGGTTTGCAGTTGTTGTTGTTGAAAGCGAGGTCCGATGAGTGACGCGCGTCCGTCTCGCTACGAGATCACGCTCCTCGTGCTGGTGCTCGCGGTCCTCCTGTGGTCGGGGATCGCGCCGGCCGACCGGTTCACCTGGGTCATGGAGGTGTTCCCGGTCCTCATCGCCGTCCCCGTCCTCCTCGCCACCTACAAGCGCTTCCGCTTCACCCCGCTGGTCTACACCCTGATCGCGATCCACGCCTCGATCCTGATGCTGGGCGGGAAATACACCTACGCCGAGGTGCCGCTGGGGTTCTGGATGGAGCGCGTGTTCGGGTTCACCCGGAACAACTACGACCGGATCGGGCACTTCGCGCAGGGGTTCGTGCCGGCGCTGGTGGCGCGCGAGATCCTGAGCCGGAAGTCGCCGCTCAAGGGGAGCCGCTGGCTGCCGTTCCTCGTGATCTGCTTCTGCCTCGCGTTCAGCGCGTTCTACGAGTTCATCGAGTGGTGGACCGCGCTCGCCAAGGGCGCCTCGGCCGACGCCTTCCTCGGCACGCAGGGAGACCCCTGGGATACCCAGTGGGACATGTTCTACGCGTTCATCGGATCGATCACGGGACTCGTGCTGCTATCCCGGATCCACGATCGGCAGCTCCGTGAGCGGTGAGCCACGCTCCGGCTAGCGCCGGGCCTTCCGCCGCTTCGCCTCCGCCTTGAGGGACAGGTACCGCACCGTCCCGTAAATCGGCCGCGGGTAGAACGGCCGGTCGAACTTCCCGAAGATCCACATGATCCCGCCGTAGCTGTTCGGGTCGCGTCCGTCCAGCGCGTACTTGTTGTTGAGGTGCTCCAGGATGCGGAGACACGTCTCCGCGTCCGGCGTCCACTGGAGCACCGCCTTCCCCCACAGCATCCTGAGCCGGTTGTGCATCCAGCCGTGGTCGAGGTACGACCGCTGCGCCTCGTTCCACAGCTCGTCGTGGGTCCGGGCCAGCTCCAGCTGTTCGGCGGAATAGAGGGCGGGCCGGGGATCGGCCTCGTGCCGGCGGAGTTGCTCCCGGGCCCAGGCCGGGATCGCCCCCGTGGTCCGGTGACGCGGGTCGCGGAAGACGAAGTTGTGCGCCAGCTCCCGCCACACCAGCGCCTCGTCCTGGAACTTCGCGTACTGCGCCGCCGGGCCCGCCTCCCGGGCCGCGAGCAGCAACTCGTGGATGGAGACGTTCCCGAAATGGAGGTACGGGCTCAGCCGGCTCACCGCGTCCGGCTGGTCCGGGTCGCTCCGGGCCTCGGCGTAACGGGGGAGCCCGGTCTCGAGAAAGCGCGCCAGCCGGCGGCGGCCGGCCGCCGGGCCGCCGGGAATCGCGGACACCGGCCGCACCGCGTGGTCTATGTCGCACGCGGCCACGAGCGCCGGGATCGTCTCCGGGGTCGGGCGGGTGGGCTCGAACGGCAGCTCCACGGTCCGGCGGATCTTGGGCTCGGGGTTGGACACCGGGTAGAAGTAGTGCGGCAGGGCCTCCTCCAGCACCCGGCGGATCCCGCGCGCGGTGAGGTGCTCGCGGAAACAGGATGATCTCTTACCCCCAATCCATCCCGGAGAGATCCTGACCGAGGAGTTTATGAAACCACTCGGGTTGAGCATCAACCGCGTTGCCCGCGATCTGCGGGTGCCCGTTACGCGTATTGCTGAGATTGTTCACGGCCGGCGCGGCGTCTCCTCTGATACCGCCCTGCGCCTGGCGAGGTATTTCGGCACGACACCAGAATCTTGGATGAACCTGCAGTCCGCCTACGACTTGGAAGTCGCCGATCGTGAATCAAGAGCCGGAATCGAGCGCGATGTACATCCCTGCGGCTCCGTGGCTTAAAGCGAAGGACAGATATATCCATGATTGACAAAGGTGGAAAGCAAACCGTCTTCCTCAGTTCGGTCTCACCGGGCTTGGGGCGCTTCCAGAACCTTCTTTACCATGGGACATGTGTATGGGATGACTTGAGCAGTGCAAGAGAAACGAACATGGCAAACACATTTGGCACCGATATTCTGATTCAAGCGCAAGATCCAAAGAACGCGGCCTCCTTCTACGTCGAACAACTCGGGTTCGCGGTCACTGACGAAACACCGGACCTGATCAGCCTCCATGGCGAACACATCAACCTGTTCATCGAGCGCGGTCCGGCGCTCGGGCCGGTGCTCGAAGTTACGGTCGACAGTGTCGAAGAAGCCAAGCGCCGCCTGGTGAAGAATGGCTGCGAGATCATCAAGGACGAACCGGATTTCCCGAGATGCTACGTCCAAGATCCGTTCGGCCTGATTTACAACCTGACGCGCTAAGGAGCGTGCGCTTCCGCAGCTCCGTCAGCCAGGCACCGTCCGCGCGGCCTGCACTGAAAAGACAAGACGCAGAAAAAGCCGGGACGCCCATTTTTTCAAGGCCCTACTGTACTACTGGACCCGCTGTGGGATCCTCGACGCGCACGCCGAACACCAGCGTACGCAACACTTCCTCCCACACGCGCTCGAGTCCGGCGGCGCGGTTCGACCAGTAATTCATCGAGATCAGGCACAGTACCGGCCCGCGCGCGAGGGCGACGCGGAAACGCGCGTCGCGTTTGTACTCGGCATCGATATATCTCTGTTCCAGCCAGGCAATCTCCAGATCGCCACGCGCAACGTGATGGATCTCCGACTGCTGATACGGCTTGCGGCCGTTGCCGAGCGTGTCCTGCAGCATATCATCGAGACACAACTCCCGAACGTGTTCGGCCGGCACCCGGAAGATCGACACCCCGAGATCGCAGCTTTCGACCGATGGCGGCCGGTCGTGAAGATGCACCGCGCCTTCGTCTGGCTCGACGATCCAGTTGCTCGGGTAATCGAATCGCACCACACCGCGGTCGATAACGCAAATGGAATAGCCGGGTTTGCTCTTCCAGGTGTGATTGCCTTTGAGTTTGAGCTTTTCGACGCCCACATTCGTATCTTACCCACAACCGGCGGGTTGTCCGCAATGCGAAGATGGGGGAGCACGGCGCCCCCCAGCGGGCTGCTCGGGTTGGTGTCAGAGTGGTCTGCTTGGTCGAGAGCGGGACGAGAGCGCCGTCCCCAGAGGGGACCACACGACAAGGGGTCCGCCCCACTTGCTAAAATTGAAGTTTCCAACGGAGGAAATGAATGGCAGTGAAACCCCGCCGGAAGGCGGTCGTGGTGGATGTCGGAGGTGTCAAGGTCGGGGGCGATCATCCGATCGTAGTGCAATCGATGACCAACACCGATACGGTGGATGTGCCTGGTACGGTCAACCAGGCGATGGCGCTGGCGCGCGCCGGCTCGGAGCTGGTCCGCATCACCGTGAACACCGAGCAGGCTGCCGCCGCGGTGCCCAAAATCGCCGAGGCCCTGCGCCATTTCGGCGTCCCCGTCCCCCTGATTGGAGACTTCCACTACAACGGCCATCTCCTTCTCAAGAGGTATCCGGAGTGCGCCCGCGCGCTGGCCAAGTATCGCATCAATCCCGGTAATGTGAACATCGGGCGCAAGACGGATGACAATTTCCGGGCCATGATTGAAGTGGCCATCGAAAACAACAAGCCTGTGCGCATAGGAGTGAACTGGGGCTCGCTCGATTCCGCGCTGCTCACCCGCATGATGGACAAGAACTCCAGGCTGCCCGAGCCGAAGGACGCTCGCGAAGTGACTCTGGACGCCATCGTGGTGAGCGCGGTGGAATCCGCCAGGGCGGCGGAGCGCCACGGGCTGTCGCGCGACAAGATCATTCTAAGCGCCAAGGTAAGCGGCGTGCAGGACCTGATCGACGTCTACCGTGCGTTGGCCGCGGTCTGCGATTACCCGCTGCACCTCGGGCTCACCGAAGCCGGCATGGGCGCCAAGGGAATCGTGGCCACTACCGCGGCCCTGGCGCCGCTGCTGCAGGAAGGGATCGGCGACACCATCCGCGCCTCACTGACACCGCTGCCCAACGGCGACCGCACCGAAGAGGTGCTTGTCTCGCAGCAGATCCTGCAATCGCTCGGAATCCGCAGTTTCACGCCGCAGGTGACCGCCTGCCCCGGTTGCGGCCGCACCACCAGCACCTTCTTCCAGGAGATGGCGGACGAGATCCAGACCTATCTGCGCACCCAGATGCCCAAATGGAAAGCCGGCCATCCCGGTGTGGAGACCATGAAGGTAGCGGTCATGGGGTGCGTAGTGAACGGTCCGGGCGAATCGAAGCACTCCAACATTGGGATTTCGCTCCCCGGCACATTCGAGGAGCCGACGGCCCCCGTATACGTTGACGGCCGCCTGATGACCACGCTCCGGGGAGACCGCATCGTAGGGGAATTCATCGAGATCCTGAACCACTACGTGACCAGTCACTACGCACTTTGAGCTGGGCTGCGGGTTGGTATAATCGGCTCGACGCCTCTGCTGCCACCCCGCATGTCTAAGCGCTTTACGCTCGCGGAAGCCCAACACCTGATTCCTCGGGTGGACCGGCTGCTGCGCGATGCGGTTCGGGTGAAGTCCGAGTACGACGAAGCCGAGACCGTCATCCAATCCTTGGCCGAGCGGGTGATGATGACGGGCGGTATGGCAGTCGACCGGGGCGTTGCTCTGGAGCAGCGGAAGCGTCGCGATTCCGCCGCGACGCGTCTACGAGCCGCCATCGAAGAGGTTCAGGAATTCGGCTGTATCGTGAAGGATCTGGATTCCGGGCTGATCGATTTCCCCACCTTGTTCCGCGGCGTGGAAGTCTATATGTGCTGGAAGCTGGGAGAGCCGGCCATCGAGTTCTGGCACGGCGTGGAAGAGGGATTCCGCGGACGCAAGGCCATCGATCAGGATTTTCGCGATCACCACCAAGGCGACCGGGCCCAGTAAGCGCCTCCCGATGTCACACGACACGCAGGAGACCGAAATCAAGCTCGCAGTCCCCGATGCGAACACGGCCCGCAGGGTGCTTCGCGCCGCCGGCTTTCGCGTATGCAAACGCCGGGTGTTCGAAGCCAACATCGTTTTCGACACCCCGGCGATGGCGCTGCGAAACGCCGGTTTGCTGTTGCGTGTGCGCCAGGCCGGCAGCGTCCGAACCCTCACTTACAAGGGAAGGCCCACCCCATCGAAGCATAAGAGCAGGGAAGAGCTGGAACTGATCATCCCCGATGCGCGGGTGATGGGCGCGATCCTCGAAGGGATCGGTTTCCGCCCGGCTTTCCGCTACGAAAAATTCCGCACCGAGTACCGGCAACACAGAAGCGGGGGCGTTGCGATGCTGGATGAGACTCCCGTGGGCGTCTACCTGGAACTGGAAGGCAACGCGGCGTGGATCGACCGCACCGCGCGCAAGCTGGGCTTTTCCGAGCAGAACTACATCACCGTGAGCTATGGCGCGCTGTACCTGGAGTGGTGCCGCCGCCTGGGGATCAAACCCGGCGACATGGTGTTCGACGCGGCGGTGGTTAAGCCTGTTTAGCGCCTTGGACGTTCGGCTTGACGAGCTGAAGTACAATACAGAGACCTGGAAGGGGAGAACGGGATCCGGCGGAACTGTTGAACTTCCGGGTACAGATTACATCCGAAGGCAAAGCCAGGTAGAGACCACGCAAGGTCGATTACGGAGAGGTGCATTCCATTGGCGGATATCGAGACTCCTTCATTCATCGCCCGGAGCTTTCCCCTGTCGTATGGCCAGAAGTCTCTCTGGCTGATGCACCAGGCGTTGCCCAACAGCTCGGCTTACCATATCGCGCTGGCAGTGCGGATTCGGGCGCCTCTCAATATCGCCTCCCTTCGCGGCGCGCTCCAGACACTGCTGAATCGTCACGCCGCCTTGCGGACGGTCTTCTCCGCCGGTCCTGACGGGGAGTTGCTCCAGCACGTCTATGCTTACCGGCCTCTCTCCTTCGAACAGATCGATATTTCCGGATGGAGCGAGGCGGACCTGCGGGAAAAAGTCGCCGCCGCTCACCGGCGACCCTTCGATCTGGCAGCCGGTCCATTGATGCGCGCCGATCTGTTCACGGACGGCTGCCAGCGGCACGTGCTGCTGTTGACCGTTCACCACATCGTTTTCGACGGCCAATCCATGTTCGCTTTGCTGACGGAGTTGCAGCAGAACTATGCCGCGTCGGAATCCGAAGACGCCATTTCGCGGCGCCCCGCCAAACATATGTACCACGAGTTCGTCGAGTGGCAGTCAGGGATGCTCGGAGGACCCGACGGGCGCAGGCACCAGGACTACTGGCGGGCAAAGCTGGAAGGCGCGCCCCACATTCTCGACATCCCCACGGATCACCCACGCCCGGCGCACATCAGCGCCCGCGGTGGATCGCTGGTGTTTGGGTTGGCCCCCGAACTGATCGAGAGATTGAAGCTGCTTGCGAAGAAAGAAGGAGTTCATTTGTATGAGATCCTTCTGGCGGCGTATCACGTGCTTCTGCACCGGTATTCCGGCCAGCGGGACATCCTCACGGGTTTTCTGACCGCGGGCCGCACGCAATTGCGGTTTGCCAAAGTGTGCGGCTTCTTCACGAATCCGATCGTCCTGCGCAACGTCTTCTCTTCCGGTCCGGCGTTTCTGGGTTTTCTGAAGGAACAACACGGAAGCCTGACGGAGTCACTCGAGCACCAGGATTTCCCGTTTCCGGCCCTGGTCGAACATGCGCGGATTAACCGCGTGTCCGGGTATATGCCGCTGGTCCAGGTTCTGTTCAATTTTTTCAAGGTGCCGCGAACCGCCCGCTTCGACGAGTTGTTCCTGACCGGACACGAAGGCGAAGCGGTGTGCTCTCCGGGCCTGGAGATGGAATCGTTCGGCCTGAACCAGGACGAGGGAGAGTTCGACCTGGTGCTCGAGGCCGCGGAAGGGCGCCGCTTCTGGTGCCGTTTCAAATATCGCGCCGATCTGTTCGAGCACGACACCATCGCGCGCCTCGCCGGACACTACCAGAACCTATTGCACGGCATCGCCGCGGACCCGGACCGCAAGCTTTCCGATTTGCCGCTGTTGAACGAGGCGGAACGCCGGCAGATGCTGGTGGCCTGGAACGAGACCGCGGTCGAGTATCCGCGCGATGCCTGCGTCCATCACCTCTTCGAAGCACAGGCGGCCCGGACACCCGACGCCATCGCGCTGGTCTCGGAAGACCGCCAGCTTACGTACGCACAGTTGAATTGCCAGGCCAATGCGCTGGCCCACTATCTCCGGCAGCGCGGCGCCGGTCCCGATGTGCTCGTCGGATTGTGCGTGGAACGGTCCATGAATATGATGATCGGGCTGCTTGGCATCCTGAAGGCTGGGGGCGCGTACGTACCGCTCGATCCACATTTTCCCAAGGCGCGGCTCGACCTGATTGTAGAAGACGCCCAGCCGAAGATCTTGCTCACCGAG
>JAIQFL010000062.1 GCA_020073365.1 Terriglobia bacterium | reverse complement strand
GACCGGGAGAGTCGCTCCAGTGTACTCCGTGGGGAGAGAGGTAACAGGCACGAGCGTATTCTCACGGAACTCGTTATTGCGGACCACCACCTGCGCCTGGTCGTTCGCGCCAAGGGAGACGGTGCCGAATGTGTCGAAAACGTTGCCGGTCAACTGGACGGAGCCCAAAGCGTTGACGGTCACATCGATCGCAGGGTTGCTTGCCGTGCCCAGGCCGCGGATATCGCAGTTGTTGATGTTGAGGGTACCGGTGAAACCTGATGCCGAGCGAATCCGGAAGCCGTTGCCATTGATGGCGCAGTGATTGCTTGCGGTTCCCGCATAAGTAGCGGTCTGCGCCCCGGACAGCACTACATCCGCGGTCAGGTTAAAGACAGGCCCGGACGACGACGGCGGGTTGTCGACGAAGATCGTCACGGGTGCGCTCGTCACAATGTGGTTCTGGGTCGTGGTGATTTGAGTGGTGACTGCGTACGTGCCGGCAGCCAGGTTATTCACGGTCAGCGCGAAATATCCATTTTGAGACCCGTTTCCGGTAAACGTCCCAACGGATTGTCCGTTCAGGAGGAAGTTGACCGTGAGGGCGTCGGGATCCGGTGCGCCGCCGTCGTAGGGATCGGCGTAGATGCGAATCATCGCAGGAGCGGTGAAGTGCATGCCGGATACGGGACTCTGAACCACTACATACGATCCATCAAACTGGCGAGGAACGGGCGGAAGACTTGATGAGCCCGTACTGATTTGAACCGCGGCCGTGGCGCTCTTGCTCGTATCCGCCACAGACATGGCGGTGACCGCACAGTTTCCAGTGCTCTGACCTGCCGTATATAGACCGGATGATGAGATCGTGCCGCCGGTCGCTGTCCAGGTGACCGCTGTGTTGGAACTGCCCGTGACCGTGGCCGTGAACTGCTGGGTTCCTCCGGGCTGCAGTGTAACGTTTGCCGGGGACACCGAAACCTGCACGGTTTGTGCCGGCTGAATGGTCACGTGGGCCGAAGCCGCTTTCGTTGAGTCGGCAACTGACGTTGCAGTGACAATAAAGTTGCTGCCGGCAGTCGAACCTGCCGTGAAAAGACCACTGCTGGAGACGGTTCCACCAGTCGATGTCCACGTCACGGCGGTGTTGGAACTGCCCGACACGGTGGCGGTGAACTGCTGTTTTTGCCCTGGCTGCAAGGTCGCGGTGGTGGGCGACACAGTCACGGCCACATCGGGTCTAATGACCACATTTACACTTGCATTCTTGGTCGTGTCGGCAACCGATTTCGCGGTTACCTGGAAGGTGCCGGCCGTGGTTCCCGCGGTGTAAAGGCCCGTAGCGGTAATGGTGCCGCCGGTGGCGGTCCAGGTTACTGAAGTATTTGTGGAGCCGCTCACCGTCGCCGTGAATTGCTGTGCCTGGCCGCGCTGCAGGGACGCATTCGTGGGCGAGACGGAAACCTGCACGGTCTGCACAGGTTGTACAGTGACTGTGGCGGTCGCCGATTTGGTCGGATCGGCTACGGAGGTAGCTGTGACGGTGAAGTTACCAGCCGCGGCGCCTGCCGTGTAAACACCAACTCCCGTTATCGTGCCGCCCGTGGCGCTCCACGTTACGGCGGTGTTCGAGGACCCGGTTACCGCAGCGGCGAACGCCTGCTGACCGCCAGCCTGCACCGTTGCCGTCGCCGGAGAGACGGTCACGTTAACAGCCGGTGTGCCCGTACCGATAACCACAGTTAGCATCGGTCGCATATTCTGCGTGCCAACCGTGCTGACCGGTCTGACGATTTCCCCGGGAACATTATTGACCAGCATGAACCCCTGGTTGCCAGCGGGAGTGTTGATCCACGATTGCACCACAGCGGGATCCAAGACGATCGTCACCGTCTGCGGTCCGACGGGTCGAAGGGGTGGAACCTGGAAGCTCTTGCCGGCGACCGTATCGACTCCCGCCGACGAGGCTCCTGGGCCCGCCCAGTCGCTGGTAGCGTTCCGATGCAGCCAGCCAAGACGAGTGGAACTTGGATCCCAGGTGTTTTTCAGATAGAACCCGGTAATATTCCCGCTGCTTTGATTCCAGGAATCGAGTGAGATGGCGAGTGTGGCGGAAACAACCTGCGATCCGGCGGGGATTGAGAGGCTCCCGAACTTCAGGAGATAGCGGACTGAGTACGCGCCGCTCCCCGTCGTGCTGTAGCACCCCAGTTCCGGGTCGCCGCGCCATTGTATCCCGTTGCCGCCGTTGTACTGAGCATATTGCGTGTTGATCGATACGTCCGCGGCGCCAGTGTAGGCATTCGCACCGTTTCGAAACGTGAACACGGTATCGGCATGCACTGTGGATGCTGCGAGCAGTGCCAGCACAGCCCGCCGGATCGGAAATCTGAAGCCGCGCAAAGTTTGAATGTTCATGTCTTGGGATTCTCCGCTCGGAATTTCGCACTTTAACTTCTGTAAAAAGACGGTGGGGCAGCCAAATTTTGAAAGAATTAACAAGATTCATTGGTTATTAAGAGCTTGTTTACTTAAGTATTGTTGGGTGCCCGCTTCCCACTCGCAGCCTCGGCAAATACCCACTCGCGCAGGTTTTCGCATTTTCTTCTGTATGGATCTTCACGTTCGACTATGAAATTCCTGTAAAACCTCCAACTTTAGGTGTTTCGACGAACACTTTGAGTTCTTTGATTTCGCAAGTTAGGTGAGCGTCGAAATTTCCCCTTACGTGACCCAAAAAACGAGGGACCGCACGTCATATGACCCAGTGCGCGAATGAGGCGCAGGAAACGGCTGTGTCGCCCTGGATCGGTAATCAAGGACAGAGGCCCATCCGCCAGGGAGGAGACAGTTACTATCGCGCCGCTAGATTCCGACTCGATCAATCTCAGGAGGGAGGTCGAGCGATGGTTCCTCGAATTGCGCGACCCGGTGTTTCGGTATCTGCGCACGTTGGGATGCCGGCACTGGCTGGCCGAAGAAATCACACAGGAAGCTTTTCTTCGCCTCCACCGCGCTTTGCGGGACGGATTGCTGGTCAACGACGTGCGCGCATGGGTGTTTCGAGTTGCGCGGAATCTGTTCATCGACAGCCGGCGGGAGGATCAGCGCTATTGGGCAACGAGCCACGACGAAAGGGACCGGTTGGACCTGGCGCGCCACGCCTCCGCGCCCGATCCGGAGCAGCAGGTGCTCCAGCGCGAACGGATCCGGCTCATCGAGGAGGAGGTATCGCGCCTGCCGGATCTGCAGCGCGAATGCATGCACTTAAAGGCTCATGGACTGCGATATCACGAAATCGCGGTGGCTCTCGACATTTCGATGACGGCAGCCGTCGATTGTGTGCGCCGCGCCGTGAAAAGACTGGGAAAACGGTTTAACGATTGAACAAGTTGGAGTTCCTTATCGGGGCAAGGCTGGCCGGCAGGAAAACGATATCCTACTCCCGTCGTAGCCGGAATGTATACCGCAGCATCACCGTGTGGCTCGCCGAGCTGACACCGTAATCCGTGGAATACAGATATTGCACGAAGAAGTTCGGCGAGAATCGCCAGCCCACCCCGAAGTCGGAGAAGTGGCTGCCGGATTGAAATGCCGCGGGAGTGAACGGGAAGAAGGAATCCTGCACTAATGCGCGCTGGCCGTACTGGTCGGGGAACAGGTCGACGTTCAGGTCGTGCGACTGCCAGACGTTGAGCAGCGATGCGCTCACAAACAGGCGTCGCGTAAGGTCGGCCTGCACGGCGCCGTGCATCGAGACGAAATGGCTGTTGGCGTTGCCGTTCTGCAGCAGGGCGCCGGTGGCGTTTTCGGTGCGGGCTGCCTGTGTACGGGCAGCGCCGCCAGCCACGTCTAAGCTCAGCAGGACGCGCCGCGTCAAGGCGTATCCCAAACCCAGGCCCAGGGACCCGCGCTGGGCACGGTCGCGCTCGTGGGAATCCACCGCGTTCGTCCGCACCAGGCCGTCCTGCAGGGAGACCCCCAGCCATGCGCCGGTTACGCCGTAGGAAAGCCGGGGCGTGATGGCGCCGCGCAGGCGCACGCCCAATTCGCCGGAATGGCCCGAGGTGTGCGTCGAGTTGAGCCCGACGGGCGCGCCGTCTACCGTGTGGCTCTGGTCGGCATCGTTGGCCGAAATGAAAGCGTAGCGGTAGAATACGCCCAGCTTGGCGCTCTTCGAGAGGTCCCTGGAGAACCCCACTGTGAGGCGGGTTTGCGAAACGTCGGAGGCGGAATCGATCCTCTCGGTCGAGAGATTGGCCACGCCATCGCCTTCCGTCGTGGTGCTGACCAGGGAGCCGGTTCCTTTGAGAGACTCCAGTTCCAGCCCGAGACTGTTGGAGCCGAAACGCCGGGCCGCCACCAGCGCTCCAGAGTAAAATGTGCCCGTAGAAGTGCCGCTGGTGTGGGGCGACCAGGCATCGGACTGGCTGAAGGTCGTGGGATCGAAATCCGGCATGGCGGAAAGCCCCGTATTTCCCACGCGCGAAGCGGAGGCGCTCCCGCCGATGGTGAATTGCGAGCCGCCGACCGGCGTAAACATCGAAAACTGCGGGGAGAGGTTGTAGTCGCCCGGAAGCGTCCCACCCGGGCCGAAGGCGGACTGGTATTGTTGCAGAGCGCGCACGCCGCTGAACGATGGGAGAACGAAAAGACGTCCTTCCGCGCTGGTAAAGCCGGTGGCGTAGGCCGGGTTCTCCAGGCTATCCAGGTGGGCCTCGGCGAAGGCGTTGTAGCGGAACAGAAACGGCACCTGGGCAATATCGGAAAGGCCCGCGATGTAGCGGTCGTAGGTGCTGGCGGTGGCCCGCGGCGAAGGCTCGTCATGCTCGCTATGCGGTGCGGGCCCGCCATGGCCATCGGTACGCGGTACGGGTGGCTGGCTGGCCGGTTGCGCCGGCATGGGCCCCGGAGGCGGATTCCCGCCGGCGCTGGCGACCGCCATGGGGGCGCCGTGATGGTCGCCGTCACCACCGTTGCGATCGCCCATCTCACCGGCGCGGTTCACGGGATTGGTGAAGATGTGGAAGTCGCGGCCCGCTTCCACCAGCACCCCGCGACCGGCCTCGATCAGCGTCTTCCGGTCCGGATCGGAGAGGCTGGATACCTCCACGGCACCCTCGTACACCATTACCTGGGTCTCGCCCTGCAGCCCGACCTCAATGCTGAATTCCGTGCCGCGCACCGCGATGGAGGCCGTGGGGCTGTTCATCCGGTAGGGGTTGGGCCGGCCGGAAAAATGGTTGATCTTAACGCGCACCATCCCCAACGTGATCTCGAAGAGCTCGCGAAGCGACGACGCCTGCTGGAAGTCTTTCAGGATGACCACCGATTCCGGCCGAACCACCACCATGCTTCCATCGCTCAGATCGATCACCACGCGGCCGCCGCCCCGTGTATCGATGCGGTCCCCGGGACTCAGGATGGCGCCCGCGGAGAGTCCAAAGGGAGTGCTGTTGGCGTTGTAAAGGAGCGCGCGGCCATTTACACTGGCGGCTCGCGCTACCGCGGGAGAGGTTTGCGCGAAGATGCCGGTACTCCACGCGTGCACCGCGACCAGTGCAAGTGCAATGGGACAGACGATCGTCTTTCGTCGTCTCTCACCGCGCGCTAGCTGTTCAGGGCACGGCATGGCCCTGCCTGAGCAGGCTAAAGCCGGCTGACAGACGACAGAGAACGATCGTCTGTCCCACATGGCGCGGGAGCTTCTCACGCGGTGTCCAGTGACCTTTCCTCGGAGACTTCTTCCGCCTCCAGCTCGCCATCGGGGTCCAGAGCCCCCTGCAATTGATAACGGGCGATGAGCCGCTGGATGGTGCGGCGGTCTAGATCAAGGACGGCGGCCGCGCGGCGGCGGTTCCATCCGGTCTCCTCCAGGATCAGTTGCAGGTAACGGCGCTGGAGTTCCTCCATGGTGGGGCGATCTGCAATCAGCCGGTGCTCGGGACCCGCGCCGGCCCCGGCTTTCTGGCGTAGCGCGGCGATCTCGGGCGGGAGGCAATCGATGGTGACCAGCCCGCCCGAGGAGAGCGCTACCGCGCGGCGCAGGGCGTTTTCGAGCTCCCGGACGTTGCCTGGAAAGTTGTGCGCCGCAAGCGCCGCCATGGCCTCGTTAGTGAGATGCAGCGCCGGTTGATCGGGGCCGCGGAACTGCTGCAAAAAGTGCGCGGTGAGCAGTTCGACATCACCCGCGCGGGCGTGCAATGGGGGCAGCTCGATGGAAAGCACGCTCAAGCGATAGTACAGGTCCGAGCGGAAACTGCCGGCCGCCACCAGGTCGCGCAGAGGGGCATTGCTGGCCCCGGTCACGCGTACATTGACGCGCCGCGACTGGGTGGACCCGACGCGGCGCACTTCGCCCGATTGCAATACGCGCAGCAGGCTGGCCTGAAAGGCGGGGCTGGTGGAAGCCAGCTCGTCCAGGAACAACGTGCCGCCATCGGCCGCCTCAAAGAGTCCCGCGCGCTCTCCGGCGGCTCCCGTAAAGGCGCCTCGGACATACCCGAACAGTTCGGATTCCAGCAGGGTGTCGGTAAGCCCGGAGCAGTTCACGGAGAGGAACGGGCGGGCCGAACGGGCGCTGAAATCGTGAATGGCGCGCGCGACGAGTTCCTTGCCGGTGCCCGATTCGCCCATGATCAAGACCGTGGCGTCCGTACGGGCGGCTTGCGCGATCAGCTTGTAGACCATCACCATGGGGGCACTGCGGCCCACCAGCCCGGCCTGCGAAAGCGGCAGATCCGGCTCCCCCGAAGCCAACGAAGCATTAGCTTCCCGCCGTGCGTCGAGGTAACGCCGCAACAACGCCACTACGGCCGAGATCTCGAAAGGCTTGCCGATAAAATCGCTGGCGCCGCGGGCCACGGCTTCCACCGCGATCTGGAGCGAACCCTGGGCGGTCATGAGGACGATCGGGAGGCCGGCGTCGATGGCGCGCAGCGATGCCACCAGGTCCAGGCCATTGCCGTCGGGCATATACACGTCGCTGAGGACCGCGTCGAACTGGCCGCTGGACACGGCTTCCAGGGCTTCGCGTCCGGTGCGCGCGGAGGTCACGCGGAAGCCGTTCAAGGTGAGCCCGGTCTCGAGCATCAGCCGGATGGAGCGTTCGTCATCGGCGATCAGAATGTGAGGCTGTTGAGACATGCGCGGACCTTCAGTTTAACCCCCTTTCACTGCCCTTCCCCCCGCGGAAGCCGCAGTGAGAACGTAGACCCCGCATTCACTTCGCTCTTCACCGTAACCGAGCCGCCGTGCAGCTCCGCGATTTCGCGGACCAGCGCCAGCCCCAGCCCCGTCCCTGGCACCCCCGCGTCCTCGACGCGCGGTACCCGGAAGAACTTTTCGAAAATGCGGGCCCGGTGGGTCTCGGAAATTCCGTATCCCTGGTCCGCCACGTCGATCCACACCACTGACGAGTCGCCGCCCGCCGAGACCGTGACTTCAGTCTTGGCGGGGCTGTACTTGATGGCATTGGAAACCAGGTTCTCCACGGCTCGGGAAAGCAGATCGGGATCGGCCAGCACCGGCGGCAGATCCTCGGCGAAGTTGCGAACCAGGCGGATTTCGCGCCGCGCCGCCACCGGATCGAGCAGCAGGAGGATGCGCTCCACCAGGTTTTCCACGCGCACGGGTGAGAGCCGTACCTCGGTGGCACCCGATTCCAGGCGCGTGATGTCCAGGTACTCCGTAATCATGCGGGCGAGCCGCTTGACCTCATCGTTGATGGCCAGGTGCATCTCGCGCCGCCTCGCGGGATCCACCTCGTAATCCGCCAGCAGCTCGGTCATGCCCTGGATGGCCGTCAGGGGCGTGCGCATCTCGTGCGAAACCAGCGAAATCACGTCGTTCTTGGTCTGCTGCAGTTCGTGCTGCCGCGTGACGTCGGAGAGCGACGCCACAATTCCCAGCACCGGTCCATCGCCGTTCTCGCCGCCCGTGACCGCGGCCATTCGCAGCATATAATGCTGCGGCCGCACATCGCGGAAGGTGATCTCACGTTCCACCCTGGCGCGGTCCACCACCAGGCGAGAGAGCGTCCCGGCATCCGGAGGATCCAGCAGCCGCAGGAGCAGGTTCTGCCCCACCAGCGCGGAGGGCGTGGAGTCCACGATGGCGGCGGCGCTGCGGTTGGCGAAGGTGATGCGCCCCTCGGGCGAGGCGATGAGCAGGCCATCCTCCACCGATCGCAATGCGAAATCCACGAACTTGGACCGTTCCAGCAGGCGCGCGTTCAACTCTCCCAGCGTGCGGGCCTTCCATTCCAGGCCGTGGGGCGGCCAGCCGGACGCGATCGGCCCGGCCGGCGCCAGCAGGTCCGCCGAAGCGGCCAACTGCACAAGATTGGCATCCAGGCGGGAACTGGCCGCGAGCAAGCGATGGAGCAGTGCCAGGATGCCGGCCGAGGCGCACGCCACCATCCCGGGGACCAGCGGCGGGAACACCAGCCACCGCGTGAAGATGAAGTAGCTGGCCACCAATATGGCGAGAGCCGCTCCGGCCAGCGCGGCCAGTTGTTTCAGGAACTCCGCTCCGCCCTGGGCCGCCTCCAGCAGGCCTAACGTTGCCAGGGCGATCAGCGCCGCCCAGAAGAGAGCTGACCAGCCGGAGGTCTCCGAATAGAACCGCGAACGTAGAATCGTATTCACGGCATTGGCCAGCACTTCCACGCCGGGCATCAGGGAGCCATGCTGGTCCGCGTGCTCATCGGTCTGGTGGACGAAAGGCGAGGACACACGGTCGCCGAGGGACGCGGCCGTGGCCCCGATCAGCACGTACTTGCCGCGGAATTTCGAAGCCGGCTCACTGCCCTGGACCACGTCCGCCAGGCTATAGGTATCGGGGCCGAACGAGCCGGCGGGCCCGATGTAGTCAATCGTCATGCGGCCGCCGCGCAGCACCTGAGTAGAATCGCGGTCGCCCTGAGCCCGCCCGATCACCACCGGGGCAGGCGAGACATCCAGCGGAATGCTTCGAGCGCCCACCAGCAGCGTCCGGTGGGTATTGGTGACGCCCTGCTCGGGCGTGCCATCGCCAATTCGCACGGTTTCCACCGCCATCGCGCGGATGGTCTGTCCGGAATCGTCGGCCGCCCGAATCTCCATCTGGCGCGCCACGCCATCCGCTTCGGTTTGCACATTGACATGGCCAACCGCTGCCGCGGCGTTGCGAATCGGGGGAAGCGGCAGGAGCCACTGGGCCGGCCCACCATGCACCGGTGATTCGGTCAACTGTGCCGCCACCACCACGTTGCCGGCGCGGCCAATGGAGCTCGCCAGGGCGTCATCGTCCTCCTGCGTGGTAGGGTCGGTGAACAGAACGTCGATGGCGATGGCCTTAGGCTGGGTGGCGGCCAAGGCGTCGATGGTGCGGGTCATCACCTGCCGCGACCAGGGAAAGCGTCCAAAGCGCGCAATGCTTGGCTCATCGATGGCCACGATGGCGATGTCGTCCGGAGGGGGCAACGGGCCGCGGGCTTGAATAAGCCAATCCCGCGCGTATCGGGCGATTCCAGGCGCACGCGAGTCAACCAGCATGCCGAAGGATGCGGAGACCAGCACAATCGCGAGGGTCCAAGCGACCTTGCCGTGCTTGCCTGAGTTCTTCAGCATGTTGCTTTTCTGTGACACGGGCATTCTTTGCCTGTGTGGCCCTTTTGGCGTCCACGCTTCTAACGCACGCCAAATACCCTGGGTTATCTCGACCTAACTGCTTTAAATTCAAATATATCCTATTCTCCAACGCCCCCCACGGGCGGCAATTTGCCGCACTCTCCAGTGTGAAAAAGGGGCCCACTCGCCACCTGCGGGCCGTAACATCGGTCACTTCCCCGACGCCTATTCCTGTCACTATGACCAAAAAGCTGCTTTTTGTAACGACAATTCTGCTTGTCCTCGCCTTCGTCGCCGTGGCGGCCGATGTGACCGGCAAGTGGACCTACGAAGCCCCGGGCAGGGGTGGTAACCCCGGTCGCCCGACAACCATAACCCTGAAAGCCGATGGGAACAAGCTGACCGGCTCCGTACCCGGCTTCGGTCGCCCCGGTGGGGACACACCTCCCCCTTCGGAAATCTCGAACGGCAAGATCGATGGAAACAACATCTCCTTCGAAGTGAAGCGCACCACACAGAACGGAGAGTTTGTGACCAAGTACGAAGGCACCCTGAACGGCGATGAGCTGAAGTTGAAAATCACCCGTCCCGGCATGAACGGCGGCGATCCGACCACCAACGAAG
The DNA here is from genome assembly GCA_020073365.1 of Terriglobia bacterium. Lineage (GTDB taxonomy): Bacteria > Acidobacteriota > Terriglobia > Bryobacterales > Bryobacteraceae > JAIQFL01. Next base: position 31,584 of record JAIQFL010000062.1, on the reverse strand, counting down.
TGGTCGCCAAGCGGTCGGCTACCTAACTCCTCCCCTCATTGCTCCTCCTCTCGGGGCGGCCCGTTTCCGGGATACGGGGCCGCCCCTTTGCTTGACTCTTCAGGGTTTCAGATCCCGTATTCCTTCGCACATCAAGAATAAAGAAACCACGTCACGCCGTAACATCCCGGTCATTCCCGACGCCTACTTGTCACCATGACCAAGAAGCTGCTTTTTGTAACTACGATTTTGCTTGCCCTTGCTTTCGCCGCCCTGGCGGCCGATATCAGTGGCAAGTGGGTAGCTGAGACACCTGGCAGGGGCGGTGGAGCTCCTCGCCAGACAACCTTTGAACTGAAGGCCGATGGGGCCAAGCTGACAGGCACCATGTTAGCCCCCGGGCGTCAAGGCGCAGCCGGGACCCCGGTGGAAATCACTAACGGCAAAGTGGATGGCAACAACATTAGCTTCGAAGTGAAGCGCCAGACGCAGAACGGCGAGATGGTTTCCAAGTACGAAGGCACCCTGTCGGGCGACGAGCTGAAATTGAAGACCACCCGCCCGGGACAGGATGGCACGCCAATGACTGTCGAAATGACGGCAAAGCGGTCGACCACCTAAACGTTTGAACTCCAGACCGGCCGTCGAGCCGGCACGGAATTGATCCGGCGGTCCTTCGTGCGTGTTGACTCACGGTGGCCGCCGTTTGTTTTTGGGCCTCAACCAGCCAACCATGTGGGACAGGCGCTTTCGCGTGTCCACTTCAGTGTTATTGTGCCACCTGCCTACTCTTGCCGCAGCGCCGCGATCGGGTCGACCCGTGACGCCCGCTGTGCCGGTAACCACGCCGCTGCGAAGGTAGCCGCCCCGAGGATCGCCACCGACAGGCCGAACACTCCCGGGTCCGTCGGGGTTACGCCGAACAGCATCGTGGCCGCCAGCCGAGTGACGCTCAGCGCCGCAGCGCAGCCGATCGCCGATCCTGCCAACAAGAGGTACGCCACCTCACGCAGGACCAGCGAGAGGATGTCGCTCTTCCCCGCTCCCAACGCCATCCGCACACCGAGTTCGTGTATGCGCCGTGAGACTTGAAATGCCATGACGCCGAAAATCCCCAGGCACGCCACGACTAACGCCAGCAGGCCGAAGAAGCCTCCGAGCGCGGCCATGATCCGCTCCTTCACTGTGGATTGATCCACGATCGCGGCAAAGGTCTCGGCCGACCGGACACGCAATGCCGGATCGATATCGCGTGCCATGCGATCCAGCATCGCGGCCAGTTGCATTGGGTCGCGGCCTCCTACATGCGCCAGGTAAGTGTAGGCGGTGGGCTGTTCGTCCTCTCGCTGGGTCCAGGGAATATATATGGTCATGGGGATGGCGTCGCGCAGGTTCGTGTACTTCGCGTCCTTCACCACGCCGATGATTTCGGTGGTTACGTTTACCGAAGTCACATGCCGGCCAACCGGCGAGCGTCCGCCGAAGAAGTGTCGCGCGAAACTCTCATTGACGATCGCAACTTTCCCGGCGCGCATCGCGTCTCGGGTGTCGAAGTCGCGGCCGAGCAGCAGCGGCGTTCCCATGGTCGCGAAGTATTTCGGCGCGATCGCGTTGTAGCCTACCCTCTCATCCTCGCCGGTCCGGAACGTGTAGCCCTCCACTTGCACGGTGCGGTCCCACAGGCCGTTGCTGATGGGCAGGAGTTGCACAGCGCTGGCCGAAGTCACTCCGGGCAGAGAGTGCAAGCGGTCCACAATGGCTGTCTGGACTTCCAGGGCACGGGCGGCGGGATAGCGTTCGCCCGACCGCACACCGAAGGCCAGGACGCCCTCGGTGCGGAAGCCGCTCTCCACCCGGTAGAGCTTCAATAGCGTTCCGATGAAGAGATTCGCGCCCACCAGCAGCACCATCGATATAGAAAGCTGCGCGATCACCAGCGCACTGCCGAGGCGACGAGCCCAAGCCGTACCCCCGCCGGTCCGGACCTCCTTCAGTGCGGGGTTGACGTTCGATCCCGCGGCGTGGAACGCGGGCGCCAGGCCGGCCATAAGGCAGGCCAGCAGCGACACCGCACCCGTGAATGCGAGCACGCGCCAGTCCGGGCCAACCCGCAGGTCCAACCTGCCGCCATTCGCCATCATGACGACCAGGGCGTTGCTGAACCAGCGCGCCAGCACCAGGCCGCCCACTCCGCCCAGCACCGCCAGCACCAGGCTTTCGGCGAGGAATTGCCGCACCAGGCGTCCGCGGCCCGCTCCAATGGCGCGCCTTATGGAGATCTCCCGTTGCCGGGACGCGGCGCGGGCCACCAGCAGGCTGGAGAGATTGGCGCAGGCCAGCAGCAGCACCAGGGCGACGATGGCCATCAATACCAGGAGCGATTCGGCGTACTGAGACCTCAATTCGCTATTGCCGGCTGCCGCCGCCAACACGGCCGCCCGCTGGCGCAGCACGCGCTGCCGTTCCTGGGCGTTCTGCACCTTGGCTGCTTGTCCGTGGACAAAGCTCTCATAGAGCACTTGCACTTCGGCATTCGCCCGCTCCACTGTCACGCCCGGTTTGAGCCGCGCCATGAGAGCCAGCGAATTGAAACCGCTCGCGCGCCTCTTAGTTGTCGTTGGCGTCGCCGCGTACCTCCTTCGCCATGGAAAGCGGGATGGTGATGTCAGGGTCGCGGCCCGGTATCGTCCCCATGAAACCCGGAGGCGTGATGCCCACGATCGTGAACAAAGTGCTCCGGATGGTGAACGTCTTCCCGATCGTGGCGGCGTCCCCGGCGAAATTGTGTTGCCAGAAATGGTAACTGATCACGGCCACCGGAGAGGCGCCGGGCGCGGCGTCATCCTGGGGTTCGAGCAGTCTGCCGGCCGCGGGCTCGATACCTAAAAGCGAATAGTAGGAGCCGGAGACCAGTTCACCGTACACCGTTTCTGCACCGTTCAGCAGGATCGACGGCCAGACATTGGTCTCGACAAAAGCGCCGGAGATGGACTGGACGTGGTCGCGGAAGTACTCGAAGAGCGGGTACGACACGGTCAACGGCGCCCCCTCCGCGGTGAGCCTCGCGATCTGCACCAGACGCTCCGGTTGCCGGACGGGAAGCGGCCGCAGCATGACCGCGTCGATGAGGCTGAAGATGGCCGTGTTCGCGCCGATGCCCAAAGCCAGGGACAGCACCGCCACCGCCAGGAAACCGGGGCTGCGACTCAAGGTGCGCAGGGCATAGCGCAGGTCCTGCGCCAGATCGCGGAGCCAGCGCAGACGGCGGACGTCGCGGCACTCTTCCTTGATCTGCTCGATGCCGCCGAATTCCAGGCGGGCGCGGCGTTGAGCCTCCCGCGGCTCCATTCCCGCTGCGATGTAATCCTGGATCAACTGCTCCACATGGAACTGCAATTCCGAATTCAGCTGGCCTTCCGTGCTTCTTTTCCGTGAGGACATCCCGGTGCTCCCGTTTAAGACGCCTAGTTCTTCTACATATATAACCGGGTATATGTAGAATGTCAAGGTGTTGGGGCCGGGCGCGGGCCGGCGCCGCTTGGCGCGACCAGTGGGAAGCTGTGAAAGAAGCGCCCGCAAGCGGGCGATGGAGGCGGAAGCGCCTGCCCCACGCGTGATGTTAGCCTGGATTAATGCGTGCATTGTTACTATTACTACCGGCTGTCCTGATGGCTCAGACCATTCCGCCCAAGTCTCAGGCTCCGGCGCCAAAGGCCGCCCCAGCAACCAAAACGGGTGCGCCGGCGCAAAAGAAGGCAGCCCCGGCGGCCACCACACTCAATACAGACGAGGAAAAGACCATCTACGCGATCGGCCTCACACTGTATCGACAGATCTCCCAGCTTGACCTGTCCCCCGCCGAGATGGCGCTCGTCAAGCAGGCTCTCACAGACGCCGCAGCGGGCAAACCCGCCGTGGAGATCAATACATGGGGGCCGAAAATCGAGGCGTTCGCGCGCGCCCGCTCAGCCCGCGGGGCGGAGAAAGAAAAGGCCTCTTCCAAGGCCTATCTCGACAAGAGCGCCGCGGAGCCCGGCGCCATCAAGACGGCATCCGGACTGATCTATCGCGACCTGAAGCCCGGAACCGGAGCCTCGCCCAAGGCCACCGACACGGTTAAGGTCCACTACCGCGGCACACTGGTGAACGGAACCGAGTTCGACAGCTCCTATAAGCGCAACGAGCCCGGGCAGTTCGCTCTCAACGGCGTCATCCCCTGTTGGACGGAGGGCGTCCAGAAGATGAAGGTTGGGGGAAAGGCCCGACTAATCTGTCCTTCGGCGATCGCTTATGGAGATGCCGGACGCCCCGGGATTCCCGGCGGCGCGGCTCTGACGTTCGAGATCGAGCTCCTGGAAATTGTGGGTGGCGCCCACTAGCGGCTAAGCTACCCCGCCACGGGAAAACGGTTCACGCCCGCGCGGAGATCCCTCCAGGTTCCCTTCCACAGGAAATCGCCGGTAACCCCTGGTGGCAGGGTCACGGTTACTTCGAAGCCCGCGCCCCGCGGCTCGATGCGCACCTCGACCTCGCCTCGGGGGTGCGGCACCGAGCCGGAGGCGGACGTCAGTTTGCCCAGGTGCGGGCGGACCGCCAAGCGGCGAAAACCGGGGGCCACCGAGTCCACACCGAGCACGGTGCGGAAGATCTCGATATTGGGGCTCGCACTCCAGGCGTGGCAGTCGGAGCGCGAAGGGCTGTTGGGGCGGTCCACAATCTCGGCGAAAGTGGTGAGGCCGCGGCCCAGCATGTCCCGCCAGTCGCCGAGTTGATCGAGATAGCGGTCGCCTTCGCCCACCTTGGCCAGTGCTACGTGAACGTAGAACCGGAAGAAGAGCCCGGTCTGTGCCAGGCCCGGTGCGGTGAGCGTCCGCACCATGAGATCGCGCGCCGGTTCGCCCGTGATGACGTCGGCCATAACCGCCAGGGTGTTGGCGTGCTGCGAGAACTGCTGCTTGCGCGGGGTGTCGGCGTACATGCGCTTGTCTGCGTCCCAGTAGAGCTTCTGGACCGTCTCGTGAAGCTGCAGATAGCGCTGGCGGTAGATCTCGGCAAGCACGTGCAGCCCGAGAAGGTCTTCCATCTGCGCGGCCCATCGATAGCCGATCATCAGCAGCAGGTCGAACAGGGACGACGAACCATCCGGCTCCTGCGGCGCATCGCCGTTGGGCCACGATGGCACCCAGTCGAAGTACCGCCACCACGGCAACTGGCGAAGCGAACCGTCGGCCTGCTGGTAGCCTTCGAAGAAGCTCAGAACGGCACGCACGCCCGGGAGCATGCGGCGGACGAACTCGGGGTCGTCGACGTACCACCAGTAGTCGTGCACCATCCCGATCCACCAGAGCGAGAATCCGGGGATGTATTGCTCCAGCCGCGTGGGATAGCGGCTCATGGTGCAGCCATCGCTCTGGCGCGAGTCGTTGATCAGGTCGATGGCGTTGCGCATCACGCGCCCGTCGCCGCTGTTGAACAGCGAAACCAGGCATTGCACGCGCGTGTCTCCCACGTACTGCAATTGCTCGTAGTAGGGGCAGTCCATGTAGGTCTCGTGGGCGCAGAGGCGGGCGGTGCGCCAGCCGACGTCGAGGATGCGGTTGAGGTCGGGCGCAGCGGCGTCGAAGCGGGCGCGGCGCTGGAAGGGGAAGCCCACGTAAGTGGCGCGCAAGTCCTCTATGGTGAGCGGCTCCTGCCTGGTTTCGATGTCCAGCTCCAGATAGCGGTAGGTGCGCCACCACAGCGGACGGAAGGTGCGGCGGGCGCCCCCATCGGCCACAAACTCATCGTGGTTGCCGATGAGCAGCTTGCCCTCCACCTGGTCGCGGTTGCCCTTTTCCATGCCGCGGCTTCCAGGCGTGGCGGGTTGGAACAGCGCTTCGGCGTAGCGCAATTTCACAACGGCATCCTTGCCGCCCGATACCGTCACCTCCGGAAATGCGGTCGTCAGGTAAGTTTGATCGAGCAGCAGAACGGCGTGCGTCGCGGCAGGAACGCGTAGCGGTTCGAGCTGTGCGGGGAATGCCTGCGGCTGGGGGACTCCGGTGACGCGACGCACCTTTTGCAGGCGTTCGGGGCGCTCTTCCATCGAGGGAATCGTTCGGGGAACCAGCATCCATCGCGTATGGGGATCGCTGGCCTCGCGCCCGGCAGCGATGCTGACTACGGCGGCCGCGGGCCAGGATGAATCGTCGAAGTCCCTCGCTTCCCAGCCCCACGGATGCGCGGCGGCGACCACGCGATCGCCGGGGCCGGCCACGAAGTAGCCGCGCATTTGAGCGCTGGTGAACTCGATCGGCGAATAAGCACGGCTACGCATGCACTTCCAGTTCGTGCCGGTGCCGGCGGCGCGCTCGGCTTCCGTGTCGCCTTCGAGGAGGAATCCGGTCTGGAGGGTGATCTGGGCCTCCGGCGCCAGTTCCCCGAAATTCCAGACCAGAGCGGCGAAGACGTTCTTGCCCGCCGAAAGATAGGGGGCTACGTCCACGGTTTCATAGCGCCAATGGAACAGGTCGCCGCGCGCGGGTCCCCAGGCGGCACGCCGGCCATTCACGAACAACTGGTAGCGATTGTCTCCGCTGGCGTGCACCACGAAACGCTCCGGCTTGGCTGACAGGTCGATGGTCCGCCGGAAATGGTAGACGCCGTAATCGTTGGGAGGGGCGCCGGGCGCGGAGATCCATTTGGCGGTCCACGCGCGCCGGAGCAGCCGATCCTGTTCCTGCGCGATCGCAAGCAGGGGCACAGCACCGATTTGCAGGAAGAATCCACGCCGGCTTGAGTTGAGCACGTTCAGACGGTATCGCCCGGCCGCCGTCAAGTCAACCGTCGTCGATCGAGACGGCGGTACGGCGAGTCTGAATTCGGAGAGGTCAGTCTCGATCGACCTTGTTCGTCGAGCCGGCCTTGGCCCAGAAGTCGGCAGAAGTCAGGACCGGAACGATCTCAAAGTCCATCAGGTCAGTCCAGCGGCTGACCCAAGGGTCGAGTAATTCTTGATGCGAGGCTTCCATGAGCTGGTAACACAAGGTTCCCGCGGGATCCAGCCAACTCGCGTGATATGCGACGCCTTCCGGGAGCATGCGCCCACTTTTTTGGAACCGTTCGCCGATCGCTTTAGAATCCCCATGTTTGAAACGTTCAATGACCATGAAGAGCATATGGGAAGCTTACCGCAGGCGGCCGCCCGGTTAGACGGGCCCATGGTGAATGCGCGGAAACTCGCCCGCCGGCTCACCCGCTTCGATGCGTGCGAGCTGTTCTTGCGCCTCGCGATACAGCAGGGCTGTGTCGATGCCCTCGCAGGACGGCAAATAGGGAGCGAGTTTGCGCAATGCCTTGCGGAGTTGGCCGCGTGCGCCCAGCGGATTGCCGCGCTGGCAGTGATAGAAACCAACCGCGACATGAATCAGGGCTTGCAGGAACAGACGGCGCGGACCGCGTTGGGGGGTCCAGGCTTCTTCCAGCACTTCGTGGCATTCGAAGAACTCGCGCTGGTTGAAGAGATGGATTCCCTGGCGGAGGAGCGGGTCCATGACTATAGTTAAGCGCATTCCGCGGGTGCCGCCTTCGGACTATAGTTAAGCGCATTCCGCGGGTGCCGCCTTCGAGTGGGCCTTGCGCCGCCGCTTTGAGATACCATACGGCGGCCTGAACGTAGTCCTTAGGAACACAGTGGCCATCGAGGTACAACGATCCGAGCAAATACTCTCCGCGGGCGTCGCCTCCGTCCGCAGCCTTGCGGTACCACGCGGCCGCCTGAGCGTAGTCCTGTGGCACTCCGCGGTCCGCGGCGTACCAAAATCCGAGATTGACTTGTGACCATGCCCCGCAGATACCCGCTTCCGACCAGCGGGCCGGGTGATGCGCCCGGGTGCTCGGCGTGCCACGGCTTCAACCACGCCTGACGCCTTGCTCAAGATCGGAAATAATGCGCTCGGTTAGGGCGGAACCGCCTGCCCCACCACGGAATCACGCGAACTGGATTCGTCCTGGTGGTGCAAGCGGGTACCGGCCGGGTCCGCCTGCGTGAGGGCTCAGGGTCATGACCCGAGGCTCAGAAACGCGGCGCGCAGGCTCGGATGGCGCTGCATCAGATGAAGGTAGCGCGCCTCAGAGCCGCTCTCCTTGGCGCGGAGAATATCCGCGGCCGCGGTCTTCTCCTCGGGCGTCCATCGTGCCAGATCCGGAATCAGGCTGAGGACCAGCGCCAGATCGTTGGACGCTTCAATGCCGAGGTTGCGGATGGCGGCCAACCGCACGGCCCGCCGCATCGCGACCGGGTCTCCATGGAAGCGCGCCGCAACGGCTCGCTGTACGACCAGCCCGATATTGCGGACGCGGAAGTGGTCCCAGGCGCGGTCTTCGGCCGGCGGCTCCGCATATAAGAGGTAGCCGTTGGCCAGCTTCTCCAGGGTGGCCTTCGAGCTGCGGTAGCCCGGCGTGCGAGCGATCCGGCGTTCTTCGCGCTCCACGAGCCTGACGACTTCGGGGTCGACCGGACGGAACCCCAGCTTGCGGTAGAACCAGAATGCTCCGGAGTCGACGGCCTCCGGATTCTGGTGGCCGATCTGGTAGGGATCCACCGAGAAACAGGTCACGCCCAGAACCTGCCGGAACAGGCGCAGGAGCCGCCCATACAGCCAGGCGGACTCGCCCTCGCGGAAGGTGTAGTACAGGTTGAAGCCCACCTCGGCGCGTTCGAACAGCGACAGCAGCTCCACGTAACCGGCCGGCACTCCGTTCTTGAAGAACATCCCCGCGTGATAGGCCCGCAGCGGCAGACGCCACTCGGGCGGCACGCCGAAGAAATAGACGTCGACGCCCCGGCCCGCGTCCGCATGAAAAACCGCGCCTTCGTCGGGATGGCTGAAACCGTAGAGCTCGCGGAAACGCATCGCGGACGTATCCATCATCAGGTCCAGGACCGTGCGAGCCTCCGGGCGGGAGAGACGCCGGGTGGGAAGCGGCGGGCCATTCAGTTCACGGGCAAGTGAGACATCGCCGCGCCGCAGCAGGGGTTCCTTGTGAATATACAGTTTCCGGCAAGCGAACCGCAGGCGCGACCGCGAGGTTGGCATGTTGCCCATGCGCCAGATCAGCGGCATTTCGAGGGAATCGTACAACTGCGCGCGCTCTCGATGGGCGCGCGGAAGAGACTCCACGCGCTCCAGCAGCCAGGCCAGGTCGCTTACGCCGGGGCGTCGCGCGGCCGAGATCCACTGTTGGTAGGGAACGTGGGCTTCGACGGGCCAATCCTCCTCCAGCAGGGGCACGAACCGCCAGATCGCGGAGCCCAGCTTGTCGGCCTCGTCGAAGCGATCCCAGGCCATTTCCACGTTTCGCGGATGGCGGGCGGCCAGGCGTCGCGCCACGTCATAACCGAATACCGCCGCGAGCGAGGTGCCCGCGATGCCGGATACTTCGGGCTCCTCGAAGGCGGAGAGGTCCCCGCCCGCGGCCTCGAATTCCGCGGTGCGCCTGGTGAAAGAGAAAAGAATGCCATCTGCCAACCTCGCGACCTTCGAGCTCGGCGGCCAGGCGCGTAGGAACAGCAGGGTCTCGTGCAACCGGATCAGCGACCCGGAGTCCGGAAACCGGTGCGTGGCGATTTCGGCCAACAACTGTTCCAGCGGGCGGGTATCGGGCGAGCCGAAGCGGCTTTTCCACTCGTCGAGCCGGTCGAGCAATTCGATAGACATCGTTCTTGAGCTTAACGTGGAGAACGCGGTGTGGGTCGCCGCCGGGCGCCGGAAGACATGCTAGAATTGCATTGACCTCCGTGCCGGAGTGTCGGAATTGGCAGACGAACCGGACTCAAAATCCGGCGCACTTCACTGTGCGTGTGGGTTCAAGTCCCACCTCCGGCACCACAATCATTTCAACAACTTAGCTTGACACTAGCCCGGTTTCTTGGGCACTTTTGGGCAGTGCCTGCTCATCAGATACTCCGCCCCACCGCCGGTGCGATGATCCGCAACTGCCGCAACTCCTCGAACTGCTCGGGCCGCAGGCGTTCGAGCAGCAAAGCGTATCGGCACGAGATGAGCGACGCCGACCATCGAAAGCTCGGAGTCCTACTTCACCGGGTGCAAGAGAAAGTTGTCATCAGCGGCTATCCGTGTGAACTCTACGAGGAAATCTATAATGGCTGGCGCAGGGTCGAGCGAGCGTCGCTGGCGGACGGAGCTAGAAGGCGGGTTGAGGTGCTTTGGATGAACTTCTGAAAGCCTTTGCAAGGGCTGCGGCAATGGATAGTGGGTAGCATCAGATGCTTCCACCAGGCTAGAGTTCGGGAGCGTAGACGGGATGGCCGTGTGCCACCGCCACGTCTACCAGCTTCAGGATCGAGCCCCGGTTGAGATTCTCACCCTGTTCCATCGTGGTGATGCTCTCCTCAACCAGTTTGCGGTCGGCCTCCGAGAGACTTTGCGCCCGGAGGTGGTAAAGCAGTTCTAAATCGATTCTCATAGTGGTTCCCATTGTCCCGCACGCCCTAGTAAGATGGCAAACATCTGAGTAAGTGGTGTTAAGATGCCGCCTTTCATTGGTTTAGGAGGCACTTTTGTGACTTACTCGGGCGATCTAAAAAAGAATGGCCATAGATTCCCGCAAGATGCTCATGCCAAATGAGTTGCTAGACCTGTGAATTGCAATTTCTCCCACAAAGAGTAAGGTAATAAGCAATTACACGAGCAGAAAACTCGACCGGCCAGCCGAGATGGTATACTCGACCCGGAATGCACTTGATCGGCGCTGCGCTGGCCCTCATAGTTTTTCTCGTTCTATGGGCTTCCGGAGCTTTCAAGCGGGACCCCAACAAATGGTACGGGGGCATGTATTGTGGGAAATGCGGCTACGGCTGGCAGTCAAGGCGGCGCACGCCACCTGCCAGATGTCCGAGATGCAGCTCAACTTGGATTCACTGCCGGTACGGGTAGCGGCCCGATTCTGCTCACGTACCAAATAGGTACCAACAATTCGCAAATCAGGCGAATCATGCTCGTCGAGCGAATCGCAGAATCAATAACTTACTTGTTTTCAACCCCCGGCATGATTTCAAGTCCCACCTTCGGCACCACAATCATTTCAACAATTTGACATTACCCCTTGTTTCTTGGGCAAGGCCTGCTCATCAGATACTCCGCCCCACCGCCGGCGCGATGATCCGCAACTGCCGCATCAGTTCCTCGAACTGCTCCGGCCGCAGTGACTGCGCGCCATCGCTCAAGGCGTGATCCGGATCGGGATGGACCTCTACCAGCAGCCCATCGGCGCCCGCCGCCACTGCGGCCCTCGCCATCGGTACCACCTTGTCGCGCCGTCCCGTGCCGTGCGACGGGTCGCCGATCATCGGCAGGTGTGAGAGCTTCTTCACCACCGGGATCGCGGAGATGTCCATGGTGTTGCGCGTGTAGGTTTCGAAGGTACGGATGCCGCGCTCGCACAGGATCACGTCGTAGTTGCCGCCGGCCATGATATACTCCGCCGAGAGCAGCAGTTCTTCGATTGTGGCGGCGATCCCGCGCTTCAACAGCACCGGCTTGCGCTGCTTGCCCAGTTCGCGGAGCAGGTTGAAGTTCTGCATATTGCGCGCGCCCACCTGCAGGATGTCCGAGTACTTCGCAACCAGCGGGATTTGCACGCTGTCCATCACCTCGCTGACCACCAGGAGATGATGGCGGTCGGCCGCCGCGCGCAACAGTTCGAGCCCTTCCTCGCCGAGTCCCTGGAAGCTGTAAGGCGAGCTGCGCGGCTTGAAGGCGCCTCCGCGAATCACCTGCGCGCCGGCCGCGGCCACCACCTCAGCCGAACGCTCGATCTGCTCGCGGCTTTCGACGCTGCACGGTCCGGCCATCATCACTACACGGTTTCCGCCAATCTCCACGCCGCCGATGGTGACGATGGTCCCGGCGGGGCGGAAGCTGCGACTCGCCAGCTTGTAAGGGGAGACGATGCGGTGGGCTTCCTTGACGCCGTCCATCACCTCGAAGATCCCCAGGTCGAAGTCGTCGTTGCCGCCCACTCCGCCCAGCAGAGTGTGGATGACCCCGGTGGATCGATGCACATCGAAGCCCATTTCCACCAAGCGATCGATCACCGCCTGGATCTGTGGCTCGGTTGCGCCCTGCTGCATTACGACTAGCATTCATTTGTCTCCGTCGGGATGCCGGCCCTCGGAAGGACCGGCAGGCAGGCTTGTCCCGCTCATCATTCGCACCTTCTGTATGGTGCGCATCTCGTCGATAATGCGTTCGAAGATGCGTCGAACCGCTTCTTGCGAGATCGGTCCGTGATTCGAATGCGTGACATTGGCGAATACCTGGTCCTCGCGCTTGGGTTCGTAGATCGGCAATTGCGCCTGCCGCTTCACGCGGCCGATGTCCTCCACCACCAGGGTGCGCTCGTTGAGCAGCGCCACGATACGGCGGTCCACTTCGTCAATCTGAACGCGGAACTCTTCGAGTTTGCGGCGCGCCTCTTCCTGCGTCATGCCGAGGCTCCAAATCCGTGCTTGAGCTCGCGGGTGAAGGCTTCGAGCTGGATCTCCAGCGAGGGGTTGTCCAGATTCTTTTCGATCAGCCGCTCGAACGCGCTGCCTACCACCACCGCTTCCACCTGCCGGCCCAGTTCCGCCACGTGCTCCGGCTTGGAGATGCCAAACCCCACCGCCAGCGGCAGATCCGTGATGGCGCGCATCGCGCGGACCAGCGGGGCAACCGCGCCGGAAAGCGAGTCGCGCTCGCCGGTGACGCCCGTACGCGATACCAGGTAAACGAAACCGGTGGAGTACTTCACCACCAGCCGCAAGCGCCGCTCGGTGCTGGTGGGTGCCGCCAGGAAAACCGTGTCGAGCCCGTGCCCGTGCATCGCCCCGATGTATTCGTGCGCCTCCTCCACGGAGGCATCCGTGAGCAGGCAGCCGTCGATCCCGCAGCCGGCTGCATCTTTCGCCAGACGTTCCAGGCCGTACCGCATCACCGGGTTCAAATAGGTGAAGAGCAGCAGAGGGACCTCGCAACGCCCGCGGATTTCGGCCGCGATTTCGAGCACCTTCGTGAGCGTCGTTCCGGCTCTGAGGGCGCGCTCGCCCGACCGCTGGATCACCGGGCCGTCGGCGATGGGATCGGAGAACGGCACCCCCAGCTCGATCAGATCGGCGCCGCCGCGCACCAGCGCTTCCACCAGCGCGGGCGTGCGGTCGGGCGAGGGATCGCCGGCAGTAATGTAGGCGATGAAGCCTTTGCGGCCATCCCGCTTCAAGCGGTCGAAAAGGCCCGCGATTCGGGTCATTGTCCGTCGAGTTCCTTGAGGTTTTCGCGGTAGATGTCGATATCCTTATCGCCCCGGCCCGAGACGTTCACCACGAAGATCTTTCCTTTGGCGGCGGTCGCTCGTTTCACCGCCTCCGCCACCGCGTGGGCCGATTCCAGCGCCGGGATGATGCCTTCCACGCGAGACAGCAGACGCGCGGCGTCCAGGGCCTCGGTGTCGGAAACAGCCGTGTACTCGGCGCGGCGCTGATCGTGCAGCAACGCGTGCTCGGGGCCGATCATGGCGTAATCCAGGCCGGCGGAAATGGAATGCGTCAGCGCGATCTGGCCGTGCTCGTCCTGCAGCACGAAGCTGTAAGCGCCCTGCAGCACCCCCGGAGCGCCGCCGCGGTAGCGTGCCGCATGATCGCCCAAAGCGTCGCCGCGCCCGCCGGCTTCCACGCCGACCAACTCCACCGCCTCGTCGGCGAGGAAGGCGTGGAAGATGCCGATGGCGTTCGATCCCCCACCCACGCAAGCCAAGATAGTATCGGGCAGGCGTCCTTCGCCTTCCAGGATCTGCCGGCGCGACTCCTCGCCGATCACTTTATGAAAATCGCGCACCATCATGGGGTATGGATGCGAGCCGAGCGCCGAGCCGAGCAGGTAGTAGGTATCTCCGACGTTCGTGACCCAGTCGCGCATGGCCTCGCTAATGGCGTCCTTCAAGGTGCAACTGCCGTTCGCCACGCCCACCACTTTGGCTCCCAGCAGCCGCATGCGGAAGACATTCAGGCGCTGGCGCCGCATGTCCTCTTCGCCCATGTAGACCACACAGTCCAAGCCGAACAGAGCGCAGACGGTGGCGGTGGCCACGCCGTGCTGCCCCGCGCCGGTCTCCGCGATGATGCGGCGCTTGCCCATGCGGCGGGCCAGCAGTGCCTGGCCCAGACAGTTATTGATCTTGTGCGCGCCGGTGTGCAACAGGTCTTCGCGCTTCAGCCAGATGCGCGCGCCGCCCAGTTTCTCGCTGAGCCGTTTGGCGAAATACAGCGGCGTGGGGCGGCCCGCGTAGGTGTGGAGCAATTCCGCCAGCTCCGCCTGGAAGGCGGGGTCCTCACGCGCCGCCAGATAGGCCGCTTCCAGCTCTTCCACGGGCGCCATCAGCACTTCGGGGACATAGCGGCCGCCGTAAGGTCCGAAGTGGCCACCCTGGTCGGGTTGCGCAGTCATGAGCGACCGGCCGCCGTCGGGTTGCGCAGTCATGAGCGATCGGCCGCCCTGGCCGCCAGAAGGAATTCAGTCATTTTCTTATGGTCTTTCTTGCCTGGCGCGCTCTCGATGCGCGAACAGGCGTCCACGCCCCACGGCCGCACCAGCGCGATAGCTTGCGCCACGTTGGACGCGTCCAATCCACCCGCCAGGATGATGCGCCGCGAGGACACACCGGCCAGACGCCAGTCGAAGCTCTTGCCGGCGCCGCCGTACCGTTCCGCGGCCGGGCCATCCAGGAGCAGAGCTTCGGCCGGCCAGTCGTCGTACCGGGAAACATCGAAACTTTCCGTGACGCGCACCGCCTTCCACACAGCTAAAGCCGCGGGGTAGTCCGCGGGCGTCTCGTCGCCATGAAGCTGCACCACATCGAGCGACGCGATGCGGGCGATTTCTTCCACCCGCGCGCGTTCTTCGTTGACGAAGACCCCTACGCGCCGCACTCCGGGCGCCGATGCGATTTCGGCGGCGCTCTCGGGCGCGATGTAGCGCGGGCTGCGCGCATAGAAATTGAAACCGATAGCCGTAGCGCCGCCCTCCATCGCCGCCGCGGCGTCCGCTCGATTGGTGATCCCGCAGATCTTGAGGATCATGCCCCCACCAACCGTTGCAAGGCCGCCGCCGGATCGCCGGATCGCATCAGGTGTTCGCCAACCAGGAAGGCGTGGTATCCCGCGTCGCGCAGTTTCGCAATGTCGCCTGCATTGTGAATGCCGCTCTCACTCACCCGGAGGATGCCCGCGGGAATGTGCTCTGCCAGCCGCAACGATGTCTCCAGGGTGACCTCGAACGTGGTGAGGTCGCGATTATTGACCCCGATGATGTGGCTGCCGGCGCCGAGCGCGATATCGAGCTCCGCGCGGTTGTGCACTTCCACCAGTGCATCCATCTGGTAGCGTGCCGCCGTTTCGCGGAATTCGCGAATCTCGCTCTCGCTGAGGATGGCGGCAATCAGCAGAATGGCATCGGCGCCGTGCGCCGCCGCCTCCACGATGTGCGCGTTCGCGATTGTAAAATCTTTGCGCAGAACCGGCACTGAGATGGCCGCGCGCGCATTTTCAAGATCCGCGAGGCTGCCCTGGAAGAAGCTTTCGTCGGTAAGGACGGAAACCGCCGCCGCGCCACCGCGTTCATACTGGGCCGCGATGCGCGCGGGATCGAAATCCGCCAGGAGGACGCCCTTGCTGGGCGATGCCTTCTTCACTTCCGCAATAATGGCGGGGGTACGCGTGCCGAGCGCCGCGTGGAACTGGCGGCGTGCTCCCGAGCGCACCGCGGCGCGGCGTTCCCATTTCTCGATCGGAGGAATGCTGCGCGCCAGTTCTTCGCGTTTCTTGGCGACAATACGGGCCAGGATGTCTGGAATCGTGTCGATCAAGGGTGTTTCTATATCGTAACAGACCCGTTATGAAGCCAAGGGATCGGGCACACGGCCCCGCCAGGTTCGCGGAACCGCCCCGGCTGGTCCTAAACCGCGCCCTCGACGTACGCCCGCGGGACTCTGTCCTCCTTATTGCCTGCCGGCTCATCCCGGCGCTCCACCTGTTCCAGCTCTTAGCCACATGCGGTGAACCCACGGTGGGACAGGCTGTTTTGGCCTGTCTGCGGCGGCAGTTACCACACGGTCTGGAGAATTGGTTTTCGACAGGCGCGGCAAAACTCGGCGCCTTTCACATCCAGCCGCTCGACGGCATGGCTGGAAGCCATCACGCAGCGCCAGTCGGCGCAGTGCCGCAGGCCAAAGGTGTGTCCCAGTTCGTGCGCCGCTTCCTTGATCAGCCGCTCCCGAAACAGGTTCTCGCTGGGAGGCAGGCCGTAGAACTCGTCCTTGAGGCGCGCGCCTGATACTACGGCGCAATTCCCGTCCAGTTGGGCCTCTCCGAAAACGAAGGTCAAAACCGGCACGTACAGGTCGCAGGCTGTCACTCCGAGCACGCGCGCATCGGAATCCGCCACTCGCTCCAGGCGCTGGATGATAGCGGTCGAATAATACTGCCCGCGCCTTTCATCCAGCGAGAAAGAGATGTCGAACGTCTCCGGGCGGATGCGGCATGGGGTTCGAAATGTGCGCGCCAGGGTCGCGGCCAGGTGCTCGAGCCGATCCAGCCCCACCACGCCATTGACGCTGGTGAGCGGGATCAAATGGATCGGCTTCACCTTAGACCGTAGCGGCGGAGTTTATTGTACAGGGTGGTACGGTCGATATCGAGGATTCGCGCCGCGCGCGAGAGATTGTGCTGCGTCTCGCGCAGGATCCGTTCGATGTGCACCCGCTCCACGTCATCCAGGGTCTTGCCGCCTTTGGGCTCATCGGCCTGGAACTGGAAGGAAAAGTCGGCTGGGCGAATTTCGGCGCCGCGGCCCACCACCAGGGCGCGCTCCACGGCGTTCTCCAGCTCGCGGACATTGCCGGGCCAGTCGTGCCCCATCAGCACATCCAGCGCTTCCGGCGACAGGGCGGGCATCGCCCGGCTGGTCGCCATGCAGAACTTATTCAGGAAATGGTTCACCAGCAGCGGAATGTCCTCGCGGCGCTCGCGAAGGGGCGGCAGGTCGATGCAGAAAACGTGCAGCCGGTAGTAGAGGTCCGGCCGGAAACTGCCTGCCTTGACCAGCGCTTCCAGGTTCTTGTTCGTGGCGGCGATGCAGCGGAAATCCACCTTGATCTGCTGGTTGCCGCCCACGCGGACGATTTCTTTTTCCTGGAGCACGCGCAGCAGGTCGGTCTGCGTTCGCAGGCTGATGTCGCTGATCTCATCCAGGAATACACTGCCGCCATCCGCCACTTCGAACTTGCCCTTCTTGCGGTATTGCGCGCCGGTGAAGGCGCCCTTCTCGTGCCCGAACAGCTCGCTCTCCAGAAGCGTTTCGGTGAGCGCGCCGCAGTGGATCGTCACCATCGGCATATAACGACGCGGTCCGGCGGCGTGAATGGCGCGCGCCACCACTTCCTTTCCGGTTCCGCTTTCCCCGGTGATGAGCACGGTGGCTTCCGTGGACGCCACCATCTCGATCAGCTCCGTCACCTTCTTCATGCCCGGACTCTTGCCGATCAGTTCCGTGCTGGGGTTGACCTCCAGCAGGTCCTCGCGCAGCCGCACCACTTCCCGCCGGGCGCGCTTATGCTCCAACGCATTGGCCACCAGGTGCGAGAGCTCGTCCGGATCCACCGGCTTGGTGATGTAGTCGTAGGCGCCGTTCTTGAGGGCCTGTACGGCGGTGTCCACCGCGGCGTAGCCGGTCATGATGACCACGGTCAGGTCGGGATCGGCCTCGCGCAGCCGCGACTGAAGCTCCATGCCGTCCATTCCCGGCATCTTGATATCGATCAGCGCGATATCGAACTCCATCTGCTGGATCATCTCCAGCGCTTCGCGGGCGCCGCCGGCCGGTTTTGCCGTGTAGCCTTCGCTGGTAAACCACTTTCCGAGCGAATCGCGCACCACCAGTTCGTCATCGACGATCAGAATCCTGCCCTTAGTTTTTATGAGTGCCGTGGGCTCTGTCACAGTTGCCATTTGGTCCTCCAAGAATCGTCCCTATACGACCGTTCCCGACCCTATGAGGGTGCCCCGGTCGCGGCTCTGAATCGGGCCGCGACCGTGGGGGAGCGGTTGGCCTGCCACCGGCAGGGTTACTCTAAACTCCGTTCCTTCTCCCAGAGTGGAGCGGACCGAGATCTCGCCCGCGTGCTGCTCCACGATGCTGTGCGCCACGGCCAGGCCCAGGCCGGTGCGGTGCTGGTCCTCCTTGGTGGTGAAGAACGGATCGAAAATGCGCGGCAGCACATCGGCCGGGATGCCGCTTCCCGTGTCTTTCACGGAAACCGAACCCTGTTCGGCGGCCGCATCGAATTCCGTGGCGACGGAAAGCGTGCCGCCTTTGGGCATGGCTTCCGACGCGTTGACCATCAGCACCAGGATCACCTGTTGGATCTGGTTGGCATCGCACTCCACGGGCGGAAGGCCTTCCGCAAGGGATTCCTGGAGCTCGATCGACTGCATGTCCAGCCTGTGTTTCACCAGCAGTATGGCCCGGTGCACGATGGTATTCAGGTCATTGGGCTCGCGGTGGCTGGGCGCCTGGCGCGAGAAGGTCAGGAGATTCTTGACCAGGTCGCCGCAGCGCTTGCTTTCCCGCTCGATGGTCTGAAGCTGTTCGGCCATCTCATCGCGTCCGGGGATCTCGTGCTTCGACAATTCGCGAGCCACCAGCCGCGCATAAGTGAGGATGCCGAAGAGCGGGTTGTTGATCTCATGCGCCACGGTGGCGGCCAGTTTGCCGATGGAGGCCATCTTTTCCGAGCTGAGAAGCGTCTTGTGGACGCGCTCCAGCTCGGCGGTCTTGCGCCGCACCTGCTCTTCGATGTGGGCTTGCACGCCGGCAACTTCCGCCGTCATCTTGTTGAAGGACGCGGCCAGATCGCCCAGCTCATCGCCGGAACCGGCCGGCAGGCGGTAGTTCAGGTCGCCGCCGGCGACGCGATGGGTGCCCGCGATGAGTTTCTTCACGGGCCGGTACACCACCACCCACATAAACAAAACGGCCGCTCCACAGCCGAACACGATGGCGCCTAACAGGAACCATCTCAGGTTGGCCTGATGCTGGGCGATCTGGTCGTCCACTGTGGCCAGGGAGAGATCGGAGTCGATGACTCCCAGGATCCGCTGGCTGGCTTTGTGAACATGGCATGCGGCATTGGAGCACTCCGGCTGATTGTCGATGGGGCGCATCACACCCAGCACGCGGTGTCCCTCCTTATCGGTGAAGTAGCGGGCGCGATCGCGGCGGCTGAGTTTTGCCAGAGGCGCCGATTGGGCGTGGCATCCGATACAACCCTCGGCGGTCTTGTTGACCACGGTCCGCAGTTCCCGCGCGTCGGTGGAGTAGGTGATCAGGCCGTCTTTGTTAAAGATGCGGATGCGCTGGATGCCCGGCTCGGTGCCGAGTTCCTGGATGATGTTGTAAAGGGCTTTCTGATCGTTGTTCAGCATCTCGTAATGCGTGCTGCGCACGATGACGTCGGTGATGCGATAGGCCGACTGTTCCACCAGGTCCTGAGAATGGCGGCGTTCCATACCCAGGTTGAGGTAGCCGAACAACGCAAAAAACGCCGACGTGCTCGCGATCACGCAGACCGCAAGCTTGGCGGCCAGTCCCAGCCGGATTGATCTGAGGAGCCTCATCCTACCGTGACGGGATCCTCCTCCGTTGCTCCCATCTCCACGGGCGCCCGCTCATGCGCGTGCGCCTCGAAAATGGGGAAATACTGGGCGATCATACGGAAGATCGCAAAGCCCGCGGCCACAATGGAAAGTGTGATCGCGACCTCGCTCCAGCGGGGTATGTAATGGGTGCCGGAGCCCGCTTCCAGGCCAGTGGTGCCGACGTTCAGCCGATTGGCGATGAATCCGAACACCACCATGACCGCGCAGGCGTACAGCGCGCCG
This sequence comes from Terriglobia bacterium, assembly GCA_020073365.1. Taxonomy (GTDB): domain Bacteria; phylum Acidobacteriota; class Terriglobia; order Bryobacterales; family Bryobacteraceae; genus JAIQFL01. Next base: position 11,633 of record JAIQFL010000062.1, on the reverse strand, counting down.
GGCCGCAGGCGGACGCGGGCCTGGTATAGCAGCACGGCGGGCACCGCCATCAGCGCAATCTCGAGGGCGAAGAGCCAGGTCTCGATGCGGTTCTGGGAGAGCAGTCCGAAGACGTGGCGATGGCTCAGGTCGAGGAAGCGGATCCACAGGTACACGCTCAGCACCACCGCCAGGACGCGCGCCAGACTGGCCAGCAGCGGCAATTCCAGCGCCCGGCCGAAGGCGCGGCTGCTGTGCCACGATTCGAAGATGGTCATGGCCAGCCCCACCGCGATCGACGAGATGTAGAACAGCAGGGGAAGGATGGGGGTGTACCACAGGGGGTACAACTTCTCGGGCACGATCAGGAACAGGCTTCCCAGCGAGCTCTGGTGCAGGGTAGAGAGCAGCACGCCCAGGATCATGAGCGGAACGGAGATTCGATGGATCCACTCCAGCGGCTTGTGCAGGCCGAACTTCTCAAAGACCACCGGCAGGAACTCGAGGAACAGCACCGTGGTGTACAGGGTAACGCACCACGCCACCTCGAACATCACCGAGCGGGGGTTCCACATCACCAGGGGGTGCCACAAGCGGTCCGGCCGGCCCAGATCGTAGAGCAGCCCCACCACCACCAGGCTATAGCCCAGGAAGGCGGTCAGGATGGCAGGCCGAAGCACCGGCTTATAGCGCTCGATCCGGAAGATATGGACGATCGCCACCAGGGTGAAGCCGCCGGCGGCCAAGCCAACCCCGCACATGACATCGAAGGCGATCCAGAGTCCCCACGGGAACTTGTCGCTGAGGTTGGTGGAGCCACCCAGACCGTAAAACACGCGCAGGTACGTGGCATACAGGCCGCTCAGCATGATGGCTGCGAAAATCGCGCGCCAGAACGTGATTTTGGGGAGTTTCCGCGTCATTACCGGTTGCCTTCCTTCTTAGCGACCTCGGCCCGGCGGTTGGTAATCCACCAGATGCCGCCCAGCAGCACCGAGCCCGTCGAGACCACGTCCGGAACCAGCTCCAGCACCCGCCAGGTGGTTTCGGGCAGCGGCTCCTGCGGCACGTTGGTTCGCAGGCCAATCTGCTCGAACGGCACGGCCGAGAGGTAAAACACCGAGGTGCCGCCCACCTCCTTCAATCCGTAGATCTTGCCGTAGTACTGGCCCGGCTTTTCGGCGATCCGCTGCTGCGCCTCGGCGACGAGGGCGTCGCGGTCGCCATTCTTGGTGGCGCCGACGGGGCAGGCTTCGGCGCACGCGGTCAACTTACCCTGGCTCTGCCGCTCGTAGCACATATTGCACTTCCGCATCTTGGGCAAGCGGCTCGACCACTCGTACGACGGCACTTGGAACGGGCACGCCTGCATGCAGTAGCGGCATCCCATGCATTTCTCGGCATCGTAGGTCACCGGACCGAGCGCGGTCTTCTGCAACGCGCCCACGGGGCAGACCGAGGCACAGGCCGGCTGCACGCAGTTCATGCACAGCCGACGGCCGAACTTGTCGCCGTGGGTCTCGATGGCAGTGAGCTTATGGGCGGAGATTCTCTCTTCCGACGCGATCTTGTCGTCGTAGGGGAGACCCCAACGCTCGGCGCAAGCTCCTTCGCAAGCCTTACAACCGATGCAGAGGGTGCTGTCGTACAGAATCGCCTTACTCATATAATAAGACCCACAACTCCATTTTTAGCAGAATTCGAGGCCAATGTGTAGCAAAACTTTACAGTATTACGCAGTTAGGAAGAATTCGCTGGTGGTTTTCTTCCAATCCGCGTTCGGCAGGGCTGCCAGAAGGTCGTCCGCCGGGCGCCCGCCATCGGCCGCAACTGCCCCAGCCAGAGTGGGTTGCAGGGAATAGAGGCGCTCCACCGCTTCCCGCATCCAGTCCCGCACCAGGTTCTTGGGGACCAGATTGCGTCCGGTGTTTTCCTCATCCGGTACATGAACGGCCAGGAGCCAGCCCTTGCCGTAGGGGTGTTGCCGTAGTTCGGCGGGATTGGCCAGGATCTCCTGGTTGACTTCCATGACTTCGCCTTCGGTGGGCGAGACCATCTCGGTTTTCACACCATCCCGGTAAAAAGAAAGCACCTTTTGGCCTTGCCGGATCCACTGGCCGGGCTTGGGCAGTTCGATCTTCTCCACCTTGCCTAAGAGCGCGACGGCAAACTCATCGGCGCCTACGCGTACGAGGTTCTTCCGCTCCCTGACGAGCCAGCCATGCCCAGAGTGATAGGAAACGTTCTCGGGAACCTGAAAGCCATCGACAAAGTCTCCGCCGAACGCGGCCGGGACTGTTTTGGGCGCTTCCACCGGCACGGTGGCCAACGCTTTACGCCGATTCAAAAAGTAATCCAACACGATGAAAACCAGGAAAAACGCTAAAACCAGAAGAACTGTCATAACCGATCCATCCTTTCTCCGGTTTCTACAAGGGCACGGGGGATGCCAATAAGCGGTGTTTTTTGCCTCTTTATCTGTTGTGATTTCAAGCAGATAGGAGGTGTAGAGTTTTTCAACGGCCGAGGCCTGTCGTGAATTTCTACGGCTCACTGTTGAGATTTGCAATAAGCCGGAATGGAATCAGCCACTTAAGCCCCGTGATGGGAAATCCGACCGTGCTGTCGGGAATTGCGACAGCGACAGCCGGGACACAGAGGGTGTGGAACGGCAGTTGACGGAACGAAGCCAATTTTGTCCGGTCACGCGACTCGAAGGGTGACGGAACGAAGCCAATTCCTCGGGGGTCACCCGAAACCGGCCACAGAGGGTCACTTCAAAACCGGCCAACTATCGACCAACATTCCCGCTGAGTGCTGAAGATTTCAGCTATCCTTGCCTATGTTTAGGTTTAGGCAGGGGTGCCCTGGGCCGGACCGCATGCATGCGGGCATTTTTGCGTACGCCGGGCACGCCACCGGCACGCTCGGAACGGGTCCGCAAACCGGAAATGGCCGGCGTGGCAGGCTGAAAGTCCGCTCCGCGGAAAGGGTGGGGATCGTCTCTAGCGAAACACGCCGGTGTGGCCCAACGAATAGCGGCCGGGCTGCGGGTAGACACATAACCCGTGGGGGCCGTGGCCTACCGGGATCCGTGCCAGGAGCTGTCCGTTCTCGGTATTGATGGCGTAGACCTCAGAGTTGAAGCGGCCTGCCAGCCACAGCACTTTGCCGTCGGTGGAAACGCCACCCATATCCGGGCTGGCAGGCGCGGGTAGCTGCCATTTTGTGGACACCTTGCGAGTCGCCAGGTCGATCAGCGAAATGCTGCCCTCACCCCGGTTGGACACATACAGCCACTTGGAGTCGCGGCTGACGTAGAGCCCGTGGGCGCCTTTTCCGGTGGGGATGAAGCCGATCTGCTGGAGTGCCTCGCCATCGATCACGTGGACTCCGTCCGCGTGCATGTCGGCTACATAAAAGATGGTTCCATCCGGTGAGAGCTTGACGTCCTGCGGCATTCCGGCAGGATGGACGGGCAGGCGGCCGATGAGCTTCTGACGTTCCACGTCGAACTTGATGACCGCCTCTCCGAACTCGCAACTGGCGATCAGGTAGCGCCCGTTGGACGAGAAGTCCATGTGGTCCACGCCCTTGCAGGGCACCCAAACGGCGTTGACCAGTTTCATGGTGGCGGCGGCGTAGAACTCCAGGCGCTCGCGCTGTTCGGCTACCACGATGGCGTACTTCCCATCGGGCGTGTAGTACATGTTGTAAGGGTCCTTCACCGGAATGGTCTGGCCCTTCCGGCCGGTCTTGGGATCGATGCGCGTGAGGCTGTTGCCTTTGTCGTTGAGCACCCACAGCGTCTTCATGTCCCAGGAAGGAGTGACGTGCTGCGGCAGCCTGCCCACCTTGAAGTGGTCGACCACTTTCATGGTAGAGGGATCGATGACATCCACGGAATTGCTTTCGGTATTGGGCACATAGATGCGCGGAACGAAATCGCGCACTACCGGACTGAGCAGCCCGGGCCGATCTTCAGAGTAGATGTCATGGGGATCGAGCACGGGCGGCATGCCGGGCAAGGGGTTCTGGGCCGCGCGTTCCGGCGACACGGACGAGGCTGGGACGCCCGTGGCGGCGTCCACGGGTCCGGCGGATCGGGCGGTCCTGGACTGGCAACTCGCAAGGACCACAGCGAGGATCGGAAGGCAGACAAGAGAGGTTGCGCGGCGCATTTCGAGGATTTCCTGCAATCTTTTGGGGAGGCTACTTCATTTTCTCAGATTCGGTCCCGATATGCTATGGGCGTGAATGGGTGAAAGAGGCGTGATGGGCGCCGCGGCTTCGGCGGTGTTACTGCGGCGCTCGCGGCTGGCTGGCAAGCAGGATCAGAGCCTCCAGCGTGCGCGCCGTTTGCCCTTCTCCCAGAATGAGAAACCGATGTTTCCCGTCGGGAGCGGAGTTAAAAAGCGTTTGCCCTTCGGCGTCCACGGTCACGCGGCCCGGGGCTGAAAGCGTGAAGTAGTTGCGCTCGGGCCGCACGGCGTAAAGAACCGCGGTAAGATCCCAGCTTGGGCGGTCGTAGGGCATTCGCATGTAGCAACGGTAGGCCTCGGCGACGGGGTGATCGGGTACCCAGGAAAAGTCCCTCTCGATGCTCGCGGCGGGGAACAAGAGCGCCTGGCCGACCTCGAAGCCGCTGAACACGATGGGCGAAGGCCATTCCTCAAACACCTTCCGCGCCGACGGAATATCGGTTTTCACGTTGTATTCCGGCTGTCCGCGAGGGAATTGACCAGCCATGGCGCTGAGGAGACGCACCTTGTCCGCCACGAGTTTCGCGCCGGGCAGGGGGCTGGACTGGTCCGGGCCGGAGGCCAGCAGCCGGGCGAGATTCGTGCTGAAGCCCACCACCACGATCACGACGCTGCCGTCGGGTTCCGCGGCAAGCACGCGGCGAAGAACCGATGTGGCGTCCGGGGCGTTCCGGCCGTCGGTCAAACGGTGTGGGTAGACATAGGATCCCTGCGCGTTTCTGCGTTCGGAAGGCACGCGGATCATGTCGCTGTCCTCGGGGGTCTTCCCGTTCTTCACAACCCCGATGGATATGCCACCGCGGCCGTAAAACGTGTTGACGAGATCGACGAACGGTGCCGCATAGCGGTTGTCTTTGCTTACCGTGACGGCCCGCAACTGGGCTTCGCCGCGAGATTCGAGAGCGTGGATCATCGCCAAAGCCAGAGCGTCGTCCACGTCGTTGCCGATATCGGTATCGAACACCAGGCGCACGGGCTGGGCCGCGCGGAGAGCGGATGCCAAGAGCAGCGCGGCGAGGACTGCGGCAAGGCGCCCGAACGGCGTTGGCGGTGTGGTCGGGTGCATCGAATCGGGTGTACAAAGCAAGCTTCGGCCCTGTATAGACTATATACTGAAAAGCAGAATGGACTACGACTGGAAGATCAAGCAACTCGAAGAGGAAGCCCGCCACGAAAAGGCCATGCGGGAGTTGCAGAGCAATCGCCTGGACACCCACGACCGCAGCATCGCGGCAATCCAGATCATCCTGGAGCGGACCGAAAAAAACATCGAGGCCACCGACAAGAATATCGCCTCGCTCACGGCATCCCAGGAGGTGACCCAAAAGATGCTTCAGGATTTGATCGCGCTTCTCACCAAGGCGAACATCAACGGCAAGCCCTGAAGTCAGGCCCATGAAAATCGCCGCTATGTGAGCTTTGGTTTACCGGCGGCAGGGGATGTGCGTAACTGATACAATCTCTTCTTGCATGGGTAACCGGGTTTCCTTATTCGTTACCTGCATGGTCGACCAGCTCTTTCCCAAGGTCGGCATGGCCATGGCCAGAGTGATCGAGCGCCTAGGCTATCAGGTAGATTTTCCAGAGGACCAGACCTGCTGCGGGCAGCCTGCCTTCAACAGCGGTTACCGCGGCGAAGCCCGCATCGTGGCCCGTTATTTCCTCGACACCTTTGAATCCAGCGAGTGTATCGTAGTTCCGTCGGGATCCTGCACGGCCATGGTCGTGCACCATTTCGCCGAGTTGTTCTGTAAAGACCCCGCGACGCTGGCGCGCGTCCACGCCCTGGAAAAGCGGGTTTTTGAGTTCTCCACCTTCCTCACCAAAGTGGCGGGCGTGGAAGATGTAGGCGCGCATCTCGAAGACGTGGTCACGTTCCATGACGGGTGCCACGGTTTGCGCGAGTTGGGCGTGAGGGACGCGCCGCGCCGCCTGCTGGCCCACGTGCGCGGCCTGGAATTGCGCGAGATGAAACCGGCCGAGGAGTGTTGCGGCTTTGGCGGCACCTTCGCCGTCAAGTTCGCCGAGCTCTCCGGCGCCATGGCCAACACCAAGATCGAAGCCATCCTGGGCACCGGCGCCCGCACCGTGGTCTCGCTGGACCCCAGTTGTCTCATGCAGATTCAGGGCGCACTCTCGCGAGCCGGATCGGATGTGCGCACCATGCACCTGGCGGAGGTTTTGGCGAGCCGGTAAAATCCATGTCCGCCGAATTCGATCGGAAGATCCACACCACGCTGGCCGACGCCAACCTCCAACTGGCCATCTACACGGCCACCGGGCGGCTTAAGGAAAAGCGCGTCGAAAGCGTTTCGGACAGCGTCCTGCCCGACTACCAGGAGTTGCGCACACAGGCCAACGCCATCAAGAAGCACGCTATCGAAAACCTGGATCACTATCTGGAAGAGTTCGAACGCAACGTGGAAGCGCACGGCGGCAAGGTGGTCTACTGCAAGGACGGCACGGAAGTGGCGGATTTCGTGCTCGCGCTGGCCAAGGAGCGGCGCGCGCAACTGATCGTGAAATCGAAATCCATGACTACCGAGGAGATCGATCTCAACGAGCGCCTGGAACACCACGGGCTGGAATCGGTGGAGACGGACCTGGGCGAGTACATCCTGCAACTGGCGCACGAGCGGCCGTACCACATCGTGGCGCCGGCGCTGCACAAGACCCGCTACGATGTGGCGGAGATTTTCACGCGGCGCCTGAAGATCCCCAACGAGATCGTGATCGAGAAGCAGACGGCCATCGCGCGCGGGGTTCTGCGCGAGAAGTTTCTGGCGGCGGACATCGGGATCAGCGGCGCGAATTTCCTGGTGGCGGATTCGGGGGCCGTGGTGATCGTGGAGAACGAGGGCAATGCGCGGCTCACCACCTCCGCACCCAAGATCCACATCGCCATCGCGGGAATCGAGAAGGTGATCCCGCGCGCGCAGGACGTGGTGACGTTCCTCAAACTGCTGGCGCGCAGCGCCACCGGGCAACTGCTCTCGGTCTACACGTCTTTCCTGAGCGGACCGCGGCGGCCCGGCGAAATCGACGGCCCCGACGAATTCTACGTGGTGCTGCTGGATAACGGCCGCACCAAGTTGCTGCCCGACCGCTCCAAGCGCGAGTCGCTCTACTGCATCCGCTGCGGAGCCTGTTTGAACACCTGCCCGGTGTATCGCAAGATTGGCGGGCACAGCTTCCCGTGGGTCTACTCGGGGCCCATCGGCGCCATCATCACGCCGCAGTTCATGGGGGTGGCGCATGAGCCCGGGTTGCCGTTCGCCTCCAGCCTGTGCGGCGCCTGCGGCGAAGTCTGCCCGGTCAAGATCGATATTCCCAAGATCCTGCTGGAACTGCGGTCAGAGGTCAAGAAGAGCGAGACGCGTGAGAAGCAGAACCGGCTTGAGAAGCTGGCCTTCCGCGCTTTCGCCTGGTTGATGACACATCCGCGGCTGTACGAGATGGCGGGGCGGATCGCCGCGGCGATGGCGCCGCCGGGTGACGGCGCGTGGATCCGCAGCGTTCCGGCGCCCCTGAACGTCGCGCCCGTGAAGGCGTGGCTGAGCCAGCGCGATTTGCCGCCGCCCCCAGCTAGGAGCTTCCGGCAATTGTGGAGAGAACGCTGATGTCACGCGACAATATCCTGCACCGGGTCCGCACGGCCATCGGCCGAAGCGCCGGACAGCAGGCGGCCGACCCGCCGCCGGTGCGCATCCGCGTCCCCGAGGTAGACCTGGAGACCCGGATTCGCTCGATGCTGGCGTGTGTGGAGGTGCTTGCCGGGAAAGCGTGCCGCAGCACCGATCCATGCGGGTACGTGGCGGCAGCCATCGCAGGGAAAACCGCGGTCGCGTCGAATGCGCCCTATCTGGCGGATTGCGGAATCACGAGCCTGCCGGGTGTGCGCTCCGGCATCACCGATCGCGCCGAACTGCGCGACCTGTGCGCTTCGTGCGACATCGGGATCACCAGCGCCGACTATGCGCTCGCCGACACCGGCACGCTGGTGATGCTCTCCAGTCCGCAGGAGGCCCGCATGATTTCGCTGCTGCCGCCGGCGCACATCGCGGTGTTGCCGCGAGAGCGGATACTGAGCGGCCTCGATGAGCTGTTCTCAATTCTCCCGGACCCCGCCTCCCAGACGAGTTCGATGGTACTGATCACGGGTCCCAGCCGCACCGCCGATATCGAACAGATCCTGGTGCGCGGCGTGCACGGCCCGGGGCAGCTCACCATAGTAGTGGTGTAGACGGGTCGACTCAGGTGAGGATATCAGCGGCGGCATCGCGGGACTATACTTGGTCAGGAGAGACGAAGTGTTGGGCCAGGTCTTTGTCTTTCTGCCTGCGATCGTCGCTGCTGTTACCGACGTCGCCACCACGATAGTCTTCAACATATTCCTACGGGAGCATCAGCCGGACCAGCGCTACCCGGACCAACTCTGCCTTCCCGCCTCACCTGCCACCACTCACTTTTCCTCATCCTCCCGTTCGTTGTAGACTGGTTGCGCTGGAATTGGCATCAGTTTGAGGCAATGAAATGACCCGGCGGGGTTTTCTCGGTTCGTTGGTGGCGGTTGGAGGATCGCGGTTGTGGGGTGTTGAAACTCGTCCTCCGAATATCGTATTTATCCTCTGTGATGACCTGGGCTACGGTGACCTCGGGTGCTACGGTTCCAGAATTGAGACGCCGAACCTCGATCGCCTTGCCTCCGAGGGGGTGCGCTTCACGAACTTCTGTTCCGCAGACCCGGTCTGTTCGCCGTCGCGTGCCGCGCTCCTGACCGGCCGGTATCCGACCCGCGTGAGTGTCCCCCGCGTGCTCATGCCGGAGGATCAGGGCGGGCTCAATTTGGACGAAACCACGATTGCGAATGTGCTGAAGGCTCGCGGCTACAGAACGTTTTGTATCGGGAAGTGGCACTTGGGGCGTCCCGTCCAATACCTGCCGACAAGCCGGGGCTTTGACGAGTATTTTGGTATTCCCTACAGCAACGATATGAATCCCAGGGTGTTGATGCACAACACCGAAGTCATCGAGGAGACCGCTAATCTTGAGACACTCACCCAGCGCTACACGGAGCAGGCGAGGAGATTCATCGCGGAATCGAAGGGATCGCCGTTCTTTCTCTACATGCCCCACACGTTCCCCCATATTCCGCTGGCGGTGTCACAACGCTTCCGTGGCAAATCGAAGGAAGGCTTGTACGGCGACGTAGTACAGGAGATTGACTGGAGCGTGGGCGAGGTTCTGCATTCGTTGAAGCAAAGTGGACTCGACCGGAATACGCTCGTCATGTTCTCCAGCGACAACGGTCCGTGGTACCAGGGAAGCCCGGGCAAACTCCGCGGCCGGAAGAACACGACCTATGAAGGAGGCGTGCGGGAACCTTTCATTGCACGATGGACCGGCACGATTCCCACGGGCCGCGTATCGAACGCTCTGGCTTCGATGATGGATGTCTTCCCGACCGTCACGAGATTGTGCGGCGGCACAATGCCGCCCAAGCCGCTCGACGGCATCGACATCTGGCCGCTGCTCCATGGGGATCGACAATACATCGATCGGCAACCGCTTCTCTATTTCGACAATTGGGACCTTCAGTGCGCGCGGTGGATGGACTGGAAGCTGCATATCGCGCGGCACAACACGGCCGCTTACACTCCGGCGCCGTCGGGAGGGCGCCGCAGCTATTTGCTGCCCAAGCCGGAGCTCTACAACCTGGCGAGCGATCCGGATGAGAGTTACGATGTCGCACCCGGGAATCAAGAAGTCGTCGAACAAATCCAGGCGAAGATCGGTGGCATGATTAAGGACTTCCCGGAACAAGTGCGCCAGGCGTTCGCGGAGGCGAAAGCGCGAGCCGTGAATCCGTCCATGCCGGCCGGAGCATACCCTCAGCCGATCAAACAGTAGTCGGTTCAAGAGCGCTTAGCCAACGCGGCACTCCCTGGCAAAAGATGTGACCTCGGCAGGGCGCACCCGGACTTGGAAGTGAGCAGAGCCGAACTGGACCGACTGGTCCCGGCACATCATCGCGCGGGCCTGTTTGGCAAACCACTTCGGCGGAGCAGTCCGAGAATCGGTCGCCTTGGTGGCACGGCAAGGCTGTTGTAACCTGGACGGAGAACTGCTTCGCCTGGTCTTCTCTAAACTGGGAGCAGTTCCTCGATTCTCAGCACCTTGCGGCGCAACCACGTGAGCACTCCCCACAGATCGGCACCCCGGAATTCTTCAAAGCGATCTACCGGTAAGCGGCGCGGTTCGTTCAGGAGGTCAGCGTCCACGGCCCTTCGTGGTTTCGTACTCCTCGCTGTGGCGATAGGAACGTTCGCAGCCGTCGCACTGCGGGAGCGGTACACGTTTGGCCTTCAGTCACCCGTGCGGATTCATCTTCAATGGCCGCTGGTTATCGCGGTCAGAACTCCCAGCGAGGACGCGGCCGAGGCCCAGGCCGATCAATTCGGTCATCGTCTGACGGCTTACCAGCAATATGCCTGCAACAAATTCGGCCCGGCTTGTCGTGTGGGCCTGGCCATCCAACGGGCCGAGAACCCACGGGGCTCCTGTGAGATCTACCACTACAATTCCGACGGAACGCTGGATTGGGGCTACTTCCAGATCAATACGGTGCACCTGAAGCGAGCCGGCGTGAATCTGCGGGATTTGTTGGATTGCCGAGCCAACATCGACTTTGCGTACCAACTCTACCAGGAAAGAGGTTTCGCTCCCTGGAGCACCTACAACGATGGATCATACCGGCGATTCCTGCGGGACCGATGACCCCGAGGAGTCCCGATATGCGGAGCCAGAGGAGAGTCTTATATAGGGGAGAGTCTTTCACCGCGACGACCGGGCGGTGCACTACCCAGTCTTCGCGGTCATGAGGTCACCCACGCATCGTGATGTATCGTGATACACTCCACGCTGTTATGGCGGACGACAAACTCACGCTGCAGATCCTCGACGGTACGCGCCCGGACGAGAAGGTCATGGTCCTTGAGGGGGTTTTGAATGCCGAGACGGCTTTTCAATTCCGCGACTACGTTCGCAAGAACGACTTCGCTACGCTGGTGGTCGATATGAGCCGGGTCCGTTACGTGGACTCCAGCGGACTCGGCGTTCTGATTGGCGCGTACGTGTCGTTCGAACGAAATTGCAGGCGCCTGCTTCTTGCAGGCCTGAACGATCGGATCTGGAACCTGTTTCGCACGTGCAAGATTGAGGACGTCTTCACGCGATATCCAACGGTCGCCGACGCCGAGCAGACGATGCCTATATAGGGCCCTGCGACCTCGATCTCGCGGAGCACGAATACTCCGCAGGCAACGGCGCCGTTCGGGAGGGGTGCGGGCGAGTACAATGTGGTCATGGTGAGACTGGAGCATGTGCTCGATT
>JAIQFL010000465.1 GCA_020073365.1 Terriglobia bacterium | reverse complement strand
ACGAGCACGCACGCGAAGGCCTCGCAGATCGCGGAAATTCTGACCAAGGTGAGCGGGTTTCTCAAGCGAATCAAAACGACTGCGGAGCAGTTGACGCAACGGGAGAGGTGGAAGCTGATTCTCAGCGCCGCGTTTCGTCAATTCCTCGGTGGCAAGGTCATCGGAAGCACTGGTCGGCTCGCCGATGCCACCGGCTAACTGCCGTTTTTAGGTTTATGGCTCATAACTTATTGAGAATACCCAGTGTTGCACGACTGCTGAGCGTTTCCGAGGCCAGTACGCGGCGACTGATCCGGGCAGGAGTCATCCCGTCTATTCGCGTCGGCCGACAGATTCGCGTCGATGAAGAAGTCTTGCGGGAATGGATGAATCGGGGAGGTGCCGGCGGCTGGAGCCAGGAGGTTTTCCGAAGCGGAACCGATGGAGAAACTGGGGCGGTTCAGAATTCTCGATGAGATTTGCAGTCAGCACGCTCCGCCTCGATTGAATTATCGGTCCGTACCGTATGATTTGAGGTCATCCCAAACTATCTCAACGGAGACCACTCATGGCGCTGTAATCCCAAATGCGGTCTAATGGAACTGTCGGTAAGCGGCTCCTGAACGTCAGGGAGGCTGCCCAATACCTCGGGCTGGAAGTGGACACCGTCTACAAAAAGTCTCGGTTGCGGGAGCTTCCCTCGGTCAAGGTTGGTCGGGCGTTGCGGTTCGATCTCAAGGCGTTAGAACGCTTTGTCGAACAACACACGGTCGAGACCATCGACTGAAAGGAGTACGCAAAAGGTGTCCATACACAGGGTTGAGGACGGAGTCTACAGAATCCGTTGGCGGGAAGGAGGCAGGAACAAAAGCCTGAATGTTCATGGCCCTCACGAGTTGGCGAAAAAGATCCTCCGGAAAAGGCTCTCGGCGCGGGATGAAAACCGTCATCTCGATGTCAAGCGGGAGGTCAATTTTCGGATGTCAGGGCTGATTGACCGGTATTGGGAGCAGTATGGCAGCAAGAAGAGGTCCCAGGACCGGGAGAAAAGCATTCTGGAAGGCATCCGGGATGACTTGGCCAACTCTTCGTCCGGGAGGTTGACGGTGCCGGCGTTCAAAGTTGGTACCAGGGGCTTACCGAAACGAAGGGACTATCGGCGGGAACGGCGGTGCGGCACTTCAACGTCATGCACCACATGATGGCGAAGGCCGCTACGATCTGGTCCAAGGAAACGGGCATAGACCGGAATCCAGCCGATGCGGTCGAGGTAAAGCGGCCGGACGACCAAAGGGACCGGTACCTCGATACGGAGGAGATCGAGGGAATGAAGGCGGCGCTTGATGAGAAGATGCACCGCAAGGCCGGCAAGGGGATCAACCAGACGTTCTGTCGGTTGCGGTTGATCGTTCTGATTGCCCTGACAACCGGGATGCGGATCGCGGAAATCTTCGGGCTGAAGTGGAGCGATCTGTTGTACAGGGAGGAATTGATCGCGGTCCGGGCTAAGCTGAAGGGCGGAAAAATGCGGTACGTCCCGATGCCTGCCGAGTTGGCCTTGGAGTTCAAACGGTATCCGGCGGTTTTCGGGGAGGATCGGATCTTTCCTCCAGAGCCGGGTGCCAAGCGCGAACGTCAGAGGGTGGACAAGAGCTTTGAGACCATCCTGGAACTGGCCGGGATTAAGAACTTCCGATTCCACGATCTACGACACACGTTCGCATCCTGGTACATGATGAACGGCGGGGATCTGTACGAACTCGCCAAGATCCTGGGCCACTCCAACATCAAGATGACCGAAAGGTACGCCAAGCTAGCCAAGAGTCATCTCGCCAGAACCGGCAGCACGGCGCGGGAGATGTGGAGACTGATGGAAGGAAAGAAGCGGGAACAAACTCAGGGAGCCGTTTGAATGTTCCCTTATTGTTCCCTTGACTAAAACCAGATGTTTTTGGCTGCCGCTAAGTTGTTTAGAATGTGGTGGCCAGGGACGGAATCGAACCGCCGACGCCAGCCTTTTCAGGGCTGCGCTCTACCAGCTGAGCTACCTGGCCGGGGAAGTTTCAGTGTAGCAATCGCATGCTCCTTCTGCAACGCTCAGCTCTGCTACAATCGCCCTGGAAGCCATTCTTGGCCGGTGCTGGGCGCGGGCTTCAAACCCGTTGTGTGGTACTCTGTGTCGCAGGTGGGTTCGACCCCCACTGGCTTCCGCCATCCAAACACAATAAAATAAGCTACTTGCAAGCATGATGTAGCCATGTACCAAATCCACGTACCAAATTGTGCTACAATCCAGCCGTGCTCACACCTTACCGACGCCACCTCGCCACCTGCGACCACGTCTCCAAAGGCCAGAACTTCACCCTCTGCGACTGCCCCATCTGGTGCGATGGCAAGCTCAACGGCGCCCGCTACCGCAAGTCTCTCGACACTACTAATTGGGACCGCGCCCTCCGCCGCATCCAAATCCTCGAAGCCGGCGGCGAACTCGCCCCCGAAGCCCAAACCGCCCACACCCTCGACCGCGCCACCGAGTCCTTCCTCCAGGACTGCGCCAACCGAAACCTCAAGCCCTCGACCCTCGCGAGCTACCGCCGCACCCTCGGACACCTGACCAAAGCGCTCGGCGCCACCCGCACACTCACCACCATCGAAGGCCAAACCATCTCCGACTACCGCGCACGCCGCGACATGGAGCCCACCACCTGGCGCAAGGAGCTCGAACACCTCCGCGCCTTCTTCGGCCTTTGCCAGTCGCGCAAGTGGATCGCCGAGAATCCGGCCGATAAACGCCACATCCGAATGCCTCACGTCGACAACCTGATTACTCTCCCCTTCACCCCCGAGGAGGCCGGCAAACTCATCGCCGCCTGCGATCGCCTGTCCAGCGACGCCCCCGCGCGCACCCCCTACATCCGCAAACGCGCCCGCGCCCTGGTCTACACACTCCTCTATAGCGGCCTGCGACTCGGCGACGTCGCCCAGCTCCGCCGCGCCGCCCTCAACCCCGCCACCCGCCACCTCACGCTCCGCACCATGAAGACCGGTGTGCCGCTCAAAGTCCTCCTGCACCCCGACGCCGTCGAAGCCCTCGTCACCCTGCCGGCCCAACACCCCGACTACTTTTTCTGGACGGCCTCCGCCCCCGTCACCCGCTGCGCCAAGAATATGTGGCGTACCATCCAGCGCCTCGGTGCCCTGGCCGGCGTCGCCAATGCCCACCCTCACCGCTTCCGCGACACCTTCGCTGTCCAGTTGCTCACCGGCGGCGCGGACATCCGCACCGTCCAGCAGCTCCTCGGCCACTCCTCCGTCCGTACCACCGAGAAGCACTACGCGCATTTCGTGGCGTCGCATCAAGCTCTCCTAGATAGCGCGGCGGCGACTCTGGACTTCACTGCGCAACCCGGCCGCCCACTGCTCGTGAACCCGCGCCAGAACGCTCGCCGGAATCGATAGCCGCACATGCGGCCTGTGCTTCCGTTCCGACTTCATCAGCCGCGGCATCGAGATCCTCAGCACCCCCGGCTGATCCTCGAACAGCCGCCGAACCGTCGCCTCTGACACTCCCCATATCTCCGCTACCTGCGCCGCGGAATAATGCTTTTCCGTCGCCGTCATCGAGATCGATTCCCCTAGCCTGCTACCCATTCACACACCTCCGCCTTTCGTGCCAACGTGCTATCATCCGTGTTCGCGCGGCGCCGCGCTGGGCCCCCCAGTGGCGATTGGGGAATTCTTACAAAGTGGTATTGATCTGGATTTACAAAAAGCGGAAATTGGGGAATTAAATAATTACCATTACTGTCCCAATTCTCCCTGCTTTTGAGTCCAATCATATATCGGTCAAATGACCGAGTCAACCCGTCAAATGAATAAGAAGAAAAATTTACAGGATGCCGTCGTCGAGTTACGCCGCGCCCTCGGCCTCAACCAAACCTTGTTTGCCCGGCGGATCGGTGTCTCCACCTCGACTGTCTATCGATGGGAAACCCAGAAGCCTCCCCGCGGCCCCGTCCTCACACGTCTCTCCGAACTCTCCGAGAGTTTGCAACGGCCTGACCTACAAGGAGTTTTTAAACTCGCGCTGGGTGAATCTGTAGCCTCGCCATCTGCCCCTGTCGATGACGCCGAGATCCCCCCCACCCTCCAGCACTACCTGCAGATGCTCGCGGAAATCCTGGCCAGTGGCGACGCCATGGCCATCGATGCCGTCACTCGGAACATCGATTTTTTTCGCGATCGGCTTCGTCCAGCCGGTCATAAAGGCCGTTGATCTGGGCCGCCAAAGTCTCGATCGCCTCCTGGTCGTCACTGGCAAAGACTGCATCCATTTTAGAATGAAGGGAGTTTAAGTCCGATATTGTAATCATTTCTAATCCCGTAACCTGATTGACGCATAACGGAGCCACTCGTTCCCAACGTGTACCACCCAGGTCAACGCCTATAGAGGCCCAACCCCTCATTCTCACCTGTAACAAAATCTCGCGAGAACATTCCCGTTCGCATCGCACCACCTGGTATGCGCACCCTTCTCCCCCTGCTGATCGCCGCCGCCCTCTCCGCCCAACCCACCGACATCGATGGATGGGGCAAGATCCACTGGGGCATGACCCTCGACCAGGCCCGCACCGCATACTCGGTCACCGCCGCGCCCGCGGCCAATCCCTACTGGACGATCCTCACCCTCCCCGCTGTCACAATCGGCAACCTGCACCTCGACGCCTCCGCCGGCGCCAAACAGCCCTCCGACCGCATCACCCAGGTCCGCCTCTCGATGTTCTTCGGCCTCTCCGACTCCGCGCCCCTCGCCGGCCCCCAGGACTTCGAAACCCTCCGTACTCTCCTCATCCAAAAATACGGCAGCCACACCCGCACCGCCACCAGTGAAAGCTATGGCGATGTGATCCAAACCGTCACCTGGATCTTCCCCCACTCCACCATCACCCTCACCCTGTTGCAGAAACAGTCCGCCCCCGATATCGGTTCGGTGGAGGTCGTTTACAGTCAAACCGAGCCCAACGCCCGCGACGTCCTGTGAACCTTCGACCCGCCACCACCTGTCACTTTCGAACAATATTTCGCTCTGCGCGAGAATTCGGAGAAACGGCCAATTGGCGGAGACTTGAGCGTTTTGCCCCTCCTGGGATGGCTGGCCTCAGGATTCCAACCCTGAGCGGCCGATCTGAGGCAGTTACCTGCTGAGAGCAGCGCAGTCTCTGAGAGCCTTGAATAGTGGAATTCGCGGATTGTACGGGGGCTGATGGCAGTCTGTAACCCCTTATTTGACGGCATCTTCGGAGCGGTTTGGCCTTCCCTGAGCACCCCGCGGAAGCCATCGCACCATCCGATTGAGTTGGCGCGCTGAGCCGCTGCCCGCGCTTGCGTTCGCTGATGTGTCGGACCATGGCGGTCGTCGTCATAGGTGCAATAGGGCGATTTCCGACACCCGCGCCGATCAATGCAAGAGCGGGCCGAAAGGTCGGTGAACATTGGCGACGACTCACTTAAAAGGCCGTGGAACCTGGTTAGCCCGTCGGCCCCAAACCGCGGAAACCCAATAAAACCGGGGGGTCTTACAGATTCCTGCTCAGAGCCCAATATTTGGCTCCGGGAGCCGCGCGGGAAGCCGCTGTTTCCGAGTGGCGTGATCCGTTCGGAGCCGCACCGCCAACTTCCGCGAAGGCGGTTTCAGGCGAGTGTAAGAGTTGGGGACTTGCCAAAAGCGCCTTTCGTAGCGGCCCCTCATGGCAGATGTCAGGGCGAGGATCACTTCAATTCTGGATCAGCCGTTTCGGGCCCTGAAGCAAAGTATCCCAGAATTGAACCGTAAGGGTGTTACCCTATTCATGAGAGCCTTCGCGATGCTCCTCTAATCCTGGCCAATGTAGCAGTGGGCAAATGCTAATACGAGAACGGCGATCCACCTCCTTGCCGAGACTGTTCGTACTCGCAACAAACGAATCATCCTTTGGGTTGGTGCGGGTGCAAGCGCCTGGTGCGGATATTTCCTGTGGAGCGAACTGGCCGATCAGGATACCTGAAGTTCGAACCGAACTATGATTCACGAGACGGAGCCAAAATCCAGTCGCGTAGCCTGCCGAAATTCTTTAGTTACTGCCGATCGATCAACTAGCAGTGCATCGTTTCGCGACCTCGCCAACGGAATGTTCGGAGATCGTTCGTGACTTCGTTGCCGCACTCGAAGGTTGATGCGTCGAAGGGGTTCGAGCGCCTGAGAGAGTTTTTACAATTTCACTTTGATCAACACCTGCGGTATACAAGACCATCCGCCGCTGTCCCACCCTGTTCAATTTCGCGCGCAGCTTGTTCCTCTTGTCCTTTGCAAGTCACGGCGTGTTGTCTTGATAGCTGTAATCCTGCGACCACCCCTCGCCGGTGACCCATTCGTCCGAGTAACCGCACTTGGCACAGCTGCAACGTATTTTAGTCGCATAACAGTCCCACTTGGCCCCCCCCTGGTATTGGCTACCTGTGCATACCTCATACTCCTCACGCACGATTGTGTGATGCTCGACTTCCTGGAGTCTGTCGCGGACGCAGGCTCGCTTATGCTGCTCTCCATCAACGGACTGCCAACTCATCCATTGATGGACAACTTGCTCCTCCTCGCGGTGACAATGAGAACAAGTTCTAACCTGCTGACAGGAATCCTCCTTCGCGTATTTCCAAGGGGAAAACTGATGGACAAGTTGCCCCTCCCCCTCGCGGTGACAATGAGAACAAGTTCTAACCTGCTGACAGGAATCCTCCTTCACGTATTTCCAAGTGGAAAACTGATGGATGGCCCCGCGGGGCTCCTTGTGCCCGTCCCGCTGACAGATCCGTACCTGCTCGCATGAATCTTCCGCGACGTACTGCCATTGTCCATACTTATGACCGACCAGCTTGCACAGCAGTTTCATGTGGACCCCCCATGCCAATGTTAACACCTGGATTATGCACCTCCCGCCTGTGTGACCCTTGGCAGCGTGAGCCGAGAGATCCTGCCTCCCGTTGGACCTCCTTTGCAAGCCGTTGAAAACACAGCCTCAACCGTGCATAGAATTTTATGCACGGTTGCCTTGGTTCGCCGTCGCTGAGCGTTGGTCGCCTGGAAGCCTTGCTTTTATTGGGTTTCGGAGTAAGTTCTCAAGATCGTTGTAGCGAGGGCCTTCCGGGCGTGCTCTGATTTCTTCAGATAACCGACAGGGTGGCTCTTCGCATTCGTTTTCCTCAAGTAATCTGCGCTTAACTCAAGAGGCGTGCATAAGTCGGCTAACAACATACCGATTCCAGCCGATTCCAGCCTCAACTGGTCAAGCTGCTCTCAGCGGGGCTCAGCGCGCTGTCCCGAGTCCCGTTCTGGGATTTTGGGGTGGCTCGGTCCGTATGGTCGTTTTAATACGGCCAATCCTTCATCGAGGTCGTCCGTTGGACGAAGC
>JAIQFL010000464.1 GCA_020073365.1 Terriglobia bacterium | reverse complement strand
GTGGAACATCCACGGCATCATGTCGCCGCCGGAACCGGCGAATTCGTTGGTGATCATCACCTTCGGTCCGAAAATGGCCGCCGCGGGTGTGCGATAGATCGCTCCGTAGCGCGGGCTCCAGAAGCCCTGTAGCGGGCGCATCATCACTTCGATGACGTAATCGGCCACCTGGCCGCCGGCGTTGAAGCGGTCGTCGACGATGGCGCCCTGCTTGTCCGACTGGGCGAAGTAGTAGCGCGTGAAGCTGGTCAACCCGCCCTGTCCGGTATCCGGCATGTACACGTAGGCCAGCTTGCCGCCGCTCAGCTCATCCACCTTGCGGCGATTGTCTTCAATCCAGGCCACGTTCCGCAACTGCGTTTCGGAAGCGATGGGGATCACGGTGATCTCTCTCGATCCCGCGCCTGAGGGATCGCCGCCAATCTTGAGCAAAACGTGTTTTCCGGCGGTGTTCTCGAGGAGCCGGGAAACGTCATCCATGGCGGTGAGATCCCGGCCGTTCACGGAGAGCAGATAATCGCCGGCCGAAACGTTCAGCCCCGGCGCCGCGAGCGGAGCCTGCGATTGCGGGTTCCAACTTTCGCCGGTGTAGATCTTCTTGAAGCGGTACCGGCCATTGGCGATCTCAAAGTCGGCGCCCAGCAGGCCTCCGGGAACGGCCCTGGCCGCGGGGATGTTGCCGCCGCCGCCGCGCAGGTGACCCACGGTCATATCGCTGATCATGTCATGAATGATGTAGTTCAGGTCAGCGCGCGATCCCAGCGAATCCAGGTATTTCTCGTACTCCTTCTCGGCATCGGCCACATTGACGCCGTGCAGGTTCGGGTCGTAGAAGTAGCTGCGCTCGATGCGCCAGACTTCGTGGTACATCTGCTTCCATTCCGCGATGGGGTCCACGTTTACTTCCACGTCGGCCAGCTTGAGCGCGCCTTCACCGGGCTTCAGCGGCGCGCCCGCGGGCACGATGACGTATTGCGGACCGGCCGTAGCGGTCGCGCCGCCGCGGCCTCCACGGCCGCCTGGGCCGCCTCCGCCCATGCGCAACAGCATCTTGTCGCCGTTGGCGGACAAGTCGAACGAACCGACACCATCGGCCAGCTTATCGAGCTTGCGAGCCTTGAGGTCATACTTCGAGAGCGTGGCGCCCCCACCGCCGCCCTGGCCGCGCCCGCCGGCGCTCTCGATCAGGTAAACGATTCCAGCCTTACCGGCCACCAGCGTCTGGTACGAGCGCGCCGGAACCGGCAGTGCGATGATGCGCTGGTTCAGCTTGTCGAAATCGATGCGCACCGGCTTGGGAGGTGTGTTGGCGGCAGCGGCGGCATTCGCGCCCCGGCCACCGCGGCCTCCACCTCCGCCAGTGCCACTCTCCGCCGCAGCACCCGGTGTGGCGCCCTCGGCGCCCACTTTCTCTTCGTCGCTCTCAGGCGCCAGCGGTGACGAGACATTGTTCGCCAGCACCATCAGATAGACGCTGCTGGTAACTTCATGCTCGTCGCTGGTCATGTCCAGTCCGCTGGTGGTGGGTCCGTAATTGGTGCTCGCGGTGAAGTAGAGGTACTGGCTATCGCGATCGAAGGCGGGATGGCGCGCGTCGCTCAAACCATCCGTCACCTGCTTACTCTGTCCGCTATCCAGGGAGTAGATCGAGATGGCGCGGAACCGGTTGGGCAGGGACTTGGCATAGGCAATCCACTTGGAGTCGGGCGCCCAAGCGAAGTCCATGCCGCCTTCGCTGATGTAATCGGTGTCTACCTTGGTCACTTTTCCGGAGGCCACTTCCACGTCCCACAAATTGAGCTGATTGTCGCCGAACGCGATATGTTTGCTGTCCGGCGACCACTTGGGGTTGGCATAATACGCGAACTTCGCCGTGAGCGGGATCTTGCGCGTTTCGCCCTCGCCCGACTGCGGCTTGATGTGCAGCGCGTAGTCGCCCGCTTCGTCGGAGAAATAGGCGATCGACCGTCCATCCGGCGACCACACCGGCGTGCGCTCCATGACGCCCGGCGTATTGGTGAGGTTGCGGATATCGCCCTTCTCGGCCGGAGCGGTGAGGATTTCGCCGTGCGCCTCGATCACCGCGCGCACGCCGGTGGGAGAGATCCGGGCATCGCGAATCTCGCGGGCGACGTTCTGGAAGCGCGGCCGCACCTCGGTCAGGTCTGCCGCAATCTCGATGGGCACCGCGTGCTCCTTCGCGCTCGCGAGATCGTAGATGTGGATCTGTCCGAACTGCTCGTAAACGATTCCTCCGGGGCCGGCGCTGGCGTTGACGATGTCCTTGCCGGTGTTCTTGACCAACTCGTCGATCTTCTTGCTTTGCGGATCGTAGCGGAACAGCGTCACCGGACCGTTGCGGTCCGAGAGAAAGTAAACCTTGTCGCCGATCCACATGGCGCTGAAGTCATTGGAGTCCGTGCGCGGGATCTTCTGCGTGCTCAGGTCGGCGAAGGTGACGATCCACAGATAGCTGGCGCGGCCGCCGCGATAGCGCTTCCAGGAAACGAAGTTGTTGGTGTCCGTGGAGAACTGGCCGCCGTCGAGAGGTTGATAGACCATGCGCTTGCCGTCCGGCGAATAGGAGCCGGCGGAGGCCATGGGCAGCGGCAAGGCTTCCGGGAGGCCGCCTTCTACGGACACGGTAAAGAGCTGGGTGTAGCGCGAATAGCTCTCGCGGTTGGAGCGGAACAGAATGCGCTTGCCATCCGGCGTCCAACCCACGACGCGGTCGGCGTCCGGGTGGTAAGTGATGCGCTTGGGCACGCCGCCCGTTGCAGGAACGGTGAAGACGTCGGTATTGCCGTCGTACTCGCCCGAGAACGCGAGGGTGCTGCCATCCGGTGAGAATGCGGCGCCGCTCTCCGAGCCGGTGCCCGCCGTGAGCCGCGTGGCGACGCCGCCCTGGCGGCTGACGCTCCACAGATCCCCGGCATAGGAAAACACGATTTCGGTTTTGTTCATAGCGGGCTTCTGCAGCAGGTGCAGGGAGCCGGCGGCGCCAAATGCGACCGGAACTGTGGCGGTAAAAAGAGCAAGCAGTGTGAAATGCTTCATCACGGACCTCCGGTAGTCTAGTGTAGCGTGCTTCAGCTTGCCCTTCTGGTGGTTTGTGATTGCAGGGCAGGCTAAAGCATGCGCCACTTCGCAGCGGTCTTCATCCGGCGGATGTCTTCCAGTTGCGAGGTGAACCGGTTCGCCTGCTTGGGCCGCATCGCCTGCCCGATCGCCACAGCCTCGGTGGCCAGACGTTCGGCTTCGTCGAACTGCTGCTGGTTCGCCAGGGCGAAGGCAACTCGGATGCGAGTGTCTCCGCGGCGTCCGTCGTTCGCGGGAAAGACCAGATCGCCGATGGCCACGGTCTGACGCAGCAGGGGCAGGGCGCGTACGGGATCTCCGCCGGCCTGGTAGAGATCGGCGAGGGTCTGCACCGCTCGAAGGTAAGGTTCACTAGTGCTGCCGCTCAGCGATTCTTCGAGCGCGAGCAGGTCCTGCGCAGCCAGAAGCGCCCGCTGCGCCGAGCCATGGAAGCGCTCGAATTCGATGGTCATCTGCAACGGGTCCTGGAGATGACCGGTGCCGGCGCCGCGCGCGCTCACGAGAATCTTGCGGTAGCGCTCGATGGCCTCGGGCACATCCGCCATGCGGTCCTGCTGCATCATGAGGAATCGGGGATAGCTCTGGGCGACGTTCAAGAGCGGCTGCAGGTTGTCCGACGACCAGGATTGGACGATTGCGAAGAGATGCTGATAGAGTTGCTCCGCTTTGGCGGGTGCTTTCTTGCCAGCCAGTACGGAGGCTACGGAGGGCACTTGCCAGGCAATCTGGTCACGGTCTGCCGCGGGTGTCGCGGCATCCATGGCCTGCAAAGTCAGGCTGAATGCATCCTCGAGGTTTCCGCCATTGGCTGCGGCCTGAGCCTTCTGAAGAGTGTCGCCGATACGGAACTGCTCCTGGGGCACGGGCGGGACGGTTGGGCGTTTGTCAGCAGCCGCACGTTCGTACGCGGCGGCTCGCTCCGAATCGCCGGATGTGCGAGCGGCGTTGACGAGCGCATAAAGAATGTTGGATTCCTGCCACGGCTCGAATTGCGTGTGATTCGACAGGTAGTCATTCAGGAGGCCTTCGGCTTGGGTGCTGCGGTTGGTGTTGCCGAGGTAGCTCGCATAGTTCGTGAGAAGCTGAACGTAGTTTGGGTCCTGCCGGTTCTGTGTCAGTAACTGCTGATAGACCTGGTCTGCTCTCTCGATCTGGCCTGCCTGGCGCAGCATGTCGGCGAATTGCTGGCTCAGGCCTGTGGACTGGTTGCGCGCCTGCGGGGTGCCGGACGCATCCAGGCTCGCAATCGCCTGCTGGAGTGCGGCGGCCGCATCGCCATAGCGTTCGTCTCTCTGGTAGAGATAGGCGAGTGACTGCAGGGGACCAGCCATTTGTTCCGGATTACCGGCGGACTGCGCCACCTGCTTCTGGTAGATGGCGGCGGCCTCATCGAGCTTTCCCTGACTGGCATAGAACGCAGCCAGGGCGCGGTCGTCGTTTCCCGCAAGCGCCCCTACTTTCGCGAGGACAGCGCCCGCGGCTTCCGGGCGGCCGAGTTGCTGGTAGACTTCGGCCAACCGTTGGTACGCGCCGGCCAGATTCGACGCGGGTGCAAACCGGGCGAACCGGCCGTTAATCACAATCGCGTTGCGGCCTGTGGAAAGGTAGCCACCGAATGGGGAAGCCGGGGCGGGCGCCGTGGAATTCGCCGGCGGCGCGGCCTCGAGCTCCGAGACCGCCTTCTCCAGGTAAGTCACGGACTTCAGCAGGTTCCGGTCTTCCTGCCAGTAACCCGCCAGCAGGTTGAGCAGCAGGATGCGGGTAGGATGCGCATCGTCGAGCCTGCCGGTGCGTGCCAGTGCGGCTTCTGCAACGTCGCGCGAGCGCGCTTGCATGCCTGCGCTCTGGTAGACTTGCGCGACGTTCTGCACCCAATTGCCGAATTGCGGCGCCTCCACCGGCATTTGCGCCAGAAGGCTGCGCGCCTCTTCGCGCCTGGCGGCGGCTTCGTCGAAGCGGCCGGCGCCGTGGGCCTTATAGTAGGCTTCGAGAGCGGCGTCCAGAGGGTTCTGCTGCGGCGTTTGCGCCAGGGCCGTCAAGGACCAAATGAGACAGAGGAACCCGCGATGCATGTTCCTATAGACTCCATCGCCAATCCCCCAGTTCCCGCGGAGCAACCAACGAGTGTGTGGCATGCGCCGGAGGGTTAGCAGGCCGGATGCCAACTGATAAACTACTGCGGCTGAAGGACGTGGGAGCCAGCCGCTGTGGCCATCCGCGCACCTGTGTGGTGAAGGGGACACGTCCAGCGCGACCGAGGGGCGCGGACGAGGCGTCCGCCCCACTTTTGCGTGAAGGTTCGCGGGTCCGGGCCGACAGACGACGAAAAACGATCGTCTGTCCCACCAGAGACTACTGGCTTCGCGGAAGGGTGAAGCAAAATGTAGCGCCCTGGCCCTTGGTCGGCTCTACCCAGATGCGGCCTTCGTGGCGGCTCACAATCTTCCGGCATATGGCCAGCCCCATGCCGCTTCCCGGATATTTGTCGCGCGGGTTGAGGCACTTGAAAATGCCGAACACCTTCTCGGCATACTGAGGCTCGATTCCAATGCCATTGTCGCGCACCGAAAACAGCCACTCGCCTTCCGTCAGCTCGGCCGTGATATGGATACGAGGCGAATCTCCGCTGCGGTAGCGGATGGAATTCACCAGCAGATTTTGGAAGAGACGCACTAACTGCACGGGATCGCCCACCACGGCCGGGAGATTGTGGTATGTCACGAGCGCGCCGTTTTCGTCAAACAAGGAGCGGAGGTTGCCGCAAGCGTCGCGCAAGGCCTCCTCGCAGTTCGTCCGCACGAAAAAGTCCGTACCGCGGGCGTCCACCCGTGAAAAGTCAAGCAGGTCGTGAATGAGCTTTTCCATTCGCTGGGAGCTGTCCACGATGAAGCCGATGAATTGGTCCGCATCTCCCTGAAGCTTTCCCTTGTAACGCTGCGCCAGAAGCTGGGCGTAGATGGCAACGGTTCGCAGAGGCTCCTGCAAGTCGTGGCTGGCGACATACGCGAACTGCTGTAACTCCTCGTTGGAACGCATCAGCTCCTCGGTGCGCTCCAGGACCCGCGCTTCCAGGTTGGCGTTCAGTTGGCCGATTTCCTCCTCGTTCTTCTTGCGCTGGCTGATGTCGCGGATGGCGCTGGTGATGACCAGGCCTTCGTCGGTTTGTAGCGGGCTGAAGCTGATCTCGACGGGAAATTTCGAGCCGTCTTTGCGGACCGCCTCGAACTCCGTCCCGATTTTCAACGGCCGGGGCGCGGAGCCTTCCACTTCATCCCACAAGGGTTCGTGCGCGAACGACCAGGCCGGCACCAGGGTGCGGATGTTTTTCGAGATCAGCCGGTCGCGTCCGCGGTTGAAGAGCACCTCCGTCTGGGAATTGACCATGATGATTTCGCCGTCTTCGCGGCACATCAGCATGGCGTCCGGCGCCGCCTCCAGCAGGGACCGGAAATTGCGCTCGGCCTTCTGCAAAACCTCCGCCTGCCTGCGCAATTCGTCAGCCTGGTCCTTCAACTTCCAGTTGCTGCGGCTGAGCTCCACGAATACCGCCACTTTGGAGCGCAGCACTTCGGGCACGATGGGCTTGAACAGGAAATCGACTGCGCCCAGGTCGTAACCGCGAAACAGGTGCTCTTCGTTCTTGTAGCCGGTCAGGAAAAGAATGGGGGTCTGCCGGGACCGCGGACGGCTGCGAATCAGCTCAGCGGTTTCAAAGCCATCCATCTCGGGCATCCTGACATCCAGCAGAATCGCCGCGAAATCCTCGTGCAGAAGATGGCGCAGCGCTTCCTTCCCGGAGTTCGCCATCACCAGGTCCTCGCCCAAGCCGCAAAGCGCCGCTTCCAGAGACACGAGATTCTCCGGGGTATCGTCCACCAGCAGGATCTTGACGCGCCGGTCCACTGTGGGTTCCCGCTCGGATTCGAGACCGTGGGCAGTCGCCGACATATTGCTTACCCCGCCGCCGTCATGCTTGCCGGTGAGACTTCCTGGCCCGCGACCAGCCAGACCCGCAAGACCGAAAAGAGCTGGTCGAGGTCAACCGGTTTCGTAATGTAGTCCGACGCCCCCGCCTGGATGCACTTGGCGCGGTCGCCCTTCATCGCCTTGGCCGTCACCGCGACGATGGGAAGTGTGCGGAACTCCGGAATCTGCCGTATGGCCCGGGTGGTTTCGTAGCCGTCCATCTCGGGCATCATGATGTCCATCAGGACGCCATCGACCCCCGGCGTCTTCAGCAGCATCTCGATTCCCGCACGGCCGTTTTCGGCGTGAACCACCTGCAGGTTATGCTCCTCCAACACGCTGGTGAGGGCGAAAATGTTGCGCACG
>JAIQFL010000463.1 GCA_020073365.1 Terriglobia bacterium | reverse complement strand
AGGTTCGCACCCCAATACGCCCGGTGCTCCCAGCTCCCGTCGTAAAACTCCAGCATCACCTCACTCGGCGGGTTCGCCGGATCCAGGTACACGTACGCAAACAAGGTGTCGCCCACCACCACCGGCAACGTCGCCGTGGCGTTGTAGAAATAGTGCTGATGCAGTCCGCTGAGCAGCGCCGACTGGTGCGCCAACATCCCCGAATACCGTGTCGGGTTGCTACCCACCCAGTTCCAACTCTCACTCCCCCCCGTCGCCGCCCCTGCCGGCACCGCATCCTCCACCCATACGCCGCAACCGGCCGGCGTCTTGCCCGAACCGCCGCCGGCGAGCGCCGCCCCTTGCAGCGCGACGTTCCCACCGCCGGAGAATAGGGTCCACAAGACAGTGAGCTGCTGGCCGGGAGATGCCGCGTAATAGGTTAGCGTGTAGACGACGTCGTATTGGCCAGTGCTGGAGAATCCCGCGTCCACGAAGTCGGGGGCCGAACCGTCGGAGAGATGTGCAGTCAGCATCCCTCGCGAGTTCCATCCGCCGACGTAGACGTTCAGCGTTCGATTGGTCGTGTCCGCGGGTACAGTGACGAGGAATCCGTTGCTCGTGCCGCTAACAGACACGCCCTGGGTGGACGATCCGCATACCGTCGTGGTGCCGTCGCTCCACGCTAACGTGCGTGGATCGTTGTTATACACGTTGTTGGCAATACCGAGGAAAGCGAAATCGCTGATCTGTTCGTTTCCGGCAGCGTTCCCGTCGTATCCGGGCCATTGCGCCCAATCCGAAGTTCCGACTGCCGTCAAGTCGACCGCGGCCGCAGAAGCGGTACCGCCTCCAGTGATGGCGCCCCCGGTCGCCGGTGGCACCGACCCGAGCAGCCCATAGACGTGGAGCCGGTTGGAGAAACTTGGCACGTAAACCCGGCCATTGGCGACAGTTGGGGGAACGAACTTGGCGAAATTACCCAGGTCGTCGCGAGCCGGGACCATCCGCGTGTTCCACAGCTCGTGCGTTAGATCGGTGGCATCGAAGGCGTGCAATATGCCGGAAACCACCTCCTCATTGGCGTCCTCTGCGTAGGGAATAGTCGCCCACAGAATGCCGGTGCCCTGCTGGCCGCCGTTAGCGGAGATGGTCAGAAATCCGCCGGGCATGCCTAGTGGTGCGGGATAAGTGGATTGGCTCACGGGGACCGTATTCAAGATTGAGCCAACGAAGGCGAACGCCTTCAGATAATCTTGTTCTCCCCAGACGTAAACCCACGGCCCACCGGGTCCGTTCCAATACGCCGGAGCGCCATGAATGTTCTGGTTGGGTGTTACTCGAACCGTTTGCAGGATTTGACCGTTGCCAGTTTGCGTGTGGCCCAAGTTGTTCCGGTCTAACACGTAGAAATAACCATCTTTGCCAGCAGCGATCACGTCGCTCGTTCCCGGAACGAGGAGGACACCGGCGGATCCCAGATCCAGGTCGGCGCCGTTCAAGAACGACCAATTGCCCGGGGCGAACCAGTCGAGCACCGAGGAGAGATTCGCATTCAGCTTGAGAACGCTTTCGCCGAAATTTCGCGTGCCATCGAAGGTTCCATTTCCGGTCGCGACATAAAGATTCCCCGTGGCGTCGACCGAAAGTGGTTGCCCGGATTGCCAGATCCCTGCCCTCTGCCCGTCGGGTGTGATGCAATACACCCCGGTCTGCTGCAGTGTCGTCGCGCTATACGCCATCACCCAACCGTGGTAGGGATCGCCATCTCCGTAAGACGCCCAAGCTATGTAGACGTTACCGTTCGCCAGCGCCAGGCCTGCACGCTGGTTTTCTGTCAGGGGGTTGAAGCTGACGCGACCGCCGACGTTGTCGTAACCGGTGCCCGTGACGGATGCCTGAATGACGACCGGTCCACCTAATTTTTCCGCGCCCGTGTGTATGTCCAGAGCATGCAGTCTTTGCATGTACGCAACATTGCTGCCCGTGGTCTCTTTTGTGCGCGCGACCAAGAACATCGTTCCAGTCGTTTGGTCGATCACGGGCGTGCCCATGATCCCGATCGGGCCTGGCGTCCGGATAGAGTTGAAAGTAGAGACGTCGGAAGCAGAAATGGGCGTTACCCCAGGCCCATTGAAGTTCACCTGCCAGAGCGGAACGCCATTCGCTCCTTGATTGTTGTCGGCGTCGAAGGCGTACACGCTGTTATTGTTGGTGGCCACGTAGACCGCGTTATGCGTGCCCTTCCCTGGAATGCTGACGTTCTGGATGACGAGCGGTTGCGTATAGATGTCCGCGTCGACGGCATAGCTGAACAGCTTGCCGAACTGATTGGGATTGACGTTCGAGACGTTGAGCTGCGTTTCCGCCAAGTTGGCGCCGGTGCGGGCGTTATCGTAGCGATGTGTCCATACGCTGACTTGAGCCCAGGCGTTGCCGAGTGTGAAGAACCCCAGCCACAGACAGGAAAAAAGCAATGAGAAGGTCTTTGTTGTCGTTCTCACGGTTGTCTACACTGGAAAGTCACCGGCGTTGCGTACCCAGGACAGGGCCATCCCCCGTCGGTAGCGTCGTCACCCCCAAGGATCCACTACAGCGAGATCTATGCCAATAGCATAGCGTACCAGAACTTGCCAATGTAAACAAAAGGTTGTTCTGGTAAGATCAATCGAGACGATTTTCAAGCGTCACCACTGTAAGATTTTCCGACACGCAACGGAGCCCCACCACCCAGCTCGACGGTATGCCATCGCGATGGGAGCCCTGCCGTCAGGGTTTGCCCGCAGCGAAATCCACAGCGGCGCTGCCCAGGGCTTCGCGTACGCGCGATGCCTGTTTATTGCCCCTCACGAGATTCAGTTGGATCGCCTGAATTTCCAGAGCAGGTGTCGATCCAGAAGGTCAGCGACATCGAATCGCAACTTCAGCGCCAGTCGCTTCGGTTGACGATAGCGCTTGATCGCGATCCTGGTGAGGTCGGCCATGATTTGGTTGATGCGGGCGGCAACAGCTTCGAACGAGTAGTTCCGGACAACCAGATTCCGTCCATTTCGCGATAGCGTTTTCCGGAGGGCTGGTTGTTCGAGAAGCTGCACGACACAGCGCGCAAACTGATCGGGCGTGTCGCCGATCATGATGTCCTCGCCGTGGCGCACATTCATGCCCTGCGTACCGATTGAGGTCGTTACTACGGGAAGCCCGTGCATCATCGCCTCGCCGATCTTGCCCTTCAGTCCGGCGCCAAACCGCAGCGGGCAGATCGATACCATACTGGCGGCCAAGTACGGCTCGACGTGCGGAACATACCCAGTGACCGTTACGTGGTCGCAGGCGAGAGCTTGGACCGCCGCCGGCGGCTTGTTGCCGACAATGGCCAGCGTTGCGGCGGGAACTCTCTCGCGTACGAGGGGAAGCGTCTCCACGCAGAAATGGACTATCGCATCCACATTCGCCGGGTTGTTGGAAAAGTTCCCAACGAAGACGAGCGAATCGGGTTTGCGCTTCGCGTCGGCAAATTCGTCCACGTTCGCGACATTATGGATGTTCGGTATGGTTGCAATCGCGAGCTGCGGGTTTTCGCTAAGTAGCACGGCCTTGTCTTCGTCAGTAGTGGTGATCACCAGGTCCGCTTTTACATATGCCTCGAGTTCCTGCCTCTTTTCGTTGAGAAGCTGCGCCGCCCCGGGATTCTGGCCGAGCACGAGGGCTTTCAGGTAATTGGCATGGAAGTAGACGTGCTCGGTATCGACGATGACCCGAGCATCAGGCTGCAGCGCACGGATCTGATCGAACAGATGTCGTGCCACGTACCAGAACTCAATCAGGATGACGTCGTACCTCTTTTCGTTCAGCCTGGCGCGCAGGCTCCCCGTCTTGACTTCGATGCCCAGTTCCTTCATCAGCTGCATGTACTGTCGCTGTTCTGGGGCTTGGACGAATCGTGGCGGCTTGTACAAGATATGCAGCGCAACCTTATTGCGTTCGGCCAGACTTCTCAGAATGTTTGTCAACCTGAGATCGCCGGAGCAGCGGTCGTATTCTGCGAATCGGATGTGGACAATCAGAATATTCAAGATTGTTCCTTGAGGCAACTTCGGTTCGCGCGTCGATCGCCAATGCGATTGACCACTGTGATCACTGCTGAGCCGCGAACCCGAACTCGGGTCCGACTCGTGGAATGCAAGCAAGCAGTTTAGCCCCGTGGCCGTATGCGCCGCCGCGCGTCATGCCTGCGTCCGGCGTGCCCAGCCTCCACGAGTGCGATTTCCGAACCAAGAAATAGCCGACGGCATCTCAAGTAGCTGCACCTTGGCTGCGGAAAGGCGCGATTTGGGAAACAGCACATAGCCAAGTCCGTCAAACAATTTCTGAATATCGGGCTCGGAAAGGCGCCACTTCGTGACCACGAGGTATCCCAGAGACCCGAAAACACGGTGTAACTTTTCCCTGATTAGCTGTCCGATCATTCGTCTATCCAGGGAATCCGCCGTTGGAGACCACCCGCGATTTACTTTGCTCCCGCTGAACGTCGAGGTTCCAGGTGGCGTCCATATGGAAGAGCGCTCTGTCTCTCTGGCGGGTCGTTACGTAGTTTCTGGCGAACACTCGAAAACTTGTGAGGTTTTCACCAGCGAAAACGGTTGGTCCACTAGCCGGGCCAATCCACGCAAGCACACAGTAGACGCCTGGCAGCAAGGTCAAGGACTTTATTTCCAACTCGACACAGTGCAAACCCTTGTCAAAATCCATCGGTTCATAAGCGGTGTTGTGCGCAGTCAAATAGACGAAGTCCGTCGTATGCAGCCCGATAGAAAAGGTAATCTGGCGCAACAGCGCGCGAGCCTTGAATGTGAGTCGGAGCCGTACCGGGCGAAGGAACTCTACGGAATCCGTGCGAGACCCGTTCTCGTCGAAAACATCAACCGCGGAGAATTCGATCTCGTCAGACATCGTAATCCTTGCTCTGCCAGTCGTGCTCTGGTTGGCCTGAATTTTCTCGTTGCTTCGATCAACGAAGAAGTTGCAAACCTCCGCTGGGCTACCGTCACCAATGATGGCGCCTTGGTCAAGAAGAATGACCCTGGAGCAGATCCGCTCGAGCTGCCGCACGTTATGGCTAACCAGCAATACCGTTTTCCCCTGCCGCTTGATCATGTCCTCCATGCGGTCGAAACATTTGCGCTGGAACGCCAGATCGCCCACCGCAAGAACTTCATCGACGATCAGGATATCGGCGCGAACGCTGGTGGCCAGCGCAAAGCCAAGACGCACGAACATACCCGAGCTGTAACGCTTGATCGGCGTATCGATGAATTGTTCCAGTTCGGCGAAACCAACGATTTCATCGAACCTCTTTCTAATCTCGGCGCGCGGCATGCCGAGGATCGAACCGTTGAGATATATGTTTTCCCGTCCGGTGAGCTCCGGCACGAAGCCCGCGCCGACCTCGATCAGCGGCGCAACGCTGCCGCGAACCATCACAGATCCAGAGGTGGGCGTGCTGACGCGCGCAAGGATCTTGAGCAACGTGCTCTTGCCCGCGCCGTTCTGACCGATGATGCCCAGCACCTCGCCTGGCTCGACCTTGAAGTCGACGTCGTCGAGAGCCTTGAACGGCACCCGCTCGGGCACGGGACGGCCGCGCATACGCGCCACCGCGTCGCGCGCAGACTGTCTCAGGCTGTGGAATTGGCCAAGCCGGAACTCTTTGGTAACGTGGTTGACTTCGACAATGGCCATGCTCGGTCCGAAATTACAGCCGACGCGGTCAGATAACGTCGGCGAAGTACGACTCCGCCCGCTTGAAGAATAGGTAACTGAGTGGCAATGCGGCCAGCACCAGGATCACCCCCGGCAATAAGGCGTGGAAGTTCGGTGGCAGACCGCGCAAGACGACGTTTTGGAAACTATCGATGATTCCGGCCAGGGGATTCAGGGTGTACACCGTGTACAAGACATCCGACCATTCGCCGGCTGCGCGCTGAAGCAGCAGCTTGTCCTTGACCAACTCCAAAGGGTAAATGACCGGCGATGCGTACATGACCAGGGATAACAGCACGGGCAGCGCGGCGCCCACGTCCCGGTAGTAGACGTTTATCGCGGCACCGGCCAATGCGACTGTAAGGGAGACCAACACCGTGTAAAGGATGATCAAGGGTGCCCAGAAAACATAGCCGCTTGGCACAATTCCGAACCACCACATCAGCGCAGCGAGTATGAGCGCATTAATCCCTACGTCGACAAGCTTCGCCACGATTCCCGTGATCGGGAAAACCTCGCGCGGAAAATAGATTTTTCGGACCAGCGAAGCGTTGCCGACGACGCTTTGGACACCCTCGGACGCCGATTCCTGGAAGAATATCCACGGCATCAACGCAGCAAAGGCGAGAACAGGATAGGGAACACCGCCGCTCGGAATCCCGATAAAGCTCCGGATCAGTGTGAAGACCAGCATCAGCGCGATCGGCTTGAGGATCGCCCAGCCGATGCCGAGATACGCTTGCTTGTAGCGTACGGTGATGTTTTTCCACGCGAGCGCCGCGATCAGTTCGCGGTAGTCGATGATGTTTTTGATCGCTGTAATCACGAGGGAGATGCGCTGGCTGTCGAAGGTTCGGATTCTATGCCAATTCGGACGCGACTTGGTGGGGCGCTCGAGCCTTCGCTCGATGGGCTCGAGTAACGGGCGCGTGCCCCGCGCCAGAGCACCCGTGATCGGCTGGGCACGCGTCAGCAGATTGAGCCCTGTCTGCAGCAGGCCGGACGGCTCCGGCGCGGTCGGTGGCGTCCCGCTATTGATGTGGATGAAATCGCTTCTCCATCGCCCGACGACGCGGATGGCGTCGCGGTCGAGTCATTGTCTCGCCCCGCCCGGCTGCGTGCAGGATCTTCTGCGGGGAAGCAGGCGCAGACGCAACTCGTTCAATCGGCTGCCAGCCGCCATCAAGGCATATTGCCGTCCCCACCGAACGTTCTGGCTTCCTTCACGTCGAAGCCGCAGACGCGCAGCAGCCGCGACAGCGTGGCGGGGGAAAAGGACCACACGTGCGCCGGTGGACACGTCCACGGCCACCACTGAATGTCCGAGGGTCGGAACAAGACCGTCGAGGAATGGCTTAGTTCGTTCAACGGTACCGGTTTCGGTAGAATGCTCGTGGCAAACCTGAGAATCGCTCATCCGAACCCTGCAAAAAGCAGTTCCCGGAGAATCGACGTGGTTGGAAGCAGTGAGGCGCCGGCCGTCTTCGCGAAGTTCTCGAGCAACGAGATAATCGGTGAAATGGGCCGGCTGCTTTTCTTCCTGCTGGACGCCTTTTCTGGGGCAGGCTATCACATAAAACTGTTTGACAGCCTGCCGCATGCCTCCCTGGACAAGTACGGACGCCTGGCATGCTCTCTCGAGAACGTTTGCGTCACCGATGCCATTCCCTCCGAAACCTCGGAGATGATCTATCTC
>JAIQFL010000061.1 GCA_020073365.1 Terriglobia bacterium | reverse complement strand
GCTTGGATCCAGTCGTAGATCTCCCGCCGGGTTTCACCGGCAAACTCGATCTGCGAGCTGCCCTTGATAAAATCATCGATTTCCTGGGGCGTTAGCCCCTCCACGTTCTTCATCCCAATTCGCATCCACCTGAAAGGGTGGCAGACCACGAATTTCAGGATCATCTTGCATTGGAAACGTACTTCATTTCAGGATCATCTTGCATTGGACAATTCTCCGCCGGCGAACGCCACGCCATCATGCGACCATTGAGTTGATGGGCGCACCAGGTTTGTGGCCATTCCCGCCGGCAAAGACGCCCCGAACGCTTTGGATCGAGCTCACTTCCAAATGCCCGTTCGATTGTGTGTTTTGCTCCCGCAAAACGCGGCGGGGCAGCGGCGAGCACCTCCCGTTTCCGGTTTATGAGACGCTGGTCCGCCAACTGGTCGATCCACGCACCCTGGTTTTGAATTATTCCGGAGAATCCACCGTCTACCCGGGACTCATTCCCGCGATTCAGTTGGCCCGCTCCGCGGGTGCGTTTGTGGAACTGGTGTCGGTGATGGCATCGGTTCCCGAATCCATGCTTTCTCCCTTGAGCCGCAGCGGGCTGAGCCGCCTGACGGTCTCGGTGCATGCCACCGACCCGGAGCAGTATGCCGCGATCTACCGCCACAGCTCCTTCGAGATTCTCCGCGACCGTCTGGAGCGGTTCCTGGAATTGTGCCGCGAAGCGCCGCACCCGCCCATTGTCGATATCAGTTTCGTAGCGATGGATCGGAACCTGGCGCAACTGAGGGCGGTGGCCGGCTTCGCGAGCTCGCTCGGGCTCCACGAGATCCTGATTTTTCCGGTGATGCGGCGCGATGAGATTCCGGTCCAGTTTCCGCTGGAGCTGACGCCCCTCGGCATGCATCGTCCGGAGTTCGAAGAACGCGTCAAGGGCGCCGTACGCCAGGCCCGGAAGCTGCACGCCGATGTTCGATTCACCATCTGCAACTTGTCATTCGCGGAAAGCGGCGCCTGTCTGGGCGAAGTCCCCGGGCCCTGGCCGGGGGTCCTGCCGCCGGACGCGCGCGTGCATTCCTGCGAGCAGAATCCCTGGGAGACCGCGCACGTGCTCTCGAACGGCGACGTGGTCGCCTGCGAAGTGCTCGACAAGGTTCCCCTCGGAAACCTCATGCGGCAACCCATTACGGAGATCTGGCAGGGGGAGGCCTACCGCCAGTTCCGCCAACGCTATCGGGGAGGCGAGGTTCCCGAATGCCGCGCCTGTCCATGGAAGAAGGCTTTCCGGCCCGGGCCGCTGCACAGCGAAATCCTGGGGGCGCGGGGACGGAGCGCCCAACTTCTGCATGGCTGGCACGATCCTTCGGGCGAACCGCATGTGTGGAGCAGCCAGCAGGCCACGGCCGTGATCGCGCCGCGCGCCGGTTCGCGCACCATCCACGTTTCCGGCACGCTGCCGCCGGGCCCTGCCGGAGAGGCCAACGAGCTCACCGTACAGTCGAACGGCAGCACCATCGGGAGCATCCGCAATCCCTGGGAAGAAGCGATGCCGTTCGGACTCGACTTTCCGGTGATCGACCCCCAGCCGGAGCCCTGGTGCATCGAATTTCGAACGCGCTACGTGTATCGACCTAATGAACGGTGCACCGGCACCGACCAGCGCGACCTGGGCTTCGCGTTGTCGCTGCTGGCCTCCCAGCGCAGCCCGAATCCCGCGGCGGCCGCGAGACAGGAGCGCGCACTCGTACCGCTGGTCCATTCGATCGAGTCCATCGACCGCTTCGGCAGAGAGTTGCGGCGGCGCTTTCACCTGCACCGCGTGAATGGCGGCCATGCCGCCCTGTCGCCGGGGCTCTCGGTGGTGATACCCGAGAGAGAGAATCCGGAGGAGCTCGCGGCTTGCCTGGAGAGCGTGCGAGAGGCCGGCGATCGGTTCCGCGAACCCCTCCAAGCGATTGTTGTGGTGAACGGCTCCCCCGCCGCGGACTATGACGCTCTTCGACGCGCCAACCCCGCGGTCCAGTGGCGGTTTCATGCGCGGCCGCTCGGGTTTGCCGGCGCCGTCAGGGCCGGCCTGCGGGAGGCGCGCTTCGATTGGGTCTACCTCTTGAACAACGATGTCGCACTCGACCGCGACGCCTTCTTCACGCTAGCGCCCTGGCGCGATCGGCTGGTGTTCGCGATCTCTTCGCAGATCTTTCTGAAGGACACCACCCGGTTCCGCGACGAGACCAACTGGAGCGCCCTGTTGATTGAAGACGGGTTGGCGACCATTCACGACTGGATTCCGCGATCGGAGACTCCCGTGGAAAGCTTCTATGCGGGTGGTGGCGCCTCACTCTTCCAGACGCGCCTGCTGCGGCGATTTCTGGAGCCTTCCGCGTATGCTCCGTTCTATTGGGAGGACGTGGAATGGGGATGGCGCGCCCGCAAACTGGGCTACCGGTGCCTGGTTTGCCCCGCGTCGATAGCGCACCACCGCCGGCAGTCTACCATCGCGCGCTGCTATTCCGCCGCGGACATAGAGATGGTGGTCGAGCGGAATCGCCTGCTGTTTCAGCTCCGAAATTTCACGTCAACGGGCTCCCTTGATCAGGTGGTCGCGGAAATCGCCCGCTCTCCGGCCGACTTGGCGAGATCCTTCCTTAGCCGGCCGATGCTGTGGAAGATCGCGCGCGGCCGCATCTGGAATCACCTGGCGCCGGTCTCAGACGAAGAGGTTCTGGCCACATGGAACACCTCTATCTCGAACTGCTGAAGAAGTGCGTACTTGGAGAACTCTACTGGGAAAACGAGGCCCGCATCCTCTACCTGCGCGATTCACTAGCCGGCCGCGACCAGTACTCACCCCATACGCTGCTGCGCATCGATGAGGAGAGGGGCGAGTCTTGCCGCCAGTTTCTTTCGCGCAGCCGGGTGGGCAGGGTGCGCGACGACGACGTGGACAACCTCGGCTTCCAGCACACCATGATCGGACGCCTCCGGCTGGACAACCTGGCGGCGTGTCTCGAGAGAATTCACCGGCTGAACGTGCCCGGCGACCTGATCGAATGCGGCGTCTGGCGCGGCGGCGCGACCATCTTCATGCGGGGATTCTTGAAGGCTTACGGCATCACCGATCGAACGGTTTGGGTGGCGGACTCCTTCGCCGGTCTGCCGCCGCCGGGCCTTCCGCAGGACGCGGGGATGGATCTGAGCGCTTCCCAATACCCCGCGCTGGCGATTTCTCTCGAAACCGTGCGCGACCTGTTCGCGCGCTACGACCTTCTGGATGGGCAGGTGCGGTTTCTGCCGGGCTGGTTTAAGGACACCCTGCCGGATTCCCCGATTCAAACCCTGGCCCTGCTGCGCCTGGACGGTGACCTTTACGAATCGACGTGGGACGCGCTAACGGCCCTCTACCCCAAGCTGTCCACGGGCGGGTTCGTGATCGTGGACGACTACCACGCGCTTCCGGGCTGCCGGCAGGCGGTGGAGGATTACCGCGAGCGTGAGGGGATTTCGACTCCCCTGGAACCGGTCGACTGGACCGCCGTCTTTTGGCAGAAGGACTCCACCACCTCGCGATCGTTGGGCGCCAAGCCGAGGAATTCCGCGTGATGCCGGACGTAGTAATCCCAATCGAGTGGGGCAGGTTCCCGACCCGCCCCCTCGCGTTGCGCCCATTCAGGATCCAGGTTCCGAATCAGCGTGAGCCCCGTGGGAGCCGTCCGCACGGTGATCATCCGCAGGTCCGGGCGATTCTGCCGCAGATAGGCAACCGTCTTCCAGACATCGCCGGTGTAGAACTCGGTGGTGCGTTCCCGCGCCGAGGTCTCCTGGTCCAGCGGGATCGTGTCATGCAAAGCAATCACCGTGCCCGGGCCGGCGTACCGCTCGAGTTTCAGGAAATCCGCAAAGGCCTGCTCGAACAGGTGTAACCCATCGATCAGGGCGAAGTCCACGGGCCTGCCACCCAGGACCTGGCGCAAGTCGTATTGCGCAAAGAATTCGTCGCTGGTCATGGAGAAGACGCGCGCCGCCACACCGGTAACCCCACGTGTTCCGGGATCGATGCCTACGGCGACGGTGGAGGGGCGTGCGATGCGCAAGGAGCCGCCGGCTAACACCCCGATCTCCACATAGGTCTCGGGCCTCAGGGCCTGGTGAATCCAGTCCAGGACCTCAAGGTAGTCGGGTCCCGGGAACCGGCGCGCCGCCGCCCGGTCGTGGAAAGCTGGATCATGAAAGGAAGCCATGATCATCACCATCGATACGGAGAGTAGTCTCGTTCACGTGACCGGCGCTGCTGGCGCCCAAGAGTATCCATTATTCAGCCCGGATGCTTTTGAGATATTGTCGCGCCAATGGATGGTGCTCGGCTGGAATCTCGGCCACTGGTCCACGTTCTCCTGGAAGGGCCGCCAGTTGCTCCAGTTCCCCGACGACGTGCTTCGCCTCGGGGAAGCACTTTGGCGGCTGCGCCCCGACGTCATTGTGGAAACCGGGGTCTACGATGGGGGCAGCACGTTATTCTTTGCCGGGTGGTGCCGCCACGTGATTCCCATCGAGCGGCAATTCCGTCCGGGCGTCAGGGAGGCGATCTTCCAGGGCGCGGACATTCTCGTTACTCCGATAGAGGCCGATTCCTCCGCGCCCGAGACGGCGAGCCTGGCGGAGAGCCTGATTCGCCCGGGATCTCGCGTTTGCGTTTTCCTCGATAGCGACCACTCGGCCAGGCACGTCCGTGCGGAACTCGAGAACCTCAGCCCGTTGGTGTCGCCCGGCTGCTACGTGATTGTGGCCGACAGCAACCTGCCGGAATTGGCGAACGCACCCAAGGGAGAAAGGGCCTGGCGGTCCGATCATCCTGGGCGTGCAGTCGACGAATTCCTGGCGGGCCACCCGGAATTCCTTCGCGAACGCCCCACGCCGCTATTTTCGACGGAGTTTGATTTCACCGGGTTGAGCTACTTTCCTATGACGTGGCTGAAACGGCGCGAGCGCTGATCAATCCAGCAGCTCAACGCGGTACTCTTCGATCACCGGGTTGGCGAGCACTTCATGCGCGATGGTCTCGACGTCCTTCCGCGCCTGCTCGCGGCTGACGCCGTCGGCGATCGCGATGTCGAAAAACTTGCCCTGGCGGACCTCCACGATGCCGGAATAACCGAGACCGTTCAGAGCGGAGCGGATGGTCTGGCCCTGGGGGTCCAGAACGGTGGACTTCAAGGAAACGAAGACGCGCGCTGTCATCGGGAACCTCGATTATCGCACGGGCAAACGGTGGTCGAGATCCGGTCGAGGGGATATTGCGCTTCCTGGGATCGCGCCGGCGCTCGGCACCCGCCAAAGCGCCGGCTGGACAGCCGCTTTTCGCCCAAGATCGCCAAGATCGCTCATCGCGCTTTCCAAGCACTGCGCTTTGGATTATGATTGCATTGACGTCCGTCAATCCTGTCGCGAAGCCGCGGCCTCCAGGGCTGTTTGGCCGCGAGCAGAGTCGGACAAGGCATTGACGTGATTGAATCCGCCATCGTGTCGTTTGCGCGACGCGCGGATCCATCGTGTAAGAGAAGAACGATGGCTGAGCCGTGACGATGGCCGCTGAGCCTTCGCATACTGTAAGTTCCGGCGACGTTTCCAGGGCAAGATCGATGGAGGAATTATGGAAAAAGAAGCTTTAAGCATTCTCGACCAGCGCACACATTCCAGCTATGAGATCCCCGTCCACAATGGGACCATCCGGGCCATGGACCTGCGCCAATTGAAGACCGGGCCCGGCGATTTCGGGCTCATGACCTACGATCCCGCCTTCATGAACACAGCCTCATGCCACAGCGCGATCACGTTTATCGATGGCGACAAAGGAATTCTGCGCTACCGCGGCTACCCCATCGAGCAACTTGCGGAGAAGTGCACGTTCCTGGAGGTAGCCTACCTGCTCCTGTTCGGCGAGTTGCCCACGGAGCCTCAACTGAAGGACTGGGTCGGACAGATCACGCGCCACACCATGCTCCACGAGACCACCAAGAAGTTTCTGGAGGGCTTCCGCTACGACGCGCATCCGATGGGGATGCTGGTCAGTACGGTAGCGGCCCTCTCCACGGTCTATCCCGAGGCAAGGAATGTGCATGATCCGGAGGTGCGCCAACTGCAGATCATGCGCCTCATCGGCAAGATGCCGACCATTGCGGCATACACTTATCGGCACAGTTTGGGTTTCCCCTACGTCTATCCGGACAACGACCTGAGCTACACCGAGAACTTCCTGAACATGCTATGGAGGATGGCGGAGCCCAGATATACGGCGAATCCGATCCTGGCGCGCGCCCTGGACATTCTGTTCATCCTGCACGCCGACCACGAGCAGAACTGCAGCGCGAACGTGATGCGTTCGGTAGGCAGTTCTCACGCCGATCCGTTCCTCTCCACCGCTGGGGCAGCGGCCGCCCTATCCGGCCCCCTGCACGGCGGCGCGAACGAAGAAGTCCTCAAAATGCTGGATGAGATCGGCTCCAAGGACAAGGTCCCGGCCTACATCGAGCAGGTCAAGGCAGGACACGGGAAGCTCATGGGATTCGGACACCGGATTTACAAGAACTACGATCCCCGCGCCAGCATCATCAAATGGGCCGCGGACAAAGTGTTCGAAGTCACTGGAAGAAACCCGAAACTCGACATCGCGCTGGAATTGGAGCGCATCGCCCTGGAAGACGACTACTTCATCAAGCGCAAGCTCTATCCCAACGTGGATTTCTATTCCGGGATCATGTACCAGGCCATGGGTTTCAAGCCGGAGATGTTTACGGTGTTGTTCGCTATTCCGCGCACGGCGGGCTGGCTCGCCCAGTGGCAGGAAATGCTCGAAGATCCCGAGCAGAAGATCGCGCGCCCGCGGCAGGTCTACACCGGTCACGAGGTGCGGGATTTGGTGCCACTAGAGAAACGGGCCGCACCCACGACCGCATAGGGTAAGCCGCCGGTAGTGGCGCCGCAGACAGGTTGGTGGGACAGGCGGATCCGCCTGTCGTTGTCCGACGAAAGCCGGCCCGCGTGGGGCGCAGCCAGAGTCTCGCTCACATCCGCCCCATGACCGACTTCATGAATCCAGCCGAATTCGCCAATGTCGCCAGGAGCGAGAGGGATTTCTGGTGGTACCGGGGCATGCGGACGATTCTCTTTCGCGTGTTGGACCCGTACCTCGCGGGGCGCAAGATCGGACGCGCGCTCGAGGCGGGGTGCGGCACCGGATACCTCTCCTACCTGCTGCAGAAGGAACGCCATTGGCCTATCGTGCCTATGGACGTCAGTTGGCATGGCCTGCGCTACGCGCTCGAAATGGGAATTGAACGCCCCGTGCAGGGTGACATTACGAGCTTGCCGTTCCCGGAGGGTGCCTTCGACCTGGTGATCTCCATGGACGTTCTGACGCACTTGCCGCACGGCGAAGAGCAACGGGCGGCGCGCGAACTGTCGCGGGTGATGGCGCCGGGCGGCCTGCTGGCAGTGCGTACCTCGGCGCTCGAGATTCTACGTAGCCGCCACTCCGAGTTTGTCTTCGAGCGTCAGCGGACAACCCGCCGCCGCCTGATGGGGCTGATGACGGGAGTAGGCGTACGGACGCTGCGATGCACCTATGCCAATTCGCTGCTGCTGCCCATCGCGCTGGCGAAATTCCGCCTCTGGGAGCCGTTGCTGCGCCTGCCCCCCGCCAGCGGGGTGGAGCCGGCCGCCCCGTGGCTCGACCGCCTGTTGTACCAGTCGCTGGCGCTGGAAGCCTCCTGGCTCGGCGCCGGCCACAACTTGCTGGCGGGCCAATCGCTCCTCTTCATCGGTGAGAAGATACTGTAAGGGTGGGGGCTCCCAGGTTCACATCGCTGAGCGTGTTCTTTCCGGCGTATAACGACGCGCCGTCGCTGCCGCGCCTGCTCCGCAAGACGTTCGCGGTGCTCGAGCAATGCGTGGCCGATTACGAAATCATCGTGGTGAACGATGGCAGCCGGGACAAGACCCGCGAGGTGCTGGAGCACCTTCAGCGCGAGCACGGGCCGCGTCTGCGCGTGGTAACCCATCCCGAAAACCGCGGGTATGGCGGCGCGTTGCGCAGCGGGTTTGCCGCATCGCGCAAGGAATTCGTGTTCTACACCGATGGCGACGGGCAGTACGACGTCGCCGAAATTCCGCGGTTGTTGGAGCTGGTAGGGCCCGCCACGGGACTGGTGAACGGCTACAAGCTGGAGCGGCATGACCCGGCGCACCGCATCTGGATCGGAAGAATTTACAATTATTGCGCGCGCCTGCTGTTCCGCATCCGCATACGGGACATCGATTGCGATTACCGGCTGATCCGCCGCGCGCTACTCGAAGAGATCGACCTGACCTCCACTAGCGGCACCATCTGTATCGAACTGGTGCGCAAGCTGGAGCTGAGCGGCTGCGACGTGGAGGAGGTGGGAGTGCATCACTATCCGCGGGAGCACGGGACGTCGCAGTTCTTTCGCGTGCGTTCGCTGGCAATCACGTTCTACCAGCTTCTGCGGCTGTGGGTGCGGCTGGTAGTGCTGCGCTGACCACCGCATTCTCCGTGACCGCGCTGTTTCCCGCATGGCTGACAATCCGTGGGGCAACCGGAACCGCCTCAACCGCAAGGATGAAGGACTTCATGACGACCTTGCCGTCGAATCCTTCCGCCAGAATGGTGTAGTGCGTGGTATGTTCGGGCACGATCTCCAGGCAGCGGCT
Source organism: Terriglobia bacterium (assembly GCA_020073365.1). Taxonomy (GTDB): domain Bacteria; phylum Acidobacteriota; class Terriglobia; order Bryobacterales; family Bryobacteraceae; genus JAIQFL01. Next base: position 33,110 of record JAIQFL010000061.1, on the reverse strand, counting down.
GTAGGACGGATAGACCTCCTGGGAAATGGGAGCGATCCGCACCGACCTGGCATTCTCGACGCCATAGCACAGGAGCGCCGACTGGCCGGCCGTGAGGCTCCGCACGCTGGCGTAGAACTGGAGGATGCGTACCGGCCCGGGCGGTGTGCCAATGGGCCGGACCCAGGCCAGGGGTTCTGTCCGGCGCACCGTGCCGAGCGCCCATAACGCGATCAGGAGACCGATGGCGACCCAGAATTTGGTGAACCGAAACAGCATTTCCGCAGCCTTCTCTTAGACTCCCCTATTCCACCACCAGATTCAAGTGCGTTACTCTCTAAAATCATGCCCATTCGAATTGTACAAGTGGATGCTTTCACGAATCGGCCGTTTGCCGGCAACCCGGCGGCGGTTTGCATTCTCCAGGAACCCAGGCCCGACCAGTGGATGCGCGATGTGGCGCGCGAGATGAACCTTTCGGAGACCGCCTTCCTGACTCCGCAGGATGACGGGTACAACCTGCGCTGGTTCACCCCGGCGGTGGAGGTGGACCTGTGCGGGCACGCGACGGTGGCCAGCGCGCACGTGCTGTGGCAGGACAGGCACCTGCCGGAAGGCCAGCAGGCCCGCTTTCACACTCGCAGCGGCCTCTTGACGGCCGACCGGCGTGGAGAGTGGATCGAGTTGGACTTCCCGGCCAAGATTGCGCTTCCGGCCGAAACGCCCCCGGAACTGTTGCCCGCACTGGGAGTGGCGCAGGCGCGGTTTGTCGGGCGGAGTGCATTCGACTACCTGGTGGAAGTGGATTCCGAGGAAACACTGCGCGGATTGACGCCCGATCAAACCTCGCTGAAGAAAGTGCCGGTTCGCGGCGTGATTGTGACCGCGCGGTCTGCGACGCCGGAATTCGACTTTGTCTCGCGTTTCTTCGCGCCAGCCTCGGGAATCGATGAGGACCCTGTGACGGGTTCGTCGCACACCGCACTGGGCCCGTATTGGGGGGAGCAGTTGGGCAAGAGCGAACTCACAGCATACCAGGCCTCCGCGCGCGGCGGCGTGGTGCGGGTGCGTCTCGCCGGTGAGCGGGTGGTGCTGGGGGGCCAGGCCGTGACGGTGATGACGGGAGAATTGCTGGCTTAGTACCAGTGTCCGGGGCGCTCCTGCGAAAGAGCGGGTTCGCTCTGGTCCTTCTCGCCGGTTTCGCCGTGGCTGGCCCGTGGATCGGCGGCAAGCTGCCAAACAGTTTTGTACCGGATGAGGACCAGGGCTTTTTTTGCCTGAACGTGCTTCCCAACGCGTTTGGAGGCGATCCTGACCGTAGTTCAGCTCTACAAGGCGCTCGGTGGAGGATGGCAGTGAGACGCCACGCTGCCAGCCGTGTGGCAAGTGCCGGTATGCCGGCGGTGAACGGAGCAAACGAAGTGATGGATTCCCTATGTTTTGTTGGACCACGCAGTTGGCGCAATGCGTGCTCTGTTCGGGTTGGGATCACGAGCCCAGGCTTGGAGGTGACGTCGTTCCCCTATCTAAGACGCCGTCTCTGCACCAATGATGAAAATTCAGATGAGCGAACTCGACGACCAATTGATCCTCCGGGTCGAGGGGCGGCTGGCCGGAGCCTTCGTGCCCGAGTTGGAGAACTGCTGGAAGGCGGCGCGCACCAGCCGGCCGAGCCGGAAGATCGCGGTCGACTTGAAAAGCGTCACTTGTATTGACCGCGCCGGCCGCTACCTGCTCGAGTTGATGCACAGCAATGGCGTGGGCTTCCTGCGAGCGGGCCTGGCCACTCAGGACATTCTCGCAGATGTTATGGAGCAGCCGAAATGCAAATAATAGGGCAGGTGAAGCAGCGCGCGGCCGATCTTTACTGGCTGGCCTTTCTACTCACGGAGTACCGTGAATCCAGCGCGGACATCGCGGGCGCGGCTGTCGCTTCGCAGGACGGCGCCAGCCCATACTTCTCAAACTGGATGCTGTCGTGGTCGCGGAGACTGGTAATTGCGAAGGCGCTGGCCACGATTCGCGGTGAGCTGGCAGCGTCAGCACGCCGGATGGAAATGAAGCGCCTGAGCAAATCCGCGCTACCAGCTCGGAATTGGACGCTTGGCCCGGGCGCGGCGAAGGTCGATCTGGAGAACGCACTGCTCGCCATCGACACGTTTCCCAGGGCGGCTCTTGTGCAGTCGGTCTTCGAAGGCTTGGCCATCGCCGACGCGGCGGTCCTCCTGGATGTGAAACCGAAGCTGGTCAGCAAGGCGCGGATGATCGCTTTACGAGAGCTCACCGGCAACCTTGCCAGGATGCCGGGAAGGAAATCCACGGCCGCTGGGCCATGCGCAGTTCAAGGTGTGGTGCAGTATGCCTGAGGAGACGCGCCTGCGTATCGACGGGACGGGGAAACTCGGCGGACGGTGGTGCGTCCTAATGCACAACTCACCAATGTGGCCGATTCACGGAGAATACCAGTGCCGTACCTGCGGCCGGCGCTATCCTGTGCCGTGGGCCCAGGCGAACTCCACGCTTACGCATAGACCCGTTCCATCTCTCCGAATCGCCGGGCTGGCGCTGGTCATTGCTCTGGCGCTTCTATCTGCGAGGGTTGTCCGGGCCGCCGGCGCACCCATCATGGAATCGGATAATGCGGCGGGGGTGGCCTTCGCGCATTACATCGCCTGCCTGGACGAGGTTCGCCCCTGGAGTCTGGAAACCATCGAGATCGACGCTTCGCTGCCGAAGCTGCAAAAGGAAGGCCGCTTGCGCGCTGTCCGCCGTCTGTTGCCGATTGGAAAGCCCCAATACCAGGTGGTCGAAACCGCCGGAGATGCCGTCGTCAGGCAGCAGGTAATCGTCCGCTATCTTTCCGCCGAGGTGCGCGCCGCCGAGATTCCCGCCTCAGCAGTAGCCATTACTCCCGCGAACTATAAGTTTCGATACAAGGGAGCCGTGAGCACCGGCGACGGCGTCGCCTACGTCTTTCAAATCACGCCGCGAAAGAACCGCGACGGGTTGATCAAAGGAGAGCTGTGGCTGGATGGCGACACGGGCGTGGCCATCCGCCAGTCGGGCCGCCTGGTAAAGACTCCTTCAATCTTCTTGAAGCGGGTCGATATCACGCGGGAGATCGCGCTGCACGATGGCGCCGCCAGGACGCGAATTACTCATCTGACGGTGACTGCGCGGTTCCTTGGAGTCGCCGAACTGACCATCATGGAGCGGCCATTTGAGGCTTCGAACGACCCGCCTATTCCGGGACCTGGAGAACGATAGACTAATTGACGGAAAGCGCTTCTACAATCCGGATCCTCCGCAGGTGCGCGGGCTTATTGGCGTCCTGCAATGGAAGCTGACCAGCCGGCCGGAGCGGTCCCCCAGTTTCATTTCGGACGTCGAGCCATCCATACCGCCCCGCCGTGTCGAAGGCCGCGGACTGCGAACCCACACTCGTGAACCATTCGACCCTGCTCCTTCAGCGTCCGGGCAACATTCTGACTGACCCGATTTGGTCGGACGAGGGAACCCCTTGAGCTGGACCGCTCCGCGGCGCCGGAGAAAACCGGGAGTATCTTGAGAGGATCTGCCCTCGATTGACGCCGTGCTCATCAGCCACAATCACTATGACCACCAGGCTCTACCAACAGCTACCAACATTGCGCCGGCTGGTGCTCGTGGAGATTCCACCTTCATTGTTCCAGTTCGGGTGCTCAACTGCTGCGTTCGGAAAAGATAGGGCCGCTTCATGCGATGGATTGGGGCGAATCCTTGTCGCTCCCGGGCATCACCGTCCACTGCGTCCCGGCTCGGTATTTTTCAAGCCGCGGAGTGTACGACCGCAGAATGACCCTATGGTGCGGGTACGTAATCCAGTGTCAGGAACGGCTCGTATATTTCGCGGGAGATACCGGGTTCGGACCTCATTTCTCCCAAATTCGGGAGAAGCTCGGATCGCCAGCTCACCTACCTCGGCTGAGTCTTCCCTTTGAGGCGTTCTTGGAGAGCTCCCAACCTACCGGAATGCGCCATACTAGCGCCGGGATACCGGCACTTGTCGGGCATTGGGCACTAAATCCGTGTTTTCCAGCGACTAAGACACTTATTCTGTTGAACATTACTTGCCGATTCCTTGGCTATACGTTTGCATCCGTTTAGGTCGGGCGCGCCAAGGCGGCGGCCACTTTTAAAAAGGGAGTAACAACCATGATCAGAACCAAACGTTTCGCCAAGATTTTTTTAGGGATCGCCGTGGCAACATTACCCTCGGTAGCCCAGGAGGCCGGTCGGTCCGAAGTCAGCGTTCAGGCGTTCGGAAGCTTCGTGAAGCGCACAACCCAGAACGGAGTGCCGCAGAGTGCCACCGACAGCGGCGGCGTGCTGGCCAGCTATCGTTTCTTCTTCTCAAACAGCCACGGAGTGGAAGTGAATTACGGCTACTCGCTCAACACGCAAACGTATGGACTGGCAGGCGGGCCGCTGGGAGTGAAATCGAACCAACACGAAGTCACCGCGGCCTATGTCTACCGGCATGCCCTGCGACACTTCACGCCATTTGTCGAGGCGGGCGTGGGTGGATTGGTCTTCGCCCCCACTGACGCTCCGGGGACATCCACGCAGGCTCGAGCGGCGTTCGTCTACGGCGCCGGCACCGATTTGAACATCACCCATCGCGTTTTCCTGCGGGCCGAATATCGAGGGCTCGTCTACAACAGTCCGACTTTTGAGCTGGCGCCCGTGTTGAACACTGATCGCGTAACGCACCGCGCGGAGCCTTCCATCGGTTTTGGCTACAGGTTCTGACGGTGAATATTCGGCTCCCGGGCGACTGAACGGCGGAGTCCATGAAACTGACTTTGCGCATCTTGATGTTGCTGGCCGGGTTCGCCGGCGAAGCCGCCGGCCAAGGCGCCGAATTCCTGGCTGGACGGGCATACTACTCCGAGGGCGAATTCAGTAAGGCGGCGGCGCGTTTCCAGCTTGCGCTCAACGCCAACCCGGGGGATGCGGAAGCATGTTACTGGGCGGGCATGGCGTATCAGAGGCTCGCGGACATCGCGACGCCGTTTGGCGCCAAAGACCGCTCGAAGACACGAGCCTACCTGACGAGAGCGATGAACCTGGCGCCTGGCCGGTCGGAATACCGCCAGGCGCTATTCGACGTTTTACTGGACTCCGCCTATTCCTCGCGGAAAGCACTGCGGTATGCCGCGGACATCTTGCTGACCATGTCGGAGTCCGATCCCGACTACAGCGAGATGCGCCGGCGCTATGACAACGAGAAGAGGTTAAACTCTCCGGCGCAGGCTCGATTCGGCAGACTGTTTCTTATGGCTCCCCGAGCGGCCTACCGCATCGCAGCATTGCCGGCATCCGCGCTGTCGCCGCGGCACGCCACCGCCTCTCTGCCGCCCTCTGGTCAGTGAAAGGCATCGCAGCAGTTCGTTTGATGCGGCTCCAGCCGTTGGTGTACGGAGCCGTACGTTCGCTCATGTAGCTTCTTCTGAATCAGCTATGTGGACCTTCTGTGGCGGTTCCAGGCGATGTCCTTCGCGAACCGATTTCCGGTTTTGTGCATCGGCGCAAGGCAGACGGGCATCCAGTTGGGAAGAGGAACAAAAGAGGGACCATGGTAGCAACGCCGAGCAGCCGCATCAGTTCTCTTTCCGAGGCGCCATCAGAGTACCTGCTGTCCGAACGATACGAAGCGTTGATTCGGGTATCACAGGTGATCGGCGCATACCGGGCTCCCAAGGACCTATTCCGCGCCATGGCGACGGAGTTGCACCGGGTCGTCCAGTTCGACGGCATTGTGGTCGCCCAGTACGACGAAGCGTCCAACGAGATCCTGTGGAGCGCGTGCGAGGTTTGCAGCCGGCAGGGGCCGATTTCGCCGCCCGACATTCCCGCCGATGAGACCATCACGAAGTGGGTATTCGTGCGCCAGGAGCCCCTGGTGATTCCCTCGCTCGATCGGGAAACCCGGTTTCCGCGCATGATGGCGTTTCTCCGGGAGAAGGGCTTTCAATCCATATGCGTCCTGCCCTTGACCACCATACACCGCCGCATTGGGAGTATCGCGGTTGCCAGCAAACGAGCGGACGCCTACAGCGGCGAAGAGGTGCGCTTTCTGTCGTTGGTTGCCGGCCAGGCCGCGCTTGCGATTGACGATGCGTTGAATTTCGAGGCCTCGCAAATCGCGCAGACCAAGCTGCAGCGCAAGAACGAGCGTCTGAAGCTGCTTCTCGAGGTCAACAATACCATCGTTTCGAATCTGGAACTGCGCGATCTTCTCAGGGCCATCTCAGCGAGCCTCCGCGCGCTCATGAAATGCGATGGCGTAAGCATTGCGCTGCCCGATCACGAGAGCCGGCAGTTGCAGGTTTACGCGCTCGATTTTCCCGACGGCCAAGGCCTGATCCGCGAGGAAATCCGGATGATTGCGGATGACGATTCGCCGGCGGCCAGGGTCTTCCGGACCGGCGAGCCTGTCAGCGTCATGGACGGCGAATCGAATTCCACCAATCCGCAGGCAGAGGCCGGAGGAGCAAGGTCGCGGTGTCACATTCCCCTGGTCAGCCGGAATCGCGCCCTCGGTCTTTTAAGCCTCGCCCGAACGTCTCCGGTTCCTTTTTCGCCGCGCGACCTGGAGTTCCTGAGCTTGATCGCGAACCAGGTGGCAATCGCGGTAGAGAATGCGCTGGCTTATCGCGAGATTGCCGGGTTGAAGGACCGGCTGGCACAGGAGAAGGTCTACCTTGAAGATGAGATCCGCAGCGAGTTGAACTTCGAGGAGATCGTCGGACGGAGCCCCGCTCTGCGCAGTGTGTTGCAGGAGATCGAGACCGTAGCACCCACCGATTCCACCGTGCTGATCTATGGCGAGACCGGAACCGGGAAAGAACTGATCGCACGCGCCATCCACAATCTGAGCGCTCGCGGCAACGGCGCGTTCGTGAAATTGAACTGCGCCGCGATCCCCACGGGCTTGCTCGAAAGCGAGATGTTCGGTCACGAGAAGGGCGCCTTTACGGGCGCCGTGGCGCAACGCATCGGACGTTTCGAGCTGGCCAATCACGGCACGGTGTTTCTGGATGAAGTCGGAGAGATTCCCCTGGAGTTACAGCCTAAGCTGCTGCGCGTGCTCCAGGAACGGGAGTTTGAACGGTTGGGAAGCTCGCGCACCTTGCGCACGGACGCGCGCTTGATCGCCGCGACGAATCGCGATCTGGCGGCAATGGTCGAGGATCGGAGATTTCGAGCGGACCTTTTCTACCGGTTGAATGTCTTTCCGGTGCGCGTTCCTCCGCTGCGGGAGCGGCAGGAAGACATTCCGCTGCTGGTCCGTCATTTTGTGCAGCAGTTCGCGCGGCTTATGGGCAAGGCGGTGGACACCATTCCCACGGAAACTATGAACGTGCTCGTGCGCTACCGCTGGCCGGGGAATATTCGCGAGCTACAGAACCTGGTGGAGCGCGCCGTAATCCTGTCGGCCGGTCCCGTCCTGAAAGTACCCCTGAACGACTTGCAGGCCCAGCCCGCGGCGGCCACGGCCGGGAACACCGAGACGCTGGAGGCGGCGGAGCGCCGCCACATTCTGGAGGCGCTGGATGCCGCGGACTGGGTGATCAGCGGCCCCAGGGGCGCCGCGACCACGCTGGGTCTAAAGCGCAGCACGCTGCAGGCTCGCATGGAGAAGCTGGGAATACGCCGGGCGCGTGCCGCGGAGCCGTCCCAACGTTCGCGATGAAACGCGAAGCGTACGCAGCAGCCCGAACCATCTCACCGAAGCTGCACGCTTATTTCGCGCGCCATCGCGCGGAGGCGCTCGCGCGCGGCGGGCAGCCGCTCGCGCCTCTGCCGGACGCCGCAACCATCGAGACCTTGATCGACGCAGCTTTCTGGGCGAGTCTTCGGCGAGAGGAGGGCTACGAGCCACGGATTTCGTTCGCGTTCCTCTCGCCGCAAGAGGCCCAACAGCCTCTTGTTTTCGAACGTCCGCTGCCGCTTGCTCCGGGTGGCCTCACGCGCGTCGCTCCCGCTGTCGAGCGCCCGGGGATTCATTTGGGCGTCTGGCGCGACCGGGACGGGCTTTGCGTTTGGGGCGCCACCCGCGCCATACCGGTCTTGTGCTTCGTGCTTGAGGTAGCGGCGCCTGGCCTGCTTGTGATCAAGCACCATAGCGGGGAAGAATCGCGCAAGTTCATCAACGTCGCGGTGTTGGAGGGCGATCAGGTCAAGTTTGTGGAGGAGCGCGCCTCCGGCCGGGCGGATTCCCCGCCGCTGCTGAAGTCGCTGCTCCGGTTCGACTCGCCAACCTCGGGGATTCAGTCTGTAATCACGATGGTGCAACTGGCGGTTTCCATGCGCGCACACGGTCGCGGCGGATTGCTGCTCGTTGTCCCGGCGGACACCGAGTCGTGGCGGGAGTCGATCGTCCAGCCCATGCCGTATGCCGTCTCGCCGCCCTTCGGTGAACTCGCCTCTCTGAACAGGAAGACTCCCGATCCAACCGAGCGGCATGTGTGGCAGGAGGCATTCGGTCCCGCTGTCGCGGCCGTTGGCGGTCTAACAGCCGTGGACGGCGCTGTAGTGCTCAACAACCGATACGAGTTGCTCGGCTTTGGGGCAAAGATTGCACGCCGGCAGGACTGGCAGCGGGTCGAACAGGTCATTCTGACGGAGCCGATCGAGGGCGCTATGCCGGCCCTGGTGCATCTGGAACAAGTCGGCGGCACGCGGCATCTATCGGCGGCGCAGTTCGTTCACGATCAGCGTGACGCTGTCGCCCTCGTAGCCTCCCAGGACGGCCGCTTCACGGTCTTCGAGTGGTCGCCCAGCGATACGATGGTCCACGCGCACCGAATCGAGAGTCTGCTGATTTGATCCGGCCATTTACCCGCCGAGGTTAGGCGAATATTCCCCAAAAGTGGGAGCTGCCATGCACACAAGTTGGCTTCCTTCGGTTGAGCCGGCCGTCCGATCGGGTCGTCACCTTCCTCGCCTCGCCTCGCCGCGCGCAGCGTCGATCACTGGCACGGAATTTGTCATCGACGGTGGCACTGTGCCGACCGTGTGACTATGAAGAATGGAGGGCCATTCTTGAATCCCTCAGGGCTCGCTAACACTCCATATATCTGGGTGAATCAGATGACGAGTGAACGGGCCGAAGTAGCGCACCGGCTTGCCTGTCTGGAAGTCCGTGGTGGAAATCATCTGGCGGCGTATTCAGTGCAGTTGCCGGGTCTGGCGGGCTGGGTTTCCTGCCATCCCCTGCAACCTTCGCCGCGCGGTGGAGATGTCTATTACATGTCAGCCTGCAGTCAAGGAGTGATGGCGCGGGTGGCGCTCGCCGATGTAGCCGGACATGGGGAAGCGGTTAGCACGGCCGCCGGCCGGCTGCGCGATGCGCTTCGGCAGCACGTGGAGCAATGGGACCAATCGACCTTGATCCGTCAGTTAAACGATACGTTTCTGAAGGGCGCACAGAAGTCCCTGTTCGCCACGGCTTTCGTGGCCAGTTATTATTCCGAGTCCGGCGAGCTCCTGTTTACGAACGCCGGCCACGTGCCTCCATTGTGGTATCGTGCCACCGCACAGGAGTGGAGCTATCTGTCCGACTCGACCCCTCTCAGCAAAGAGATTTTCGACCTTCCCTTAGGGCTCATTGCGGGGACCTCATATAGCCAGACAGGGGTACAAATCGAACCCGGAGATCTTCTGTTGATGTATACGGACGGCGTCAGCGAGGCCTATGATGAGTCCAAGACGCAATTGGGGCTGGAGCGGTTGCTGTCCATTGCCCGGAGTCTTCCAACGGGATCCGCCGCGTCAGCCGGCAAAGCGCTGCTGACGGCCGTTGCCCGGTTTCGCGGCGCGGCGCCGGCCGCCGATGATGAAACCGTATTCGCCCTGCAACGGCGGGTGGTCTGGAAGTGACCATGTGTGACACTACGCGCCGCCTGCAAATCAAGTTTTCCGTGCCGAGCGATTCCCGATACTTGGGAGTCGTACGCGGCGCCATCGGCCCTCTCGCCGCAGTGATCGGCTGGGATGAATCCGAATGCCGGGCGATCGTCCTGGCGGTCGACGAGGCCCTCACCAATGTCATCCGGCACGCCTATCACAACCGTACTGACGGTCTGATGGAGTTGGAATGCCGGGAGAGCGCGGACGGGCTGGAGATTACGCTGTTGGACAACGGCGATGCGCCGGACAGGTCAAAAATATGTGCACGCGAAATTGGCTGCGATCAACTGGGCGGGCTGGGAACTCACATCATCAAGCAGGTGATGGACAAGGTTTCCTACGAACCATCGCCAGAGGGAAATCGCTTTGTGGCAAGCAAACAGTTGAGGAAGACGACGTGAAGATCTCCGTGCGTGACTTGGGAGCGGCGACGGTCGTGGAAGTGGACGGAGAGGTGGATCTCGGCACGTCGCCGGCCCTCCGCCGCACTCTTCTCGAAGTCCTGCCTACCGTGGGCAGACTGGTGCTCAACCTGGGTGCGATCCGGTACATCGACAGCTCCGGAATCGCGACCCTCATCGAAGTGCTGAATCGCTCGCAGCATCTGCAGAAGGAGTTCGTACTGTTCGGGCTGCGCCCTGCGGTGCAAGAGGTGTTTCGGCTCACCCACGTGATCCGGATCTTCCAGATCTTTCAAACCGAGCAGGAGGCATTAGGCACATCGTAATGCAGTGGGTGGCAGACCTGGGCGCCGCAACAGGGCGAAGCATCGCGTACGTGGGCGGGCTGGCCGAAATTTTCGCGAAATCGCTCCAATTGCTTTTCCTGTCACCGCTTAAGCGCACACGCATGGTGCAGCGGGCCATCCATGAAGCGATGGCCGCCGGCGTTGGTGCCATCCCCATCGCCTCGCTGACCACCTTCTTTGTCGGGGTCATCATCGCTCTACAGGGCGCCTATCAACTGCAGAGAATTGGAGCCATGCAGTTGGTGTCTTCCCTGGTGGCAATCGCCATCACCAGGGAACTGGGGCCTCTAATCACTGCTATTGTCGTGATTGGGAGATCCGGTTCGGCGTTCGCCGCGGAGATTGGGACCATGCGAGTGACGGAAGAGCTGGATGCGCTGGAAACCATGGCGCTCAATCCGGTAGCCTTTCTGGTTGTGCCCAAATTCCTGGCGATGTCGGTGATGCTGCCCTGTCTCGCCATCTGGGCAGACCTGATGGGTGTTTTGGGAGGCGCCTTGTTTGGAGTGGCCGGCGGCGGTTACACCTTCGGCGCCTACATGCTGGCGACGCGCGACGCGCTGCTCGTGCGCGACATCACCAGCGGCATTATCAAGAGCCTGGTCTTCGGTATGGTGATCACGGCGGTGGGGTGCCATGAGGGCTTCACAACGGGATCCGGAGCCGAAGAGGTAGGCCGTTCCACCACCTCGGCCGTGGTCATCTCCATTCTGCTGGTCATCCTGATCGACCTGATCTTTACGGCTCTGTTCTATTTGGCGCGGGGGGGAAACTAGGGAGCATGGCCGCTTTCGATTCCGGGGATACGAAGATCTCGGCGCGCGATCTGCGGGTACGTTATGCGGACCGTGAGGTTCTGCATGGCCTCACGTTCGATGTGCGACGTGGCGAGACGCTGGTGGTGATCGGCGGTTCCGGCTCGGGCAAGAGCACGATGCTGCGAACGCTGGTGGGTCTCGAGAAGCTCTCGTCCGGACAAGTGCGGATCAATGGAGTCGACATTTCCACGGCTGGCGCTCGCGAGTTGGACGCCATCCGCAAGCGCATCGGCCTGGCCTTCCAGGGCGGCGCTTTGATCGGCTCGCTATCCGTTGGTGGGAACATTGCGTTGCCGCTGCTGGAACACACCTCGCTCGAACGAAGCACCATTGACGTGATGGTGCGGATCAAACTGGAGCAGGTAGGCCTGAGCGGATTCGAGCACTACAGCCCCTCGCAACTCAGCGGAGGCATGAGGAAGCGCGCAGCCTTCGCCCGGGCCATGGCGCTCGATCCCGAGATCCTGCTCTTCGACGAGCCTTCCGCAGGACTGGACCCCATAACCGCGGCCGGGATCGACGATCTGATCCTCAGCCTGAAAAAAGCATACAGCCTCACGATGGTCGTGGTGACGCACGAACTGGCCAGCGCATTCTTGATCGCCGACCGGATCGTTCTGATCGATCGTGGCAATATCGCGGCCATGGGGCCAGTCGAAGAAGTCAGGAACAGCCAGCACCCCAGGGTTCGGCAGTTTCTAGACCGGGTTGCGGAGTCCACTCAGGACGATGATGTAGACCACATGCGAATCTACACGGAAGGGATCAGGTAAAACCAATGGAAGCAGTGCGCGAGCGAACTCTGGTGGGCCTGTTTGTCCTGATCGCGGGAGGCTTGTTGCTGGGGACGATGGTTGTGATCTCGGGCGGGCTGGGGGGCGCCACGGTGTCGCATCGCGCCTACTTCAAATTCGTGGGAGGAGTGCAGCCGGGCGCGCCCGTGCGGTTTGGCGGAATGATGATAGGCAAGGTGCAAAGGGTCCGTGTGGATCCCGCGAACTCGACGCGAATCGAAGTTGACGTTACGGTAAGTCGCGACGCGCCCTTGAAAATCGACAGCATGGCCAAGATTTCGACCTTGGGCCCGTTGACGGACAATTACATCGAGATCACCACGGGCAGCGAGCATGCCGCCCTTGCAGAGCCCGGTTCCGCATTGCTATCGGCGGAGGCTTTCGGTCTACCCCAGTTGGGAGACGCGGCCCAAGCCATGGTGCCCGACGTGCAAAAGGCGCTGCAGAAACTAAACCAGAACCTGGACGGCCTGCAGGTCACGCTGTCGCGGGCCAACGATCTGCTCAACAACCGCAACCGCGCCAACATCGCCGGAACGTTGAATGGCCTCGAACGCACGATAGCCGAGGTGCGGCCCAAAGCGAACGAATCGTTGGACAACGTCAACGGCATGTTGGCCGAGACACGCCCCAAAGTTGCAGCCAGCCTCAACAATGTCCAGGAGCTGACGACCCGGCTCGGGCCGCTGCTGGATTCCCTCAATGCCACCACGGCGCGCGCCAACGACACGCTGGGACATGTGGATTCGACTCTGATGGAGAACCGGACGGACATTCGGGCCGCGGTGACCGGTTTGCGGGATACGCTTGCCAAGTCCACCGGATTACTCAACCAATTGAACCAGACTTTGGATCAGAACTCCGGCAACATCGACGACCTACTGGATAACATTCGCATGACCACCGAAAACCTGCGAACGCTGACGGAGACCCTGATGCATTCTCCGGCAAGCCTGATTCGTGGAATCAGAGTGCCGGATCGCAAACCGGGAGACGTTCGGAAATGATGCGGTCCATGATCTTGATCTTCCTGGTGATGGCCGGGTGCCTGGCGAACTGCGGATGCGTCTCGAGCAGGCCGGTACACTACTACACACTCGGAGCGCCTGCGCCGCCGCCGAATCTGGGCAAGCCGGATGGTCTGATCCTTCTGGTGGGCAACATCGTGACACCGGAACCGCTGCAGGACGGCCGGATTCGGTATCGAGCCGGATCCAACGAGGCCGGTGCGTACGAATACCATCGTTGGACGGAGCGGCCCGGGTCGATGGTGCGGAATGCGCTGATACGCGCGCTACGGGACTCGGGAAAGTATCAGCGCGTGCTGGAGTCGGGCAGCTCGACCAGCGGCGATTACCTGTTGCGGGGCAAGCTCGACGAGTTCGACGAGGTGGATCAAGCCTCCATTCGGACCAAGATTTCGTTGCATGTAGAACTGGTGGACCGGAAGACCAACCAAAATATATGGGATCACACGGTGGAGCGGGAGGAACCCGTCAGCGGCAAGAGCGTCGCCGAGGTAGTGCAATCGCTCGACCGAAACCTGTTACACGTGGTGAGCGAGACGGCGGGGGAGGTCGACGGGGTTCTGGCTGCGCGGCACTGAAGCGGAAGAAATGGTGCGGGAGAGCTTCGCTGTCTCACCTGGCAGAAGTCCTGGAGGCACCGCGGGGCGGCGCGCAATCTAAGTCCTAAAGGAGCCGTCGTCTCGGGCGAATCCCTGCTTCGAAATGGTAGGTCCAGCCTATTGGTACGACCACGCCGGCGGCCTACACTGGCAACGGAGTACTTTACGATGGTGCATGCGAAGGCGCCACGATCTGGACCCAGAAGCGGTTTCGTGCTGGTCACGACGACGGTATGCATGATCGGCTTGCTGACTCTGGTGGGGTTAGCGACGGATCTCGGGCGGGTACAGGTGGCGCGCAACGAGTTGCAGGTATTCGCCGACGAGGCAGCCATGGCGGCGAGCTTCGAGTTGGACGGCACCATGGTGGGCCTGTCGAATGCCAGGGCCGTGGCGGCGGCGGGGCCGGGTTCCGGGGTCACCACCAACCATTGGTATTTCGGCACACAGACCGTCGCCGGGGCGACGGTCACATTCGCAACTTCACCAAACGGGCCCTTTGACCCCAATCCCGCTTCGCCGCTGGGCTATCGTTTCGTCCAGGTGCAGGTCAACGGTACCGTCCAACTCTATTTCCTCCCGATACTCCCGGGAATTCCCGGCTGGCAGAATGTGAGCGCTTCGGGTGTGGCCGGCCAGTCGCAACTGGATTCGTTGGGAGACGGGCTGGCACCGTTCTCTCCGGATGCGCACTCCGACACGGATCCCAATTTCGGTTTCTCGGCGGGCCAACTGTACACCCTGCGGTGGGCGCCTCCGGGGAAGCGTGGCAAGACATCGGGGAGTTGTCCGGGAGACATTGGTTACAATCCCGGATCTAGCGCCGATCGCGGCTATATCGATGTGGGCCAGGGCAACGGCGATGCAGGGCTGCGCGATGCCATTGTCAACAACACCTATTCGCTTTCCCTGCCGCTGGAAGTCGGCACGACACTGGACGAAGTTTCCGGCCAGAAGAGCGTGACCACGGCGGTGAACGAGCGCTACGCGCAAGACAGCGACCTGAGTGCGCTCAATTTCGGCTCCTACCACGGCAATGGGCGCAGGCTGTACACCGTCGCGGTGAACGACGGGGGGAGTCCGGGCAGGGTCCTCGGGTTCGCGTTGTTCTTCCTGCAGCCGTCACCGTGCGGCAGCGACAACACTACTCCGTGTTGTGCGGAGTATGTGGGGGCGGCGGTTCTGGGAAGCACCAAAAGGGGCGCCGGTACAGCCGGTCTCTACACCGTTCAACTGGTCCGATGAATCACCCAGGATCAAGCTCGCGAAGGGCGGCGGAGGGTGGCAGCACCGCGGTGGAATTCGCTCTGTCGTTCATGCTCTTGTGGGCATTGATGGGCGGAGCGTTCCACTTGGGGTATTCGATTTTTGTATACCAGTCGCTGGTGAGCGCAGTGGCCGGCGCGGCGCGCTATGCGTCTCACGTGGATTTCGATTCGGCCGGCCACACCTTCGTCCCGATTGTTCAGAACATGGCGGCCTATGGGTCGCCGACCGCCGGCCCTGCCGCGCTGGCACCGAGCCTGACGCCGGCTAACATCAATGTCACCTGGACCACCGACGCTACGGGGGTACCGGTCACGATGACGGTTTCGATCGTGCACTACACCATCGGCGCGGTGTTTCGGAGCTTCACCTGGTCCGGTAAGCCCTCCGTCACGGTGCGCTGGGCGGGAAGGTACCTCACATGAGGCCTCGGTCGGGAAGGCGGGGTTCGACGCTGGTGGAGGGATCGATCATACTGCTCCTCTACATGGTGATTTTCGTTGGCATTCTCGACATGGGGCAGGTGTTTTTCTTTCACCATTTCCTCACCGAGCGTGTGCGCACGGGCGTGCGCTATGCCGTAGTGCACACCTACGATCCGACTGCGATCCAGAACGTGGTGGCCTACAACTCCAGCGTTGCGCGGCCCAGCGGAAGCAGCGGCTTATTCGGCCTGACACCCTCTCAGGTAGCGGTGAACCGTTATGATCCCGACACTCCCAACGATCGCATAGAAGTGAGCGTCAATGCATTCACCATGCACTTCATGTCGCCCTGGTTGATGCGGGACTTTACGCCCGGCCCCTTTCGCGCCGTGATGCCGGTGGAGAGCCTTGGCGCCGCGCACTAGTCCAGCCTCGATTTCCACAGCGTGCCCGCTAACTCCGACAAGGCCGTGCTCTTCTTTGAAGTTCCCGATCTCGAAGCAGCGGTCAGCGCCATTGGTCAGGATCGGCTGGTGCAATCCGAAACTCACTGGGCGGTCATCCACGATCCTGAAGGCCACAACGTTGTGCTTCTTCAGGCTGGCGCAGAATGAAAGCATCAAACAGTTGCCCGCCAAATTTGCGTCCGTTTCCCTCGACGCCGATGCCGGGACTCTTGTGAAAGATTACGATGCGCACGATAGCGGGTACTGCTCCACCTTGGCAACCGCTGGTACCCGATCAAGCCGGGACCGCAGTTCCTTCAGCCTCGATTCAATCCGCTCACGGTCGCTTTCGCTCAAACCGGAGATCTTGGACAGCCAGGTCATCGCCGTTTCATGCGCTTTCTCGGCCTGGGCGAAGAGCGGTGAATTCCTGGTGGGTGCCAGATCTACAAGTGGCAATCCCCGGTCGAGTTCCCGCTGGACCAGGATCAGCAAATCGTGATCAGTCCGGGAACGTAATACTCGAAGTTTCTGAGTGTCGCTTGGCATGTCTTGAAAGCCCTTGAGGACGCAAATCGTTACAACAGGTGACCACGAAATCGGTCTCCTTACCACAATGAGACGCAAAAACACCGGCCTTGGTTCAAGAATGACTGGATCTTACGGTAAGCAAGCCGGTTAGCAGACCGTCCGGCCTCCTAATGCTTAAGACGGCGCAACCGGGCAGGGGTTAGCGGTCGAAAAAACAGAATCACAACCCAGTTGGGAACACCCGCCCCGGCGAATATCGTCCGTCCGGTGACACCACGCATCCACACAATCCTGCAAGTGGGGTCCAACAACTGCCAACCGCCGGCGGGCTATGCTAGAGGGCAGTGCCGCGAATCTCCCCATACAAGAAGGCCGATTCGAAGCGTCCAGCGTCGGCGGGGATCCTGCTGATCGGGCTTTTCAAGCTCGTGAAGGGGCTTCTTTTGGTGGCGGTCGGCGTGGGGGCGTTGAGACTGCTGCACAAAGATGTGGCGGCTACGGTCACGCACTGGGTGGAGATCCTGAGGGCGGATCCTGACAACCGCCTCATTCATCGGCTGCTGGAGAAAGCCTTCTCGGTGAGTCCGAAGCAACTCAAGGAACTCAGCGTGGGAACTTTCTTTTATGCGTCGTTGCTGCTCACCGAAGGGGTGGGGCTGCTCCTGCGAAAGCACTGGGCGGAATATTTTACGGTCATTACCACGACGGCTCTGATCCCGCTCGAGGTGTATGAGCTGGCCCGGCGCTTGACGGCGGCCAGGGTGTGCGTCCTCGCGGTGAATATTGCCATCGTATGGTATTTGGCGAAGAGACTGCGCAGCGGACACCGGGTGAGGCGAGCGGTGATACGGTGACTGGTCCACGCGGCGCAAAAGGCGGCGCCTTGGGCCGTGACATGGTGACTGACGGGGCTGTCCACGCGGCGCAAGAACGGCGCCTTGGGACAGTCTCGTCAGTCACCGGAACTTGAGAGAATAATATGTCTATGAAACGTCGCAATCTATTGCGGGCTATCGGGACTGCCGGGCTGCTGAGCCTCGCCAGCCCGCGTGAACAGAAGGCGCAGGAGCAGGCAGCCAAAGCCACTCGCGGGATGTCTATCCCGAAAATCAAAGACATCAGCGTGATTGAATGCGCACCGGCCGGGGTGCGGCTCACGGTGGTCAAAATCACGACCGACCAGGATGGGCTGTACGGCTACGGCTGCGCCACGTTTACACAGCGCGCCGACCTGGTGAAGCCCGCGGTGGAACGGTACCTGAAGCCGTTTCTGATGGGCAAGACCACGGACCGGATCGAGGACATCTGGCAATCCTGTTACGACAGTTCGTACTGGAAGAACGGGCCCGTGCTCAACAACGCACTGAGCGGCATCGACCAGGCGCTGTGGGATATCAAGGGCCGGCAGGCGGGCATGCCGGTGTACCAGCTCGCGGGCGGCAAGTGCCGCGAGGCGGTGGACACCTACACGCATGCGGACGGGGCGGACTACAAGGCCACCGTGGAGAACGCCCGGCGTTTCATGTCGCAGGGATTCCGCAACATCCGCGTGCAGGTAGGCGTGCCCGGCATGGCGGGCTATGGCTCCGCGCGCGGCGCCGACAACAAAATCAAGGCGCTCCACGATAAGCCGGTATTCGAGCCGGCAGTCTACATCCGGCGTGCCTTGAAGCTCTTCGAAGTCTGCCGGCAGGAGTTGGGCGAAGAGGTGGAACTGCTTCACGACGTGCACGAGCGCGTCTCGCCGAACCAGGCCGTGCAGTTCGCCAAGGACGCCGAAAAGTTCAAGCTGTTCTTCATGGAGGACCCGCTCTCACCCGAGGACATCGCCTACTTCCGGCAGATCCGCCAGAACTGCGCCACGCCGCTCGCCATGGGAGAGCTCTTCAACAGCCCGCACGAATGGCAGCCGCTGATCAGCGAGCGTTTGATCGACTACATCCGGGTGCATGTTTCGCAGGCGGGCGGATTTACGCCGGCGCGCAAGCTGGCGATTCTGGCGGAGAACTTCGGCGTCAAGACGGCGTGGCATGGTCCAGGCGACGTGTCTCCGGTGGGCCACATGGCCAACGTCACGCTGGACCTGGTGAGCTACAACTTCGGGATCCAGGAGTATTCGGCGTTCAATCAGCGGACGCGGGAAATCTTCTCGGACTGCCCGGAGATGAAGGACGGATACTTGTGGGTAAGCGAGAAGCCGGGCTGGGGCATCGAAGTGGATGAGAAGGCCGCGGCCAAGTCGCCGTTTACGCCGGGAAGGAACAATTTGAACGGCGGATGGGGGGAGATCCGGCGGCTGGATGGCACGGTGATCAAGCAGTGAGTCCGCCCGTAAACTAACCTTCATCCAGGAGGTCACACGCGAAATGTGGGGATGGAATTCGCTGGAAACACTTCTGCAGGACGCCCGCTATGCGCTGCGCACGATGCGGCGCAGCCCCGCGTTCACCTCCGTGGCCGTCCTCTCGCTGGCCTTGGGGATCGGCGCAAATACCGCGATCTTCAGCCTCATCAATACCCTGATGTTGCGCATGCTCCCAGTCAGGGAGCCGGACCAATTGGTGGAATTCCTGAACCAATTCCCCGGCGATCCCTTCCTGAACACTTTCTCCTGGCAGAGCTACGAGCACTTTCGGGATCACAATCACGTCTTCTCGGGAATCACGGGCGACGCCCAAGCCCGTTTCCATGTGCTGGGCGGGGGCCTCGAACCGGAGACCGTGGATGGAGAATGTGTGGTCGGGAACTTCTTCCAGATGCTTGGAGTGAAGCCCGCCATCGGCCGCCTGATTGGTCCCGGCGACGACCGCATGGGGGACACCGATTCCGCGGTGGCCGTCGTGAGTTGGTCCTACTGGAAGAACAAACTCAATCAGGATCCGGCCATTCTGGGCAAGCGCATCGTGGTGGAAGATGTGCCGGTGACGGTTGTCGGGGTGACCCCGCGCGATTTCTTCGGGTTGCAACTGGGAGCCCAGCCGGAAATCTGGGTGCCCCTGGCTGTGGAGTGGATGATCAATCCGCGCAGCCGTCTCAGTCGCGGAGCCCTGAGGCTGATCGCACGCCTGGGGCCCGGCGTATCCATCGAGCAGGCACGCGCGGAAATGGCTGTGCTGTTCCAGTGGACGGTGGAGGAGAGGGTCAAGGAAAGTGACAACGCGAGCAGACGCTCATTGGAGCGCCGGCTCAAGTTTCGGCTGGAGCCCGCGGGTTCCGGTCTGTCCACGGCCCTGCACAATCAGTTCGCGAAACCACTGCTCGCGCTCATGGCCGTGGTGGCCCTGCTCTTGCTGATCGCTTGTACCAACGTGGCCAGTATGCTGCTGGCGCGGGGCGCCGCCCGCCGGCGCGAGATGGCCTTGCGCGTCTCCCTGGGCGCCGGCCGGTTTCGCCTGATGCGCCAGGTCCTGACCGAATCTCTGCTGCTCTCTGTGGCGGGCGGCCTGCTTGGAATCTTCCTGGCGTATTTCGGCGCCGGCGCGCTCGTGCGGATCATGACATCCGGAAGATTCATGGGGACGCCGCCCCACATTGAGATTCCGATCCTCCCCGACATGCACGTCCTGCTCTTCACCGGCGGCGTCGCGCTGTTGACCGGATTGCTCTTCGGACTGGCCCCCGCCTGGAATGCGTTCACCCCCGCTCCTCTCCGTGGTGGGGCATGCTTTAGCTTGCCAATCTTCGGAAGATCCCTGGTGGCGGCGCAGGTGGCCTTGTCTGTGGTGCTGCTGAGCGCGGCCGGCCTGTTCGTCCGCCACCTGTCAAATCTCCAGCACCTCGATCTGGGCTTCCACCGCGATCACGTCTTGCTGGTGACCCTCGATCCGTCGCGCAGCGGCTATGAGAGCGAGCGATTGTTCCGCGCGTACCAGGAACTGTTGAGACGGCTGGAAGCGATTCCGGGCGTGCGCTCAGCCACGCTCAGCGGGAGTACTCCCATCTCGGGCGCCGGAGCTTCCAGTTTCGCAACTGTGGAAGGCCACCAGGAAAAGCCTGAGGAACGCCGCTACGTTTCCATCAATTGGGTCGCGCCGAAGTACTTCGAGACCCTGGGAACTCCATTGCTGGCTGGGCGCGACTTCAACTTTGAGGACCAGGGCGGTCCGCGCGTCGCGATCGTCAACCAGGCCATGGCCCGGTACTATTTCGGAAACGGCCCCTCCATTGGAAAGCACTTCACCCTCGACCGCGACTGGAAGGGCTTTGGCGCGGCCAAGCTTTACGAAATCGTTGGAGTAGTAGGCGACGCGAATTACTATGAGATTCGCGAAGCCAACCGGCGCACCATCTACTT
This sequence comes from Terriglobia bacterium, assembly GCA_020073365.1. Classification (GTDB taxonomy): domain Bacteria; phylum Acidobacteriota; class Terriglobia; order Bryobacterales; family Bryobacteraceae; genus JAIQFL01. The sequence goes on along the minus strand of JAIQFL010000061.1, from coordinate 12,225 downwards.
CCCGGCAATCCTGGACGGGAGAGTAATCTCTCAAACCTTCGTGCTGCGGACCAATATTGACCCGCCCGCGGTGGCAGGCGATGTCCGTCGCACCGTGCGCGATCTGCTTAAGACCATACCGGTGGCACGTGTCACGACGTTGTCCGATCAGATCGATGCCTCTATCGTTCCGGAGCGGCTCATCGCGTGGCTCTCGGGGCTGTTTGGCGCGCTGGGATCCCTTCTGGCAGCCATCGGGCTCTATGGGCTGCTGGCCTACACGGTGGCGCGGCGTACCAAGGAAATCGGCATCCGCATGGCGCTGGGCGCGACGCGCGGCAGTGTGACCACCATGGTCCTGAGGGACGCGCTTCTCACGGTGGCTGCCGGACTGGTCTTGGGCGCCCCCATCGCGCTTTGGGCAAAGTCGTTCGCCGCCGGATTGGTGCAGGACTTGCCTTCTAAAGACGCCCTCACAATTGTCTTCGGCGTAGTGGCCATGGTTGTCGTGGGCCTTCTGGCTGCTTACGTCCCCGCACGCCGGGCATCTCGCGTCGACCCCATGGAAGCGCTGCGCTACGAGTAGACCAACCAGTCCAGGAAAGATCGAAGGACAATCTGACTTCTGATCGGGTAAACCCAATCAGTAGTGATACCGGCATGCGAGGATTCGAATCTTGTCTTGCAGTACCTCGTAAATGAGGCGGTGTTCCCGATCAATCCGCCTGGACCAGCAACCTTTGAGCTCGTGCTTCAAGGGCTCTGGCTTTCCCGTGCCTGTGAATGGACTCTGCTGAATATCGCGGATCAGTCGCATGATGCGAAGAGCCTGCGCCCGATCGTGTTCCACTCACCACGCGAGGTCCTCAAAAGCGGCGGCGTCAAATTCCAAGTTTCTCAACGGCTTCCTCGAGCGAGAGACCTTGTTGACGCCCCCTGGCTTCAAGGAGGCGGCGCTTCATCGTGTCCGACCCCAGAAGGTATGCCGTTTCCCGTTCCGACTCGATTTCACGCCACAAAGAGATTGGTACAATCACGGCAGTCGGCTCGCCGTTCTCATTCGAGACGTACTGGATCTCGGCTTCGGTCATCATCTACACTTGTACCGCTTACGTCCCCGCGCGCCGGGCATCCCGCGTCGACCGGGCAAGCCAACGTCGCGCCCCACTCTCCCAGCAGTAAGGTATACTCTCCCATGCCCCTGGAGGGGCCCAAACTCATATGCGCATGACGCTCAAGGTTTCGCTCCCCAACGAAACCGCCAACGCCGCCGTCGTGAATGGCACACTGGGAGCCACCATTCAGAAGATCCTGGACGACCTGAAACCGGAAGCCGTCTACTTCACCGAGGATAACGGCGAGCGGACCGGCTACATCTTCTTCGATATGCGGGAATCGTCGCAACTACCCGCCGTGGCCGAACCCTGGTTTCTGGCCTTCAACGCGCGCCTCACCGTGCGCCCGGCCATGACCCCGGCCGATCTCGCCGCCGCCGGCCCCGGCTTCGAGCGTGCCGTCAAAGCTCACGCCAAAGCCTGAGGGCGGGCAGGCCACCGGCCGGGTCACAGCCCGGCCGTTGGCCCTGCCACCTTTCATCGCTCGCTGGAACCGCCCATCACAATCTTCGCCCTCTGCCCCCCTGCCTGCCTCAGAATCGCTTCATGAAACTTCTCTTGCTCTCTGTTGCACTCGCTTCCGGGTTGCTGGCTCAGGCCCCCTTTCAGGTAAAGGTCACCGGCCACGGACAACCCCTGATTCTTATTCCCGGCCTCTCCTCTTCGGGTGAAACCTGGGATACAACCGTCGCCCGCTACCAGGATCGCTTTGAATGCCACGTCCTCACCGTCGCCGGTTTCGCCGGCGTGCCGCGCGTGCCCGCCCCCATGCTCGACCGCGTTCGCGACGGCCTCGCGGACTACATTCGGAAAAACCATCTCGCCAAGCCCGTCATCATCGGTCACAGCCTGGGCGGCTATGAGGCGCTCGCGCTGGCCGCCAAGTATCCGGACCTCCCCGGCAAGCTGGTCATCGTGGATGCGTATCCGTTCTTCGCCGGCATCGCTTCCCCCGATGCCACCCCAGCGCAGGTCAACGAAATGGTCGCCGGAATGCGCCAATACTATGGCGGCCAGGATCAGGACGCGTACGACCGCTTCACGAAGTCCGGCGTCGCCACCAGGATCATGGTGACCAGGGACTCCGATCTCGACCGCCTGATCGCCTGGGGTCTGGCGAGCGACCGCACGGCCGTCGCCGACGCCATGTGCGAGCTGTTCTCCGCCGACCTGCGCAACGACCTCGCCAGGATCAAAAGCCCCACGCTGGTTCTCGGCTCCTGGATCGGATACAAGCAGTACACCAACCGCAAGAACACAGAGGCGAACCTCCATCGTCAGTACGCCCAACTGGACGGCGTCGAAATCCAAATCACCGACACCGCGCGGCACTTCATCATGTGGGATGATCCGGAGTGGATGTTCGGACACCTGGACCGTTTCCTCGGGCTGGCCCAGCCGGTGCCCGCCCGATGACCAAACGAAAGGCTTACTGGACGTGCCAGGTTCTCGGCTGGGGCGCCTACTCCGCTGTCGGACTGGGGATCTCGGCGGAGCACTCGGGCTGGGCGCCTTCCCTGGCCGCCAGCTTCTTCTTTTACTTCCTGTACAGCATCGGCCTGACCGATCTGCTGCGACGCGAGATTCGTCGAAGGGACTGGTTGAGCGGACCCGGTTGGCGGGTGTTCATCAGAATGTTTTTGGGCGCCGTCGCCATCGGGATGATCCAGGCGCTTCTCATCTTCTCGATCGCCCTCGCCACGGAGGACAGGCACAGCGAGTTCTTTCAGCCGGGGTCTGTGTTGGGCGTCTGGCTGGGCACCACCTACGCCACCGGCGCCTGGATCGGTTTGTACGCCCGGATTACCGGCCGGTGGCGCCAGCAGGAGAGGGAAACGCGGCTTCAATTGGCGCTCCGAGAGGCTGAGCTGCGCGCGCTGGAAGCGCAAATCAATCCGCATTTCCTGTTCAACTGCCTGAATTCGATCCGCGCGTTGGTGGTGGAGAATCCCACCCTGGCACAGGACATGATCACGCGCCTCGCCAATATTCTTCGCTATACCCTCCACCGCGACCTCAGCCACACGGTACCCTTGGCGTCCGAGCTGGAAGCTGTGTCCGACTACCTCGCGCTCGAGTCCGTGCGCTTCGAGGACCGCCTGCGCGTGCGCTTCAACATCGATTCCGAAGCCGGTAAGCTGGCCGTCCCGCCCATGCTTCTCCAGACCCTTGTCGAAAATGCTCTGAAACACGGTATCGCTACTCTGCCGCAGGGAGGAGAGTTGCTCATCAGCGCCGCCATCGAACCGGCGGCCCTGGTAGTGGAAGTCGTGAACACCGGCCTGCTCGGCGAATCGCAGCCCGGCCCCACCCAGTTGGGACTCGGCAACCTCCGCGAACGGCTGCGCATCCTGTACGGCGACCGCGCCAGCCTTCAACTGAACGCTCGCGATGGCGGCCGCGTGGCCGCTACCGTCCTCATCCCGAAACCCATATGAGAGCCCTGATCGTGGATGATGAGCGCCTCGCTCGCCTGGAGCTTCGCCGCCTCCTGGCGGATGATCCGGAGGTCGAGATTTCGGGCGAGGCGCGCAATGCGGAGGAGGCTCTCGCGCTCATCCCCAAACTCGCGCCGGATCTGCTGTTCCTCGATATCCAGATGCCCGGCATGAGCGGCTTCGACTTGCTGGAACGCCTGGACGACTTACCGCAGGTGATCTTCACTACGGCCTACGACGAGTACGCCATCAAAGCCTTCGAGGTGAACGCGCTCGACTATCTGCTGAAGCCGATTGCCCCCTCGCGCCTGGCGGCCGCCCTGGCGAAAGTACGCCCATGCGGGGGGCAAGCGCGTCTGGAGCAGGTCTTCGTCCGCGACGGCGACCGCTGTTGGATCGTCCGCCTGCCGGAAATCTTCATGCTGGAATCCGAGGGAAACTACACACGCGTTTGCTTCGGAGACCAGCGCCCGCTGATTCGCCGGTCTTTGAATGCGCTAGAACAGCAGCTCGATCCCGCCATGTTCTTCCGCGCCGGTCGCAAGCAGATCGTCAATCTGAAATGGATCGAGAGAGTCGATATCGCAGTGGGCGGCGGATTGGTGGTAACGCTCCGCGGCGGCCGGACCGTGGAGATGTCCCGCCGCCAGTCCGCGCGCCTGCGCGAAACGCTGAGCCTTTAGGCAATCGTGCCTGCTGCAGCCTTCTCGGGCGGCTTCCTCGAGTGACCTGGTATCCCCATTCGCTTGCCCATGCCGTCCCAGCGTGATAGCGCCCGTGCTATCATGAAACTTGGTGAAAGCGCCGAGAATCGTTGTCGATACGAATGTCCTTGTCGGCGCCATGCTGAGAAAAGAGGGGAGCAATCGTCACGTTCTCCGGGCCTGTCTTGAAGAGCGATTGAAGCCTATCGTTGGCGAAGCTCTCTTCCTGGAGTACGAGGATGTCCTGGCGCGAGAAGCGATCTTCCGGAAGTCTCCCTTGGCGCACGCCGAACGGCGGCAATTGTTCGAAGCATTCTTGAGTGTCTGCGAATGGGTACACGTATACTATCTTTGGCGGCCCAACCTGCGCGATGAGGGCGACAATCACCTTGTGGAACTGGCCGTCGCTGGAGGTGCCCAAGTGATCGTAACTAACAATCTCGCGGATTTCCGGTTATCCGATCTTCGATTCCCGGATGTCCGCGTTTCGGCTCCTAAGGAGTTTGTAAAGGAGTTGGCATGAGCACACTGACGATTCGGATCCCTGTGACCAAACATGCTCGTTTGCGCAGCCTCGCGAAAGCCAGGGGCGTGAGCCTCAACCGCCTGATCGATGAACTTGCGACCCTTGCGCTGGCGCAACATGATACCGAAACCAGGTTCAGAGCGGCAGCCAAACGAGGCTCAAAACAAAAAGGCCTGGCCTTGCTCGACAAACTCGACCGAGCCTTCAGCAAGTAGCTGATCCACGCGAACCTTCAAACCGCCACCGGCACTGCCTCGTCTTTTTCCAGCGGCGTCACCGGATCCAAAAGCAGCCAGCACACGATCCCCAGCAGGTAGATCGCGGCCGAGAGATAAAACGTCAGGTTCCAGTTGTGATTGGTCCACGTCAAGACATAGCCGATCACCATGGGACAAATGGCGCCGCCAATGTTGCCCCACATGTTCATGGCGCCGGAAAGCGTGCCCGCATGCTTTCCGCCGACATCCATAGCCGCCGCCCACGCTCCGGGCATGACCAGGTCGTTGCAGAAGCTGGCCAGCCCGATCGCCAGCATGGCGAACAGCGGATCGTGCACCGTAGTCGAGTAGACCAGGAATCCACTGGCGCCGGTGAATCCGAAGCACGCGATGATGCGCCGCGTCTTCCCGAGGTCGTGCGTGACTCGCGTCAGCCAGCCGGTCACCACGACTCCCGCGGGGTTGCCCAGCCCGCCCATGAACAACGGCAATATTCCCAGCCATTTGCTCGATGCAATCTCCATATGCCGGCCTTCTCGCATGTAGCTGGGCAGCCAGGTGATGTAAAAATACCAGCCGTAAGAGAGACAGAAATACTGCCAGCAGAGCATCCAAACCTGCCGTGAGCGCAGAAATAATCCCCAAGGCACGTCCGGATGCCCGCCCGCCATTTTGGCGCTCTCTCGCAACAGGTCGCGCTCCACCCGATTGAGTTGCGGGTTCTGTAACGGATCGTCGCGGTACCACAGGTAGAACACCACGGCCCACAGCACGCCCAGGCAGCCGAAGAGTTCGAACGAGTGCCGCCAGCCCACATACGCGATCACCGGCACCACCAGCATCGGAGTAAATGCGCCGCCCCACCGCGCGCTCAGCCACATGATGCCCTGCGCGCGCACCCTCTCTTCCTCCGGCAGCCAGGTGGTGAAGGCCTTCGTGAGGTTCGGAAAGCAGCCAGCCTCTCCGGCGCCGAACAGGAAGCGCGTTACCGTGAGCGAGGTAGCATTCCACGCCCAGCCGGTCGCCGCCGTGAAAAAGGACCACCACAGCACGATGCGCATCAGGACCTTGCGCGGGCCGATCCAGTCCCCCAGGAAGCCGCCTGGTACCTCGAAAAGCGCGTAGGCCCACCCGAATGCCGAAAAGGCCCATCCCATCTGCACATCGGTGATCCCCAGGTCGTGCTGCATGAAAGGCTTGGCCCAGGAGATACAGACACGATCGATGTAGGTGACCACGGCGAGCGCCACCGCGAAGACGATTACCCAGTATCGGACTCGCGTGGGAAGCTCGACGATTCCTGGGTGGTGGACCTGGGAGGCCATAGTCTCGCATCACATCACCTTTGAACCGCAAATGCAAATTGGAGCCCCACCGCAAGCCTGTGCTACCCTCCGGGTATGCGGATCGGTGCCCTGCTCCTGGGAGCCTTGGCGCTGTACGCGCAGCCCTCGCGCGATCCGGTAGAGGTGCTGGGACTCGCCCGCGCGAAGCTCCTCGATACCGTGGAACACCTGCCCAGATACACCTGCGTCGAAACCATCGACCGCCGCTACTTCGAGCAGCGGCGCCTGCAGCAGTGGCCCCCGCCATCGCGGCCCAGTTGCCAGGACGCCCTCAAGGCCCACGATGCCGGCCAGGCGTCTCTCCAACTCACCGACCGGCTGCGGCTCGACGTGGCCGTCGCCAATGGCCACGAAATCTATTCCTGGGCGGGCGCCGGGCGCTTCGAATCGAAACAAATCCTGGAACTGATCGGGGGAGGCCCGATCGGAACCGGCTCCTTCGGCCCGTTTCTCATCTCGATCTTCGCCAATCCTGGAATCCAGTTCGCCTATCAAGGCGAAGAGACCGTGGATCGGCAGAGCCTGCTGGCCTACCAGTTCCGCGTCCCTCTCGAGCTCAGCCACTACGAGCTTCAGGCCGGAAACGAACGGCGGACGATCCCGTACGACGGCACGTTCTGGCTCGATCCGGAATCGGCCGATCTCCGGCGGCTCCGCGTCCACGCCAGCAAACTGGCGGAAGAACTTGGCATCTGCGAAGCCACTACCACAGTGGTTTTCGAGCGTGCCCGGATTGGAGCCGGAGTGTACCTGCTGCCGAACGAGAGCCGCATGCGATCCGTCAGCATAGGCCTGGAGTCCGAGAATGTGAGCGCCTATTCGGCCTGTCGCGAGTATCGCGGAGAATCGGTCGTGCACTTCGACGAAACGGAACCCGTCGCGCCAACCTCACCGCCGGTCGCGGACCTTCCAACCGGCGGCCTGCCGCGCGGGCTTCGGATCTTGCTGGCTTTCGAAAAGGAGATCGACTCGGAGACCGCGGCTGCCGGCGATCCGGTTGTGGCCAAGGTTCGCAAAGACGTGATTGATCCTCGCTCGAAGCGGATCCTGGTGCCCGCCTGAGCGATGGCGAAGGGCCGTATCACCCGCCTGGCGCAGCAACTGGTGCCGCGGCCCTATTTCATGGTGGCGATTCTGTTCGAAACCCTGGAGTCCAATGGCACGACTACCCGGTTCTCCGCGGTGGTGGACCCGAAATCCGGGCCGCTGGCTAGTTTTTCGATCAGCGCCGCCGATCTCGCACGAGAGAGGGCGGCGGGTCCAGCGGTGGCTCCTCGGATACCGCCAGGTGCGGATTTCTCCGCCGGCCGAACTCTGGTTTTTCCCTCACCAGCATCCCGCTATGTGGTGCCGCGGGGCTATGAGTCGCACTGGCTGACGGGCGCTGCGCCGGCGCAATAGGCCACCGTTCAGCCCCGCGGAGCCCGTATTCCAAACCGGTACACCAGCGCCCCCGCTCCCACCGTGCCCAGCGCCGTCAACGAAGCCACCGGCTGCTGGATCACTCCGTAGACCATCATGCAGGTCCCCACCAGAACATACGACGCCGGAATCAGGGGATAGGCGAACTGGACCGCTCGCAGCCGCTGCCATCCCGGCCGCTTGCGGCGAAACACAAACAGCGCCACCACCGAAAGCACCGTGAACAGCGTCAGGCTCATGCCGATATACGTCAGCAGATCGCGAAACTTCGAGAGCGTCATGAACATGGCGCACAATCCCTGGCTCAAAATCGCCACCACCGGCGTGTGCCACCGCGGATGCACGGTTGCGGCGGCGCTGAAGAAAGCGCGGTTCTTGGCCATCGCGTAGTACACCCGCGGGCCCACGGTCACTTCGGCGTTGACGGTGGAAACGATGCAGATGGCCATCAGCGCGGAAAACACGCCCGCCACGCTGGGTCCGAAGAGGTGCAAGGCGGAAAGCGAGCCGATAGCGATTTCGCCCTTCATGTTCTCGAGCCGCACGGCGTAGATGAATACCACGTTCAGCGCCAGGAACAGCGCCGCGACGATCGCCGTTCCCACACCCAACGCCAGAGGCAGGGTGCGCTCAGGACGGCGCACTTCTTCCGCTACGTACGTCGCGGCGTTCCAGCCGCTGTACCCCACCATCACCCACAGCAGGCTGACCAGAAACTGTGTCGGCAGCGCCACCGAAGACGTGCGGACGGCCGGTTCGGAGAAGTGGCTCCAACTGCCGTGGCCCATCGCGAACGCGAGCAGCACGAAGCCCACGATCACGATCATTTTCGTGGAAGTGAGTACGTTCTGCACCTTCGCCGTGCGGCCCACACCAAAACAATTCAGAATGGTGAAAGCCAGGATCAGCGCGGATGCCACCAGTTGCCCGGCGCCCAGCCGCAGGGCAAACGCTCCCGAGCCGATGACCGTGGCATTGGCCTGTTTCAGGCTGGGATAGAAGTATCCCAGATAGTCCGAGAAGGCCAGCGCTGCGGCGGCAATCGGCGCCGAAAAGCCCGCGAAGAACGAGACCCATCCCGTCATGAAACCCCACTCCGGTCCGAAAGCGTGGGTCAGGTAGACATACTCTCCGCCGGAGCTGGGAAAGTTGATCCCCAGCTCCGAATAGCTCAGCGCTCCCGCAAAGGCCACCAGCGCCCCCACGCCCCAGCACGCCAAAATGAGTCTGGCGCTTCCCAGGTCGCCCGCCATAAAACCGGTGGTGCCGAAGATCCCCATGCCCACCATATTGGAGATCACGAGGGCGGTGGCGCTGAAGAAGCCGAGTTGGCGAAGCAACCCCGGCTTGGGGCCCTGCATTTGAAGTTTGGGCATTCGAGACCTAGAGCTATTCTAGTTCACCGAACGCCCACTGCCGACATGCCTGTCTTACATCACCACCAGTTTGCCGGTCATCCGAGGATGCAAGGAGCAGTAGTAGTTGTACTCGCCGGGCGTGTCGAACTGGTGCGAGAACTTCTCATCGGTGTCGAGCACCGGGGAAACGAAGCTCTTGTCCGTGGACACCACGTTGTGCGGAATGTCGTCATGGTTGATCCACGTGACCTTCGTCCCGGCCTTCACCGAATTCGGCGAGGGACTGAAACTGAAGTTGTCGATTTTGACCAGGTCCGCCGAGGCGGTGGCCGAGGATTCCAGCGTCGAATCCACCACCGCCAGCGAGTGTTTGCCGGCCACGTAGCGAACCGATGTCAACCCGAGCATGCTGCGCAGTTGTTCCGCCGGCACTTTCATGGGACCAGGCGAAGGGGCGCTGCCCGGCTTCGGCTGAGGGAACGCCGTGGAGCAGGCGGTGTGGAACGTCATGTGTCCCTCCACCTTTTGCATGTTCTGGTGAATGTGGCCGTTCAGCACCGTCACGGAGCCGAAGCGGCGCAGGTACGAGAGGGCCTGCGCGCCATCGTCCGTGCCCCAGCCCCATTCCGGATACACGGTCCAGAGCGGCACATGGGCGAAGACTACGATGGGCGTGCTCGCGGACTTTCGCTTGAGGTCCTTTTTGAGCCACTCGAGCTGCTCCTTTCCGAGCGCCCCCAGCCCGCCGGGCTTGACGCTCATCACGTTGACCAGCCCGATAAAGTGCACGCCCTTTTGATCGAAGCTGAGCCAGCCATCGCCCGTGGTGTTTTTGCCGTAACGTTCCAGGTAGGGCTTGCCGTTATCGACGAGTACGTCGTGCTCGCCGGGCACGAAGAAGCGGGCGCCGGTCTTGACAGTGTCGAGGACCGAGCTCGCGGTGTCGAACTCCTCGGGCTTGGAAAGGTGGGTGATGTCTCCGGTATGAATGAGAAATGCCGGCGGCTCGGGCATCGCATTGATTTTGGCCACGGCCGCTGCCAACGTGACTTTGACGTCGGGATTGGCCTCCTTGTTGAAGCCGATGTGGCTGTCGCTGATCTGAACGAAGCTCAGATCGGCCTTGGCATGGTCGCCGTGGTTCATGGTCTGGCTGCTTGCCACGCCGCCTGTAAGACTCCAGACCAGGCCTGTACCGGCCCAGGCCATGCATTCCAGGAATCCGCGGCGGTCAATGCCGTCTTTCTCGATATTTTCTTTGATCGTTCTTGCCATGGTGAGTTTCCATGGACGAGTACCCGCCGGCGGCGCAGTTTATTCCGCGCCGCCCGGGAAATAGCAGTTGTTAACCCACACACTTCTACTTCCGCACCGCGATGGCTTGGTGCATGGTGGGACAGACGATCGTTTTTCGTCGACTGTCGCCTTCACGCGATCTTCCCGCTGATCCGCGTCAGTTCCGCCGATCTCGCGATCTCTCTCCCGTCCGCGAATACATGCAGGCCCTTGCCCTTCGCGAATCGGCTGCCGGTCTTGTCCCAAACGATCGTCAGATTGCGGCCGTGATACGGAAGGTGGTCGAGGCAAAACCAGTCCCACTTCCCCGCGGGAACCAGGGGGTTGATTACGAGGTCGGCGTAACCCGAGTGGTTGTAGTGGTCGCCACGGCCATAGAAGGTCTTCTTGGTTATCTTTCAGTTTTGGTACCGCTTCAGCCGGTCAGTAGAACCTTCAAAATAATGGGCCACGGGGATCGGAAAACCCTCGTGGCTCTTTGTGTGTCTGCTGAGCCCAATGGATTCATGGTAACAACCCATTCTCCCTGGAACTGCCTTTTTCTTGCTCATTGAATACCCTTCGTCGCCATCACGCTCAGATAGAATTCCTCTTGCTTACGCGTGGCTTCGGCTTCATAGGCATCGAAACAATACCGCGCTAGCGTACCCTTTCGTGGTTTGGCTTTTTGCGCCATGTCCAATTTTGCCAATTTTGTCTTCATGGTTATATGTTCGTCGAGCGTCATCTTGTCGTATTGATCTTTGATCGCTTGATCTTTGATCGCTTGTTGATCTGCCTGTTTTTTCTTCGCCGCCTGGAACTCTGCCCAGCGTTTCCGGGTGGCCTCGGCGATGCGCAACCTTTCGTCCTCACTGTAGCGATTGCTCATACTTTTGTCTCCTATGTTGGTATTTACTTGTGTTCTCGTTTCGAGTGCAATGAGCATATCTCACTTTTAAATACCTTTTAAAAACAACCTATTAGCGAAGCACCAAAAAGCGGTTCTTCACTTTTCTAAATACCTTTTAAATACCTTTTAAAAGACGCCCTTTTCCGGCCCTCCTGATCTTACAACGCTCGCGGCGTGGCGTCAACCACTCTGCTGTAAGTGGTAATCCTAGCAGTAACTTAAATGCCACTGAAATATACGTGTTGACTCTCTGCGGGTCGCCGAGTAAGCTTTGAAAAGAGGCGAACATTCTCTTGGCCGCTTGTCTCAACATCAACCCGCTGTCCGCGCGCCTCGCCAGTGCCATCTTACACGGCGACTGCCTTGACCGACTCCCGGAGGTGCCCGATGGTTCTGTAGATCTCATCATCACATCGCCTCCCTACGGCAACCAGAGAAAAGAGACCTACGGCGGCATTGACCCGGATGAGTCTGTGGATTGGTTCATTCCACGGGCCGCAGAATTTTATCGAGTTTTAAAAGATACCGGTTCATTCATTCTCATCATTAAAGAACACGTGGTAAACGGCGAAAGACACACCTATGTTAACGATCTAGTTAAGGCTCTTATAAACCAAAGATGGTATTGGATTGACAAATTTACTTGGGTGAAAACGAATCCAATTCGGGGCAAATGGCCAAATCGCTTGGCTAACGCGTCAGAGGATTGTTACCACTTTACCCTCGGGGGTCACTTCAAAACCGGCCATAGAGGGTCACTTCAAAACCGGCCAACGGACCATCATCCTGGACAGACCTGTTTTACCTTACCGGCTGGCTGTTTGGCAAGGCCAGTTTGATCCAGTTCGGGCATTCTGCAAAACCTGATTCCAGTCCTCCCCTTCGTCCGCCGGCAGGCGGGTTTCGAAGATCAAATCGCTCCTTCCTGTTC
>JAIQFL010000462.1 GCA_020073365.1 Terriglobia bacterium | reverse complement strand
GCCAGTCCGGAGGGGGCCAACGATCGCGGCGCTTTGGCCACGCGGAAGCAGCCAACTGGCTAGGAAAAGATCAGGGCAATAGGGAGAGAGAGGTGGTGTTGCTGGGGGCGTGCCTCCACAGCCATCCTCAAGAACTCAAATCCAGGACTTCGTCGGACATTAACTTATTGAGGGCCAAAAATGGTCTTGACAATGGGGTCCACTTTAGAACGAGAACGACGCGATGCGGTTGAAGGGATTGACGGATCCGTTATCGTAAGGGTTGATTCCACCCGGCCATGTCGGCGAATTGCATGGGACGCATACCGTACTGGTCTGGTTGTAGACCACGCTGAACCGCATGTTCTCCCGTGCGCTGTAGTCCAGGCGCAGGGTCGGATAGTGGATCGTTTGTCGGGCGTGAACCACATGGTTCAGGGTGAGGATATTTGGATCGCTGGTCGGAATGAGCGTTCCCGCGCTCAGAATGCCGTTGATTTTGGTGAGCTGGCTGGAGATGTTGGGCAAGACGGTGGACGGATAGCCGGCCGTCCCCGCAACCTGGAGAACGTTTACCGTCTGCAGGGCGCCGCTCGAAGTCTTATAGGAAAAGAGGCCCTGCTGCGCTCCCGGGCTCAGAACGGTGGCGGTGGAGACCCTGGACAACGGCGCAATCGATTCCGCCAGACTCCCGTAGAAGAACAGCTTGTTCTTGAGGATCGGCCCTCCGATACTGCCACCGAAATCGTTCAGCTTGATGATGTTCCTGGGTAGCCGGGTGGCGTTGTTGATCCAGGTGTTGGCGTTGAGTGCAGTGTTCCGGAAGTCCTCGAAGAGCCGGCCATGATATGCGTTGGTGCCACGCCGGGTGACCAGGTTGATCTGCAGAGTGGACGTGCCCGCGCCACCGCTAAGATCCATTTGGCCAGTCTGAACCGTCATCTCCGCGATGTTTTCGAGGCGCGGCTGAACCACCACGGTGCCGTACGAGAACCCGGCGCTCTTGAAGCGGTTGCTGATGCCGGGGACACCGTCCAGGCTCGCGCCGACAATGGCAGCACCCGGCAGGTTGTTGTAAGTGCCGCTGGTGGGAATCGTGTTGTCCTGCGGGCCCTGGGAGAGTGTGGTCTGGCTCACCACCGCCAGCGGAGTGACTGCAAAACCGGGCGTCGTGAATGCCAGGTTAAAGACATTCCGGCCCTGGATTGGCAGATTCACCACCTGCTTCGTGTCAATGGTAGTGGCCAGCACGGTGGAGGCGACCTCCACCAGCGGTGTCGCGTCGGCGATGACCCGTACCGTTTCGGTGGCGCCGCCGAGACGCAATGTCGCCGTGATCTCCGTCGCGCGAGCGGTCTGTACCTGCACCGATTCGAATACTTCGCGCTGAAAACCCTTGGCAATGATCGTCAACTGATATAGACCAAATGGCAGGTTGGGAAACGTGTACACGCCGCTCTGCTGCGTCAACGCCTTGCGCACGTCATTCGTGCCGAGGTCGCGCAATTCCAGCACCGCATCCGGTACGGCGGAGGCGGAGGGATCATCCTGGACCGCTACAGTGATTGTTCCGGTCGTTCCGGTCTGTGCAGACAGGCGAATCGCTCCCGGAATCAAGCAGAAGACCAAGGTAAGTTTCGATATGGCTGCCCCGAGCCTTTTAGCCGACGTTTGCATAAGTAGCCCTCTCTGTGAAGAACTGTCACTGTCTGTCTACGCCAGAGTGCGGCCCAAACGCACTCTCGCGACCCACGCCCAAAGACTCACATGCCGGCGGCAAAAACCGACGGCACTACCGTGCTGCTACTTCCAATGAACCATCGGTAAGCCAGCGACGGGCGAACGAAAGCAAGGGATCCTCCTCCCCTTCAGCGATCCGACAAACACAGTCCGCAGATCGGGCCCCCCGAAAGTCACGCTTGCCATCCACGGTGCAATCCCGCGTCCGGTCGCGAATAGCACTTCTTCGGTCACCTGATTGCGGAGAAATGCTTCCTCGAGTGCGGCCACTCTCTGCCTGTCACCTTCGTCCATAAGGACTCGTAACTCCCCTTCCGGCGTCAGTACGAATAACTTGTCGGAATAGACCAGGGTTCCCCAAAGATTGCCATAACTATCGAAGGCAATCCCATCGGGCCAGGCGCCGCGACCCAGGCTGGACGGTCCGAAGACCTCGCGGCCTGTCAGATTCCCGTATTCGTCCACTCGCATCCTGCTGATGCAACCGCCGGTGGTCTCCACAATATACAGGTAATCCTCAGCGGCGTCGAATCGGATTTCGTTGGTGAAGTGGAATCCGTCGGCCACGATGCGGAATGCGCCGTCCTCGTACCGCGCGATGTATCCGTCGCTCAAGTCGGTGCGCAGCGCGTGCATCCAATTTTTGATTCGCGTTGAGATCGTCACCCAGATGCGGTCGCGCGAGTCGCGGAGGACGAAGTTCACCTTCCCAATGGGCTCCCCTTCCACGCTGTCAGCCAGCACCCTGGACCTGCCGTCTCGCGTCATCACCTCCAGGCAGTCGGTGCCGAAATTGGAGATCAGCAGATCGCCGTTCGCGGCGAACGCCAGACCATTCGGCAGGGTGCCTTCCAAATACCGCGCAGCCTCACTCCGCGTCGCTCCAAAATGCTCGGATTGTCTTTGGGTAACCAACTCCTGCGAGCCGTCACCGCGAATCTTCATGACCCCGCCGCGGGCGTCCGCCACCCAAAGCGTTCCGTCCTTTTCCGCCAGAATGCATTCGGGACGTTGCAGATCCTGGCCCGTGTAGGCGATCGAACCTGGATCGATTTCGAACTCCATGATGGGGTTTATACTGGACCCGAAGGTTCGCGGCTGCGTCAAAATTTGCCTTCCCTAAGTTGCGTACTGCGCAATGTGAGTTGCGCGGCTGTGGGGGGAAGTGTATCATCGGCTCCGGGTCGTGTCAAGGCACCTGACAGGCACCTGACAGGCCCGTGTCGAACTTGGGGCCAGGAGCGGCGGCATATGCCGACGCGGCACTCAAGAGCGCCTGCGACACGTTGCCGGGCATCAGCGAGGTTCGGAAAGCAAGCTAGCGAAGCCCTGCGGCGGCGTCCACATCATCACCTGCGTGGAGCCCGACGTATCGTCGTCATAGAACACATAAACCCTGCCACTCGCATCCACTGCCAGGCTGGGCCGCTGGATCTGTCCGCCCCCCGCGTTGAGCAAAGTGTCGCCGAGGCTGGTACTGATATTGATCGGAGGCGCGCAACTCGTGCCGCCGCTGCTGCACCGGGTGAAGAAAACATCGCGCTCAGTATCGTTCATCCGGTAAGGCGCGTTCACCCATTCCCGCCAGACCGCGATCAGATTGCCCGAACTGTCAGTCTTGATCGATGGCCAGTCTGTGACGGCCCCAGAGAAATAAGTTGCGTTGGAAAGATTGTTGGCGATCGTGAATTTCTGACTGTCAGTGGACACGGCGAGCAGGCAGTCACCCAGCCCGGCGTTGCCGTCAAAGTTATTCCAGGACACGTAGACGACGTCTTCCGGATCCAGTGCGATCACCGGATAGCGGGGGATAACGTTGCCGGTCTCAAAGCCCGAAACGTTCACCGCCGCGTCGAACGTGCCGCCTCCATCCCGCGAGCGCGCCATATAAATATCCGTCCCCCGACCGGTCAGGCTGGCTGCCCAGACCAGGTAGGGGTTGTCGCTCGAATCCAGAGCCAGGGCGGGGGGCGACCCGTGGACAATGACGGGGCCGGCGTCGAGGAGTATCTCGTCGGCACGGCCACATTCGAAAAACTCGAGCCGCCGTCGCGCGAGTAAATCACAGCAACGTCTATTCTGAGCGCCACCAGGACTCCGGGAAGCGTTGGCAGGTCCCTGGTGAGGTTCTCCCGCAGAAAGCTGACGAATACGGCTCCATTCGTCCCAACCGCAATGCTCGGCTGGAAGGCGTGGACCCGGGTTTGTAGGCCCGAGATCGTTTCGGTCTGGCTGGAGATATCGGCGGGAGCGGAGAACGTCTTTCCGTTGTCAGTTGACACAATCATCATGATCAGGTCTACGTTGGCATCGGAGTACCGCCATGCAACGTATATTCTCCCGTCCGGGCTCACGGCCACATGAGGGTCCTGGACCGTGTCGACGATGGAATTCACGTTCGCCACGTAAAGCGTTACCGGCGCCAACGGCGCGCCGTTCGGCGGAATCTGCAGATAGGTGATTCGCTTGGGCCGCCTTCCGATCACTGAGCCGCTGAAGACGACATGCAGGTTTCCTTTTGAATCGATGACGCTGTGAGAATTGTAACTCGGATCGGCAGTGGGAGTAATCGGCGTGGGCGCGCGCCCTAATTGGCTGGGATGCACCGTCACCCGGATTTCCGTGGAGCGCTGAATCGTGCCATTATCGCCGGTCACGGTGATGGTGTAAGTTCCGGGGGCCGTGGCAGCAGTGCTGGCCGCCGTCACAGTGGCGCCGGTGGCTTGCGCCATGATGCCTGAGGCCGGATAGACTGTGGCGGAGAGCTTCACGCCGGATGCGCCGGCGGCGAGGCTGAAAGTCGCGGTATCGCCCGGTAGAATGTCGGCGAAAGGCTTCGCGGCGGTTAAAGTGAAATCGGGCAGGCCGCCGCTTACGGGGATCATGGCCATGAAGACACTCGGATCGACGCCATCGCGATCGTCCGCCCATGACAGGTAGAAATTGCCGCCTGAGGCCACGATCTGGTTGTAATCACCGTGGTATCCGGTGCGATAACCGATAGGCGTGGGCAGCGTAAGCCAGCTTTCCGTGGTTACTCGCTGTTGTGTGGGGAAGCTCTTGCCGCCATCGCTCGAGATGGCTAAATAAAGGTCTGTCAATACGTCATTGGGATCGTTGCGCCGGTCGTAAAACGCGACTCCTACGTTGCCGTTCGTGGCGACCGCGAGCGAGGGCTGGAACTGACTGGTGAAAGTCTTGTCGTTATTCACCTGAACCGGTGGATCCCAGGTGGTCCCGCCGTTGCCTGAATGGGCCAGCATGATGTCCAGATCGTAACGCCCGGGATTGAGAACGTTCGTGGTTACGTACACCGCCCCGCGATGGGGGCCGGAGCTGGTATCCACAGCGATCTGTCCGAAGGCGGCTACGTCAAAGGTGCCGGGCACATAATAGGAGGACCCGAAACCAATGCCCGCAAGCGCGGTGACCGGATCGGAAAACGTCACGCCTCCGTCAGTCGACTTGGCGAGCCGGATGCCGTTGACGCGCGTATCGTACCAGCTCACATAGGTCTCGCCGCCAGGTCCGATCGCGATGAACGAGCCTTGCACGTCCTGGATGGCCGCTGCCTCCGAAGCGCTGATGGTGGTCAGGGCGATGGCCTGCGAAAAGGTCTTACCGCCATCGGTGGAACGCATAAAGCTGATGCTATCCTGGCCGCTGGACACAAACCGCGTGCAGGTGACGTAGATGTTCCCACGGTAGGGACTCCCGGCTATGTTGTCCACGGTCATCCACGGCTTGTCGAGCGAGCTGCTGAGTCCGTCTAAGCTCGCGGTCGCGTTGACGGGACCGGTCCAGGTGGCGCCGCCGTCGGCTGAGTAGGCCAAAGCGACGGTCAGGAATCCCACTGCGGTCGCCGCTAGATAGGCATGGTACATCCTTCCGTCGGGAGCCACCGCAAGCACGGGATCGCCCGAGTTTCCCACCACGCCCGGATAGGAAGGAAGCCGCCCGCCAGACCAGCTTGCACCAGAGTCGCTGGAGAATGCGACCGCCTGCCCGCGCAGATCGCCGTCATTGAACCCGACCAGGATGTTGGCGCCGCTCACGGCGATGGTGGTTTCGCTCTGCAGCCGGCGCCCGACCCGGAAGAAGGCCTGGCTTACCGGGATGTTTGCTCCGGGGGCGGGTGTGGCGACGGCGCTCGCAGCCTGCCGTGCCCTCAAGACGGCTTGCGCACCTGAGTTGCCGCTTGAATGGTCCGCGCTGTCCAGGCCGTCCACCTCGAAATCGAGATAGCCGTACTTTTTCAGCAGAAACTGCTGCGCGCCGTTTGAGAGCAGGTCGAACCTCCAGTCATACAGCATCCAGACGTCGTCCGCCGAGGCGTACCCGTCCTGTAGTTGCGGCGCTTTCTCGGCAAGAAGAGGGCTGATCGAGTTGCGCGAGTAATTCACGGTCGAGGGGTCTTGCGCCGCCAGGCCGGCGGCCAAGGAAATCATCGAGCACACAAAAAGAGTCGCACGCATAAGTTCCTTCGGCAAACACTTGCTTAACTTAAGCGTTTTGAGTATGATATCACGAATTCTCAGTAATGGACTGGAGGCCGAATCGGGGACCCAATTCGCCCCCCAAATTCGCCCCCCTGATAGCGATTTCCTGGAAGCGCTTACGGGGCGTTTTTGCGGTGAGCGTGACCGCCACGACCTCTGGCGCGGTGTATACTGACGGCATTCGCCACCGCAAAACACTGACGCCGGCCCACCAGGGAGGGACGATGAGAATTCGAGGCGCGGGATCCACGGGCTGGAGGGTCACGGCTTTACTGTTGGCGCTCAGCGCTCCCGCGCTGACCGATACGTATCCCCGGCAGCCCGGGATTAGAATCACGAACTACACCTTCGACATCACCTTGAGCGACGCGAGCAATGAGCTCGTCGTCGAGGACACCGTGGCGGTGCAGTTTCTGGGACCTGACGTCACCGGCATCGATCTCGATTTGTGCAAATACAGCGGGCCAGTGCGAAGCCCGCAAATGGCCGGGGGCATCCCGGATCCGTGTGCGGAGCCGACCGGTGGGCGCGGTGGCAATGCTACCCCACCAACAGGAGGAAGAGGCATGACGATCACGGCCGTCACGTCCGGAGGAGAGGCACTGTCCTTTCGGCACGAGAACGATCGCCTGCATGTCAATTTACCGCGCAGGTTCCGGAATGGCGACCGATATGAGTTCACCGTGAGCTACCACGGTGTCCCGGCGACTGGGATTCTGATCGGCAACAACAAATATGGCGACCGGAGTTTCTTCTCCAATCCCTGGCCGCACAAGGCCCGCAATTATCTGGCAGTTGTCGACCATCCTTCCATGAAAGCACCCGAACTGACTAAGGTTACCGCACCGCGACATTACCAGGTGATCTCCAACGGGAGCATAGTGGAGCAGACCGATCTGCCCAACTCTCTCCGCCGCACGGTGTGGAAGGAATCGAGCCCCATCTGCACCTGCCTGATGTCGCTGGGCGTGGCGCCTTTTGCCGTGGACTATTTCGGCGAATACCACGGCATACCACTATCTTCCTGGGTCTATATAGTGGTCCCAGGATTTTAGACCAGGCAATAAGCTAAGATTTTCGGCGGAGTCGTTGACAAGGAGAGGTCGATGACGACGACGAGAAAACAGCATAGTGCGCAGTTCAAAGCCCGGGTGGTGATCGAGGCGATCCGCGGCGAAAAGACGCTCAGCCAGTTGGGATCACAGTTCAAGGTGCATCCC
>JAIQFL010000060.1 GCA_020073365.1 Terriglobia bacterium | reverse complement strand
TCGTCGTGAAGTCCATGCGCTGGTCCGCGTCGCCCCAATAGAGGACTCGCTTCAGTTTGAAGAGAATGAGCGGC
Source organism: Terriglobia bacterium (assembly GCA_020073365.1). Classification (GTDB taxonomy): domain Bacteria; phylum Acidobacteriota; class Terriglobia; order Bryobacterales; family Bryobacteraceae; genus JAIQFL01. The sequence continues at coordinate 41,838 of JAIQFL010000060.1, read as the reverse complement.
ATCTGACCGGTCAGCATATCGGCAAACGCACCGTTGAAGATCGTGGTCGCTGAAATCGAAGTCTTATCGAGGCGCTTGTGGAAGTCTCGGCGCAGATCGAGATTGCGATTCTCTCCGGGTGGAAACTTGGTGAAATCGATCGAGTAGTCGGACGGAATAAAACGTGGCACGTCAGCCTTGATCGCAGCGTCGAGCAGAACCGTTTGCGTTTCCACGATCACGTCCCGCAATCCTTGCAGCGCGGACACCACGCAGGACGCATAGGAGCATGCCCGTGTCACTTTGGAAGCGCTGCTCACGTCGACACTGGCAATCGTTACGCCGAGCTCCTGCAGTCGCTCAACCTTGTCTCGCGCAGTGCCGTGGCGAACAAGCGCTTTCACGCTGGCTCCCCGTTCGAGCAAAGCTCGCGCGATGCGTCCGCCGAGATTGCCGGTAGCTCCCGCCACGACGATGGTCGAGTCATTCATGATTCCGATATTAGAGAAAGGACAACGTCGATGCAAAGTGGGCGCAGATCCGAGTGGGGGATGACTGAAGGCAAGCCAGGAGTCGGCGAACCTCCGGATCGCCGGGCGGGATGCCGCTAATCAGGCGGGCAATCGTCGGTCGAACGAAGCTCGAAAGCCGCGATGTATTCTCGGGAATCCATTGCCGGCCACTCTCCCATAACTTCGAGCCCACTCACGCGGCAGTACCCGGCGCACTCTCCTGCGCCGCGTTTTCCGGAGGGGCGGCGAGAGCCGCGAGATCGTCTTGTAGAGCCTGCTCGTCCTCAACGCCGGTCTTATTTGCCGCCAGGCGATCCAGGTGCGCCCGGTACGCATCGGCGTAACTTTCGAAACGCTCCTGCAATTCGGCGAAGGTCTTGCGCACCCACGCCTGAAGCACGCGCGCATAGATCCCAACGGCGTCCGCAACCTGGTTCCCAGCTTGAGATCTGATCCGCCGCTCCACCCGCGCGGCCGCCCACCGGCGGCCCAACAGTGAGGCCACCCCACTCGGACCCACCTCAATTTCGAGGTTGCCCAAATCGAAGCGCGGCATATTCTTCAGTACGTCCAGTAACTCGTCCCGCTCCGGCCGGTTCTCGATCTCGAGCGCCATGGCCACTTTCGCAAGCGTGCTCCCGGCGTTACGGGCCGCCTCCTGGATGGAGGAGGCAATCTGCGCCGCGGGTTCCGCGGCAGCCTGCTCCAGCTTGTTTTTGATGAGGCCTTCCCCTGTTGCGCTGGCCCCCGAGTCCCAAGCGTCAGTCAGGTTTTTCGCGGCTGTCCGAATCAAGCCATCCGCGCATTCGCGGAGCGCGTCGGTCATATCGATGCACTCCGCCCGCGCCTGCGCAATCTTGCCGGCGGCTGTTCTGAGGTCCGTCTCCAAAACCCGCACCTCGCTTACATCGATCCTTGCCGCGGGGTGCCCTCCGGACCCCGAGCGCTTCAGGCGCGTCTTGAGCGCCGCCTCCACTCCAAGCCGAAGCGCGCCGATCTTCCGGTTCACCGACTGCCGCGCGAGTTCCGCGTGACGATCGTATAGGGGAAGGATCTCCGTGTCGAGCCACTTCTCGAGGAGGTCGCTGTACTCGGCTTTGATGCTGATGGCATTGACCGGCAGTTCAAGTCCCAAGTCCGAACGGATATGGCCGGCCACGTATTGAAGCGCGCGATCCCGATCCGGCCGCGCCAACAAATCCGCCTTGCTCAGCAGCACGGACGCGGGGATGCCGGCATCGCAGAGCGTCTGAATCGTCGCCAGATCGTCCTGCGTTAGAGTTGAGCCGGCATCAATCAGCACGACTCCCAAATCGCACCGGGGAAGATAGGCCTTGGTTTCGGCAGCGCCGGAAGTGGCCAGCGACCCAAGGCCCGGCGTGTCCACATAGACAACGCCTTCTCGAAGCCTTTCGGCCGGCAGCTCCACCACAATTCGGGTTACGTGCTGGACGTTCGCAGGATTTTGCTGCTCCGTCACGAACTCCGCCAGCCGCCCAATGGCGAATTGCTCCGGTTTCCGGTCGGCGAACCAAGCGGTGGCACGCGGCTCCGGGCCGTATGCCAAGCGCGTCGGCACCGCCGTGATTGGGTTCACTCCTACCGGCAGCAGATCCTGCCCGACAATATGGTTCAGTAGAGACGACTTCCCGGAACTGACCCTGCCGAAAACAGCGATTTCCAGCGCATTCGTTTCTAACCGGTCGATGATGGTCGCGAGCGCAGGCCGAAACTCGACCAGGCCGTGTTGATTGATCGCTCGTTCGAGCGTCTTGACCAGCGCGATGTCGCTGCCTGCCTCTTCCAAACGTTGCAACCGCTTCTCCAGGTCGGCGGACTGGCCCTGCGCCAGGTACGAATCCAACCTGGAAATGATGCCCTGCATTTCATCGACGAGCCCGGCCATCTCGATGGCGGCGGTCTCCGCCAGTGCTCCGTATCCGGTCATGCGCTTCGGACGACACTCATCGAAGGCAATATCTACAAATCCGAGCGTTACACGAATGGAGTGTACCGACCCGATATGCGGTGCGGGAATCGGAACAGCCTGACTGTCCAGGATGCGAACCAACTGGGCGCGCATCCTGGCGATGTAATCCTGGACGACCTTGGCCTGCGCTGGCGAGATGTCCGGCTTGAATTTAGGGAATGGAGATTTCGACTGCGATGCGACGAGGGTCGCCTCAACCTCCGAAAGCAGCTTGTCAGCGTATTGGCAACTCGTCAGGAGGTGCAGTCGCTGTGACGGATTGAGGTGGCCGAGTTCCCGCGGTTCGTCCATCGTGCTCACAACCCTGATGACCTCTTTGTAGGAGTCATCTTCCCCGAGGGGCGGTTGTGGCGAACTCCAACGCCTAAACTCATTATGGCCGAAGACCGGCAATCGGTCAACGCGGGTCGTGCGTCGAGCGTGTTGGCACAAGCAGCAAGAAGGCCGACCCGGCTAGGGTGAGCACGGCGGCGTATTTGGTCCGGCGGCGACCGATACGGGTGACCACAACTCTCCTACGATGATGCTCGACCGGAGATCCCACAACTCCGACATAGAGGCCAGCAAGGATGAACGGCTCTGCGCGCACAGGAATGCTTGTCGGGTTTGTGAGAAACAGCATAGCTTGGCCCGTTGCGAGCAGAGTCTTGGTCACGCGGTCGGGAGCCGGTTGCGGATCGATGCCGAAATCGGTGTTGAGCATGTAAACCACGGGTATCGAAGCCGGGTGCGCATCGCGCGAGGGGAGAAGGCCGGCGATAATGAAGTAGCCGCCGCATCGTGATGCCGTGAACCTTGGTTGAGGACGGCACGTGGTGTAATTAGAACTGTCCCCAGCAGCGCGGCATCGGATTTTTCGTGGGGCGTTCTCACCAGGGTATTCGTCGGCCAAGAGACCGTATGGAACTAAGCTTCGGAAAGAGCGCGCTCCTGCTGCTACTCGTCGCCGCCGTGGTCGCCATGCTGACCCGTCGGCTGAGGCTCCCCTACACCGTCGGCTTGGTCGCGGCCGGAATCGTCCTGACACGGTTGCCGTTCGGTCCGAAGATCAGTTTCACCAAAGAGCTCATTTTCGACGCGCTCTTACCACCGCTGATCTTCGAGGCTGCAATCTACCTTCGCTGGAACCTTCTGCGTCGGGAACTCCCAGTGATTCTAACCCTGGCAAGCGCCGGCGTGGTGATATCTGCGGCCGTTACCGCGATGGGAATGCATTTCTTGGCCCATTGGCAATGGTCCAGTGCTCTGGTTTTCGGTTCTCTGATCGCGGCCACGGACCCCGTCTCGGTGATCGCAACCTTCCGTGGAGCCGGTGTTCACGGACGTTTAACTTTGCTGATCGAGGCGGAAAGTCTGTTTAACGATGGCACAGCAGCAGTCGCCTTCGGCATTGCGGTACTGTTCACCGCAGGACATGCCCTCTCGGCCACTGGTCTGGCCATGAGCCTGGTGGTGACCGTGGGCGGGTCCCTTTTGTGCGGAGCGGTAGTTGGGGGCGTTGCCGTTTTTCTGACAGGTCGTACCGAAGACCATCTGGTTGAGCTCACCTTCACAACGGTTGCCGCCTACGGATCATTCCTGCTGGCTGAGCAACTTCATTTCTCGGGAGTGCTCGCGACCATTGCGGCGGGGTTGATCATCGGCAATAGGGGCCTAATTGGATTCCTTTCCGGTCATGGCCGGGCGGCAGTCCAGGCTTTTTGGGAATATGCCGCCTTCGTGGCTAACTCACTTGTATTCCTATTGATCGGCATGTATGAGGCCACTCAGAATTTCCGAGCCTTCTGGTTGCCGACCGTTCTGGCTGTGGTCGTCGTTCTCCTGGGTCGCGCCATTGCCGTGTACCCAATTTGCCTGCTTTTCACCCGATCAGGCCTACGCGTAACGGCGCGGCATCAGCATGTTCTTCTTTGGGGTGGACTTCGCGGAGCCCTCGCCCTGGCCTTGGCTCTCGGCCTGCCGGTCGAATTGCCGGAGCGTGCCGAAATCATCGCCGTGAGCTTCGGCGTAGTCGCTTTCTCTGTTTTTGTCCAAGGCCTGACGATGCCAACGTTACTGCGTGCGATTGGAGAACTCCCTCCTGTACCGCACAATAAAGAAGTCCGAGCAACACCTCAAGGGATGCACTAAGGAGGCTGACACGAGTACGCTGTCGGCTGAGGAATCGGGCAACCAACCGAGCGAGGACGAGCTGGTGGCGAGTGATTTTTCTATTATTGGTCGCCAGACACGACAACCTGATCGGCAACGGCACGCTGGCGTTGTTATTATAGTCGAGAATGAGCTACGTCAGAGTGGCTTCCAGTTAATCGAGAGGGAAGACCGATTCATCGACCTTCCCGACGAGCGGCCATGGTGGCTCATCGTTGTTCGAAAGCCGTAAGCACGTTACGGCAGTTTCTTTGCGGACGATCTAACGTATCGGATGCCGAGGCATTGGTGACGAGACTCGCCTACACCGGATCGCGAGTGTTCATGCCGGGGATCTTCTCTGTCTGCGTTACGTCGAGCGGCCTGGCACAAGCAGCAAGAAGGCCGACCCGGCTAGGGTGAGCACGGCGGCGTATCCAAACCCGGCGGCGATTGATACGTGTGCCCACAACTCTCCCACGATGATGCTCGACAGAAGATCTCCGAACGAGTTGGCTGTCGCCAGCGCTCCGTATCCCACACCACGTTGCGCCACCGGCAACAGGTCGGCTGCAAGCGCACGCTCCATGGCATCCACAATTCCGACATACACGCCAGCAAGGATAAACAGCAATGCGAGCATAGGAATGCTCGTCGGGTTTGTGAGAAACAGCAGACACATAACGCCAAAGATAGCGTAGCCCGCTGCGAGCAGAGTCTTCTTGTTCACGCGGTCCCCAAGCGCCCCCGCTGGATACGAGACCGCTGCGTACACAACGTTGTGAAGAATATAGAGGGCAATCCCGTAACGGCCCGCGACGACCGACCCATAGTGAGGCGTGAGCAGAGACACGGCACGCAAAATCAACAGGGTGTGGGCGAAATTGCCCAGGCCGAATACTCCAACGGCTCCTACCAAACGCCAGAACATGAGGGGCAAATCCCGCAGCGACGCTAACAGGCGTAGATGTTCCTGCGGCTGCCTCGGGGTGTCCTGGACTACAAACCAAGCGATGAAGACCGTGATCGCGCCGGGGATGAATGCAATCAGGAAAATATGCCGAAGGGCAATGACTCCGACGAGCGACAGCGCGATCGCAGGTCCCAGAATCGCGCCGAGGGTGTCCATTGCACCCTCAAATCCGAAAGCCCGGCCGTGAGCCTCGGGCGGCACACTTTCTGACAAGAGTGCGTCGCGTACAGGTCCGCGCGCTCCCCGTCCGATCCAGGCAATCGCTCTGATCACCAGCAACTGCCACCACGCGGTGACGAACGCGAAGGCGCCCATCATGGCTGTGACCAGATAGCCCACCACCAGAATCGGTTTGCGCTTCCCAACGCGATCCGAGTAGTAGGACATCCAAAGTTTCAGTAGGCTGGAAGCGGCGTCGGAAACCCCCTCGATGACGCCGAGCGCCGCCGCGCCGCCACCAAACGTGGCTAGAAAAAGAGGGAGCACGGCTGTGGTCAACTCGTGGCCCATATCCGAGAAGAGACTGAGGAGCCCGATTGCAACAACATTTCGGGTCAACCAGCGAACATGAGTAGTCGTCCTCATTTGCCGACAGCCGAGTATATCCGAGTGCCCAGATCGGCTGCCTTCATGACACTTCGATTACCGCAGTGATCGCCTTTTCCGTCGCTGCGGAGTCTCAGCGCCATGCCATTTTTCCTCCAAGCCGCGCGCGCCATCCCCATGCAGAACGATAGCCAGACACCTTGAAAGGACGAGCAGCCAGCGGGTCAATGCTTATCGAAGAACAGGTAGTACTGATAGGGCAGAATGTCGAGCCGCTTGGCGAGGGTAAAGCCCGCGTTCCGAAGCTCCGCGATGACCTCTTCGTCTGAGAGTTTCATGGACGGTGGCGGTCCGATGGGCAGGTCCTTCTTGTAGAACTCTATCACCACAATGCGGCCGCCCGGCTTCAACGCCTTGGCGAGCTTTGGATAGTACGCGGCGCGATTCTCGATATGGTGCAGCACATCGCAGAAGAAGATGATATCGACTGAGCCCTCCGGGAGGCGCGGGTCGTCGGGCGCGGACAGCACCGTCTTGAGGTTCGCCGGGGCGTCCTTTTCGGCGATAGCCAGCAACTTTTGGTCGATATCGACCGCATAGACCTTGCCGGCGTGGTGGGTGAAACGGCGCGCGAAATAGCCCGTCCCGGCGCCGATATCGGCGATGGCATCCGTCGATTTGAGTCCCAGCGCCATCACGACCTCGTGCGGCTTCTGCCACTCGTCTCGAGAGGGGTCCTCCAATACCTTGGCGTATTCATCGGACGACGGCGGATGATGCTGATGGGGCACTTGCCCCAATGCTGTCGCCGCAAGAGTGAACATGTACGCCCAGAGTCTCATGGTTCCTGCCATCGGCAGTTTCCTTTTCGGACTTCCAAAACCCCAATTCAGTGTACCCCTTGCGGCCGTGCTGGTCCTTCCGCCCATCGTCCCGCACAACCGCCCGTCAGTGTCGCACGCGCGATTCCTCGTCTCGTGCGGTAGCCCAGCGCCTTGAAATGACGCTATAATTCGGTTTTAGACCGTCGGTGATGGAGCCCGCCATCAACCGTCTCGAGTCCGTCTCGGGAATGATGGCTCCTACTCGTGAGGAGCTATGCTTCTGAAGACGCAAGACATCGAATCCGAAACGAGCGGTAGGGCGCATCCTCCCGGTTCCAGCCAGCTATCCCCACAGTCGCCTGCAAAGTCTCCCTTGCAGCCAATCCTGGACTTGGTACAGGATGTGGCGGCGCGGTACGAGATTTCCGCGCTTTCCGGCCTTCTCGCGAGCACCCGAGCATCGGTGGGGCAAGACGAAATCAGCGTCGCCGTGTTGGGACGATTCAAGGCCGGCAAGAGTAGTTTCCTGAACCACTTCATCGGACGCAACATCCTTCCAGTCGGTGTCGTGCCGGTTACAGCCGTAGTCACGGAAATCCGATACGGTGTCCGCGAAGAGGCACGGGTTCATCACCGGGATGGCCGCGATCCGGAGGTTCCCCTCGACCAGATCGGCGGCTATATCTCCGAGAGGGAAAATCCCGAGAACACCAGGCAAGTCGCCGTAGTTACCGTGGAACTGCCGGAATTGCGGCGATTTCGCGGCCTGAAGTTTGTCGATACGCCCGGCCTGGAGAGCGCGCTTTCTCACAACACGCAAACATCCTTGGACTGGCTTCCGCATGTGGGACTCGCGCTGGTGGCGGTCAGCGTCGACCCGCCCCTTTCGCAACGTGACATCGACCTGCTGAAGAGCCTTTACCAGTACACACCAAGGGTCGGCGTACTGCTCACCAAAGCCGACCTCGTGACCGAGCAGGAGCTTGAGGAAGTCGTCGAGTTCGTTCGCGCCCAGCTTGCCAGGAACTTTCCCGGAACGCCCCAGGTCTTCCCTTATTCCACGAAGCCTGGCTTTGAGCGGTTCCGTCAGTCGCTCGAAGCCGAGCTTGTCACGGGAACATTGGAACGCTTCGCCGAAGAGCGCGAATCCATCCTCTCCCGGAAGATGAACACTCTTCTGCGGGAATGCGGGGACTACCTGGCCCTGAGCCTCAAGTCGGCTGAAATGATCCAGTCGGAGCGCCAGACGCTGAAGCAGCAGGTCATCGGCGAGAAGGAAGTCGTCGACGAAGTGAAGTCGGCAGTCCGGCTGGTCGTGCAACATGCCGCGGCCGCAACGCGGTCCACGGTCGGCAATCGCCTCGAGACGCACCAAGCCGATCTGGAGCGCGCGCTGCTCGAAGCCTTCGAAGGCGACTTTCCGAAATGGACCAAGAGCCTTGCCACGATGCTCTCCTCGTTCGAAGACTGGCTCGCGGGCGCCTTGCGCGACGAGCTTACGGTGCTTTCGATCCGGGAACGCAGTTCGTTCCTCGAGCCATTGCACCAAGTACAGAAGCAGGCATTCCGCGCGCTGCAACAATTTCGGGATCGCTTGTCGGAGCGCACCATGCGGGCGTTCGACGTGCCGCTGCGCACGACGGAGACCGAAATCAATGTCGTGGAGCCCGGCACACCCGATATCCGAGTCGGACGAGTGTTCGACCGGAACTGGGAACTGCTGTCACCCGTCCTGCCGGTGTGGCTGATCAAAGCCGCCGTTCACCGCCATTTTGCGCGCACCATCTCCTATTTGGTTTATCAGAACCTCAGCCGGCTCAGCGGTCAGTGGGAAGAGAGCATCAATGGCGCGCTGTGGGGTGTCGAGAAGGAAGCCCTCCGACGCCTGGATGAATTGATGGGCACGTTCGAACGGCTTGTAGGGAGCGGCAGCAACGAACGGGCTCTGCAACTCCGTGCGAACCTGGCACGGCTGGAGAAGGCGCGGGAATCCCTGACTGCGGAGACCCGGCGTTGATCCGGTACCTGTTGGTGGTGATGGGAGGCGGCACGGGAGCCTTGGCGCGGTACGTAGCGGCATCGGCCATCATGACGCGATTCGGCGGGAGATTCCCGCTGGGGACGCTGGTGATCAACGTAACAGGCTCATTCCTGATCGGCTTCCTGATGACCATGCTGACCGAACGATTCCAACTCGACCCGAGATGGCGGCTGCTGCTGGTGGCCGGATTTCTAGGCGGATACACGACCTTTTCGACCCTTGAATGGGAAACCTACACGGCGGTCCGGGACGGCGGGCTGTGGACCGCGATGCTCAACGTCGTTTCGAGCATTATGCTAGGGTACATAGCGGTCTGGCTCGGGGCGATGTTGGCCCGGCGCTGACGGTGCGGGAGGAGTCGGTATGCTCCAGAAGGGCACGGCAAAGAAGGTCACGATTTTCATCAACGAGGACACGCAGCACCACTTTGGTTCGCTGTGCGAGGCCATTCTGACGTTCCTGCTTCACAAAGGGGTGTCCGGTGCTACCGCCACGCGCGCCATGGCCGGTTTCGGCGCCCACAAGGTGATGCACACAACCAAAATCGAGGTCCTTACGGAGCACCTGCCGATTCGCATCGAGTTCATAGAATCCGCTGAGAAAGTCGATGAGCTCATGCCCACCCTCTACGACATGGTCACCGATGGCGTTATCGAGGTCCAGGATACGAATGTGGTCAAAGTTGCCAGCAAGGAACGCCCATCGCCGCCGAAAGGGCCTCATACGGAAATGAGAGGCACGGCCCGGTTGATGCGCATCTATATGGGCGAGTCGGACAAGTGGCAGGGTGAACCCCTTTATGAGGCCATCGTCAAGCGTTTGCGCCTGATGGACATTGCGGGCGCGACCGTGTACCGGGGCATTCTCGGATACGGCGTGAAGGGTCACACGCACAAGAGCGGGCGGCTTCCGTTCTCGCACGATCTGCCGGTCATGATTTCGGTTGTGGACACGGATGAGAAGCTGGGTAAGGCAATAAACGAGATCGAGTCGATGATCGAGGACGGAATCATTGTTCTTTCCGATGTGGATGTGATCCGCCTGGTTCGCAGCCGCCCGGCGGAGGAGTCTTCGCATGCGAACGGTTAAGAAAGCCAAGCTCCTTCGTCTCCACTTTGGCGAAAGCGACCGGTACAACGGGAGACCGTTGTACGAAGCCATCGTGGATCGCTGCAGGCAATTGAAGATCGCCGGCGCCACCGTGTTTCGCGGCCTGGAAGGGTACGGCGAGACAGCGGAGATCCACCGCCATCACCTCACCAGAAAGGATCAGCCGATTGTCGTAACGATTGTGGATACGCCGGAAAACCTGGAGCGGCTGATTCCCGAGGTGGAGGAGATGATGGACACCGGCATGATCGCCACCTCGGACGTGGAGTACATGCGCATTGAAAAGCCGCCACCGGCTGGAACTTAAATCGCCCGCCCCTCATTCCTTCTCTTCCTCCCAGCCCGTCACCGGATGGCCCACCATGTCGGCCAGGCTCACGGGCTTCCGCCGCCACGCCTCGCCCGGGTTTTGGCCGATCTCCTCGCGGTAGCTCATGCGCGGTCCCGGATATCCGATCAACTGCCAGCCGATCATCCCCGCGTTGCCCCCGTGCAACGGATCGCAAAACATCCCTTCGAGCGTGTGCCTGCGCAACATCTGAAAGAATGCCGTCTTCTCGATGGCGCGCAGCTTCGCGTCCTGCCCGGCCGGCGGTAATGCCGGGAAATCTTCCAGCAGCTTGATTCCCTCCCGATAAATCTCCCTGGGTGTGGCCTTGGCTTGATTGCCATGCTCCGGAACGGAGTCCACCCATGGTCCTTTGGTGTACCGGTATTTGTCGCGTCCGTAGGGACCAGCCAGTTGCCGGTCGATATAGATGACCACGCCCGCCTCGGTCGCGCCCGGTCCGCTGTCGTCGCCCGGGAAGACCCGCTCGCACGCCGCCGACACCACGCGCGCTTCTGCCGCCGTAAAGAAGCGCAGCGGAACCCGCACGGTTCCTTCCTGCGCCTGGACGCGAAACGGCTCGCGTGCCAGCGTGTACATCAGCAACCCGCCGATGCTCTTCGCGGGCAGCACCATGAATTCCCGTCGTCTCATGCCAATGGCCCCGGATGTTTCAGATAGCGATCCACCAGTGCATCGGCCGCGCGATACGCCAGGGCCAATATCGTCATCGTGGGATTGCCCGATGAGTTCTGCGGAAATGCCGAAGCGCCGATCACCCACAGATTCGGGATGCGCCAGTGCTGCATCCACGGATTCACCACGCTGGTTTCGGGCGACGTCCCTGCAATCGCGCCTCCGGACACATGGCTGCTCTGATACTCCACCACCGAATAGTGCGCGCCGACCCGCCGCGCCGGGTTCCCGGCCTTTGCCCCCATGGCCGCAGCCAGCGACTCCTGCACCTTCGCCGCCATGGCAGCCTGTCGCCGCTCGTGGTCCGTCCAATCCAGCGTCAATCGGGCCAGCGGATCGCCGAACTTGTCGGTGTAGGTGGGGTCGAGGTCGATGTAGTTCTGGCGATAAGCCAGGTGCTCGGCCTCGCTCGTGATGCTCGCCGACCGGTCCCACCATTTCAGCGCCGCCTTCTTCCATGCGGATCCCCACCGGGCTTCGGTCTCGCCCGGAGGAATCCTCCCGAAAGAGGAAATCGGCGCCTCGCCTCCGCTGGCGATCCGGATATGGCCGCCGCGCAGAATCCCGAACGACGGATCCAGCGAAAAATCGCCGTCGAAATCCGCCAGGGTCACGCCGAGACCTCCAGCGCCCATGAATCCATTCAGCGGCCGGTCTAGAAAAATCGGCGTGGCGGCGCTCACCTGGTGCGTGAGGTTCCGGCCCAGCGTCCCCTTTCCCGTGGTCGGGTCGTAGGGCTCGCCGATGCGCGACAACATCAGCAGCCGGTTATTGTTCAGCGTCCACGAGCCCAGGATCACCACGCGCGCCGGCTGCTCCACTTCGGCGCCCGCCTGGTCCACGTAGGTCACGCCTCCCGCCTTGCCATCGCGATGCAGCACGCGGCGCACGGAGCAGCCGGTTCGCAGCGCGAAGTTCTTGCGCTTCGCGAGTAGCGGCAGCAGCGTGTTGGTGGGCTGTGCCTTGGCCCCGATCATGCACCCGTACCGCAGGCAGTAACCGCAGTAGGCGCAGCCCGAACGCGTGATGCCGTCGGGATTGCGGTACGTCTGGCTCAGTGTGGCTGCCGGAGTGGGAAACGGATGATATCCCAGCTCCCGCGCAGCCTTGGCGAACAGCGTCACCAGGTAAGTCTGCTTGTGGGGCGGATTGGGATACTCGTGCGACCGCGGCCCTTCGAATGGATTGCCGCCCTCGACGATCTGGCCGCGCAGGTTGCCGGCCTTTCCGCCGATCCCCATCATCTGCTCGGCGCGCCAGTAGAGGGGTTCCAACTCGTCGTAGGTGACGCCCCAATCCTGCACCGCGAGGTCCTCGGGCAGGTTCGCGCGCCCGTGCTTCTCCCGCAACACGGTGGCCAGGCGAAACTGATCGGGAAGGTAGCGATAGGAGAGCCCGCCCCAATGTTCGCCCGCGCCGCCGACGCCGGTACCGGGATTGAACGATCCGTATTGGCGGATGGGCATGGCCGCTTGCCCGATGGAGTGCCGGTGCGTGGCCGTTTCCTCCGCCAGGTTCTGCATCATCCGGAAGCGCAGGGCGTAGTCCACTTCGTCCATGCCGGCGGCGTAATCCTTCAACCGGCGCGCGGGCCCGCGCTCCAGCACCACTACGGATAGAGCCGTGCGTCCGGCGATCTCCTTGGCCATCAGAAGTCCTACCCATCCGCCCCCGGCGATGACGACATCCACTGGTTTGAGACGCTGCATGGAGACGCCCGTATCCTCCCCTGTCCGTCTTCGGCACGATATACCGGCATGGTGCTGAAGTCAAGCAGCCACAGCAGCCACAGCGGCCACAACAGCACACACCAGTGAAAGCCCGGCACACATTTGCGATCTGTCTCGTCCGCGGAGTTCGCTCTAAGAGTATGCCTTCGATGCGGGCGGGACAGGTCCTTGGCGCCGGCGGCTTCCTGTCGGCAGTCGTTCTGGAACGAGACGTGCGTGCGAGAGCGTGGAACTGAAAGGAACTTCGCGTTGGCGCAATTCCTCAGTGACGGCTGGACACCAGGCTCGCCGCGGGGAACTATTGGGTTGCTTCCGCGGTCCAATGCTCCGGGGAATTCGCAGGATTCCGTCAGCCGTCTGGAGATGCATGATGAAAGCCCACAACGGTTCCAACCCACCATCCCGGTTCTTTTCGTCTTCTTCGCCGCATTGCTCTTCATCGCCTCGGTGCTGGTCACGCAATCCTTCCAGCAAACCGAGGCGGCCAACGGCGAATCGGCCTCCGCCACTTACTCGCACGGCATTCTGCACGTGACCATTCCGTATCATGCGCCGCATGCCGGTGCGGGACAACTATCGGTCGATCCTGAATCCCGAGGATGAGGTCCTGGGCCGCGCGGAACAACATGTGGACGTAGGCGAAGCCAAGGGATCGTGGCAGGAGGACCTCACCCTTGCCAAAGCATTGGGCACGGACGACCTGGTGTGGCATCGCGTGCGCTATCGCTTTTCCTACATCGTGGGAAAAGGCCGGGCGATCGAGGGTACGGAGTCGATCTCCGAGATCCTGCGCACGCCGGTGATCCACATCCTGGGCCAGCAATCCTATTTGACCGGCGGACCGGCGGCCGTACGAGTGATCGTCACGGATTCGAAAAATGAGGCCATCGCCGCCCCCAGTCCGCTGCGCATCGAATTGGTGGTTCCCGGCCAGACGTCCCGCGTTCTGTTCACCGGGCGGCTGAATCGACGAGGTACCACGGAGGCCCAGTTCCGCTTTCCTTCGGGCCTGGTGGGCAACTATCCCTTGCGCTACCTGGTGGACACACCCATCGGGTCCCCGGAGTTCATGCAACAGGTGCGCCTCGAAGACAAGGCCTCCATCCTCCTCACCACCGAAAAGCCCATCTACCAGCCCGGCCAGACCATCCACGTACGCGCGTTGGCGCTCGACCGCTCCAATCACGTGGCCACCGCCAGCCGCAAACTGACCTTTGAATTGGAAGACTCTCGCGGCAACAAGGTCTTCAAGAAAGCCACGCAGACAGACCCGTTCGGAATTGCGTCGGCGGAGTTTTCGTTGGCCGATGAAGTGAACCTGGGTACCTACCACCTCCGTGCATTGATGGGCGAGGGCGGCGCGGGCTCCACGAATACGGGAGATCGCTTTGAACGTCGAGCGGTACGAGCCGGCGCCCCTGCGCGCACAGGCGGAGAGGTGGCTGGCCCTGTGCGGCGCCACACGGCGCGGCGTGCGCCTGGCGGGCTCATCGGAGATCGTGACACCGGCGCATCGAAGGCGCGTCGACTGGTGCGTTCCAGCAGCACGCAACTCACGGCCAGGCGGACCAGCAGCAACAAACCGGCCAGCAGCCAGGCGGTGAAGAGCAGGCGGGGCCATCCAGCGGCTGAGATCTCGATGGTGTGGGGCAGGTTGTAAACCTGCAGGCGGGTTGCTAACCCGCCGTGGCCGCCCAAAAGTCGGCCGACAGACGACGAAAAACGATTCGTCTGTCCCACTGGGTCCCAGGGTCCGGTTCTTGGCCAGCCCACCACCAATCGGTGTCGGCGATGGCGCGGCTGTCGGGATCGCGGGGGGCGTCCGATCCGCTGCTGACGCGCCGGTCAAGCCGATCTCGGACGGCTTGGACAGGACCTTTGAACCAGCCCAGGCGCCGGCCGAAAGGCGGTGCAGTGGGAAAGACGATCGCTTTTCGTCGTCTGTCGGCTTCCTCTGTGCCAACTCCACGCGATGGAACTGCGGAATCGGCAAATACAAGGCCGGCAGGGCGATGGCAACGGCCAGGGTGGCCCACCAGAGAACGTACCGCGTGGCCGCATTCAGCACGCGCCGCGGAATCACGCCCAGCACCAGCCACACCGCGGCGGTCACCAGCGCCCCGAGTGCCGCGCCGTTCACCAGGGCCGCCAAGATCCGATTCATGGTTTTTCCTCCTCGGCTATACGTTTGCGCAGACGTTGCAGCTCTTGCGGGCCGATCTTCCGGCCCTCCACCAGGTTCAACATGAGAAGTTCGGGCGAGCCATCGAAGAATCGGCCCAGCAGGTGCGTAACGGCGTTCTCCCGCTCCTGGTCGCGTCCGATCATGGGCCGGTAAACGAACGCGCGGCCCTCCTTGCTGTGCTTCAGGTAGCCCTTGTTCTCCAGTATCCGGAGGGTGGTGAGCACTGTGGAGTAATGCAAAGGAACATCCTTCGGGAGGCTCTCGACCACGTCGGAAACCGTGGCAGAACCTTTCTCCCAAAGCACATCCATCAGCCGCAATTCGGCATCCGTAAGACTCGATGATCTTTTCCTCAACGCTTCGGCTCCATCCACTAAGGAATTAACAGTTCGATCGTAAGGCTAGTTTGAGGCGTTGTCAATTATAGAATTAATAGTTCGAGTTCAGTCAAGCCCCGTCGTGTTTTTCCGTCCCCTGGCAGGGGCCGTGCATGGAGGATTTGTGGGGGCGGACGGGTTGCCCTCTGGGCCATCCGCGCGGGGTTCTCTTGACCCCGCCCAGCCCAGTGACGAATTTCGGTGTCCTACTTCAATACGGAAATAGGAGCGACAAACCTATGTCTGGCAAAGGATGGATCGGGTTGGTGTTTGCGGGTGTCCTGGCCTGCAGCAGCGCCATGGCGGCTGAGGTGGTCATTCGAGTTGGTCCACCGCGCCCGCTGATCGAGCGGCGCATTGCGCGGCCGGGTCCCGGCTATGTCTGGGTTGGGGGCTATCACCGTTGGGATGGCCGCACATACGAATGGGTGCCTGGCAGATGGGAACTCCCTCCGCGTCGGCACGCTCATTGGGTGGCACACCGGTATGTCCGTCGTGGTGGTGGCTGGGAGTTTGTCGAAGGCCACTGGCGCTGAGGTCTGCCGATAGAATCTACTCATCGCGGAACAGCGCGCGAAAGCCCTCCTGCTCAAAATGGCGGTCATTGGTCAGGACTTCGGTTATCCCTTGCTGCCGCATCGTCTGCATGGAAATGCAATCCGTCATGCTGTAGCCTTTGTCAGGCCGCGCGCGGTAGAGTTCCAAGCCCTCAAGGAATGATTCCCGGCTTTGCGCGATGACCACAACGATGGCATTGTGAATCAGATCGGCGCCATTGATCCCAGCCTGCGCCCTTACGCTGGGCCTCGCGCCAGAGAAAAAGGTCAGGTACTCGTTGAGCACTTCGTCTGTCGTAAACAACCCGCTCCGGCTTCAGCGAGTGGCTAAGCTCCACCGCGCGTTCGCGGGCGGAATCCCCGGTACTGGTCAATGCCGCCCAGTAGAAGGTGTCGGCAAAAACAGACTTCATTCGGCTCTCTTGGGCAGGCCGTAGACGTAGTGATCGATTTGGCTCGCGCCGTCCGTGGGAAGGGCCGCGAGATCCTCAGGCGGCACACCTTTCATGTTCTCCAGTAGGACATCCCAAATGGGCCGGCGCTCCCTCGGAGTGCCTTCATCTGTTTGGGAGGGATTCTCTGCCGCGGCAGAGAGGATCGGCTCGATCGCCTCACGAACCAACGCCTCTGGCGTCGTGCCTCGCGCGACCGCTTGCGCGACCAGCCTGGCTTCTTCGTCCGCTGTCAGCGAAAGGTTCATGACTCCTCAATTTCATCGTAGCAGGTTGGTTTAATGCCTGATAATACGCCGGAATTAGGATTAGGGCTTGGCCATCCACCCCGGTAGGCCTGTTCAGACGTATTCCTATCTTGTGTCTGTGGTATTGACCACCGGCTACACCAGCACCGTAAACGTGGATTCCGTCCGCTCGACCGGCCGGTACCGCGTGTCGCGTTCCACGGGCTGGCGGCCGGCCTTCCGGATCAGTTGCAGCAACTCGGCGCGGCGCAGGCCTTGCACGGTAGTTGCGCCGGCGTCGTGGTAGATGCGCTCTTCCACGATGGTGCCGTCGATATCGTCAGCCCCGAAACGCAACGCGATCTGCGCAATCCGCGGGGTCATCATCACCCAGTACGCCTTGATGTGCGGGATATTGTCGAGCATCAGGCGCGCTACCGCGATGTTCTTGATGTCGTCGAAGCCCGTGGTCTTCGGAATGTGCTGGAGCGGCGTGTTGTCGGGGTGGAAGGCCAGCGGGATGAAGGTCACGAAGCCGTGCGTCTCGTCCTGCAGTTGACGCAGGCGCACCAGGTGATCCACCCGGTCCTCCTCGTTTTCGATGTGGCCATAGAGCATCGTGCAATTGGAGTGCAGGCCTAACTGGTGCGCGATGCGGGCTGTCTCAATCCATTCGTCGCCGTCGATCTTGTGATCGCAGATGATGCGGCGGACCCGCTCATTGAAAATCTCCGCCCCGCCGCCGGGGAGCGAATCCATGCCGGCGTCGCGCAGGCGCTCCAGGGTCTCGCGGGCCGAAATTTTGGCGCGGTGCGCCAGGTAGGCGATCTCCACCATGGTGAAGGCCTTCAAATGGACTTGCGGGAAGCGCTGCTTCAACCCGCGCAGCATCTCGCAATACCAGTCCAGCGTCAATTCCGGATGCAGGCCACCCACGATATGGAACTCGGTGACCGCTTCGCTCCACCCCTCGCCGGCGCGATGCCATACTTCTTCGAGCGACATGGTATACGCTTTGGGGTCGCGCACCCGTTTCCCGAACGCGCACAGCCGGCAACTGGCGACGCAAACGTCGGTGGGGTTGATGTGGCGGTTCACGTTGAAGTAGGTGGTGTCGCCGTGCAGCCGTTCGCGTACGAGATTGGCCAGGTAACCCAGCGCCAGGATGTCCACGGTGCGGTAGAGCGCCACGCCGTCGTCAAACGAGAGCCGCCCTCCTGCCTCTACTTTCTTACGGATGGGAACCAGACGAGGATCGTTAATGACAGCTTGCATGTTTCACACTCCCGGTTTCAGGAGGAATATATCGGCGGCCCAGAACAAAAAGAATAACACGCTCACATAGCCGTTCATGGTGAAGAAGGCCGCATTGACGCGCGACAAGTCATTCGGTTTGACCAGGCTATGCTCGTACAGCAACAGACCCACCACCGCCGCGACGCCGGTGAGAGACAGCGCCCCGAGCCGGAGCGTGTAAACCAGGGCCAGCAGGCACAAAACCATCAGAACGTGCATCGCCTGAGAGACTCTGAGCGCGCGCGCGATGCCCAGGAGGCGAGGGACGCTCGCCAGGCCCTCGGCGCAGTCGAATTCATAGTCCTGGCAGGAGTAGATGACGTCGAATCCGGCGGTCCAGAAAGTCACTGCGGCTGTGAGCCACAGGATCCGGGGATCCAGAGAGCCGCGGACGGCGATCCAAGCTGCGGCTGGAGCGATTCCCAGGCTGAATCCCAATACCAGGTGCGAGAAAGAGGTGAATCGCTTGGTGAAGGAATAGAAGAAGACGATGGCGAGCGCCAGGGGGGCCAGGTGGAGGCAGAGCGGGTTCAGTTGGCCCGCCGCCAGGACGAAAACCGTGGATGCCGCCACTACGAAAGCCCAGCCAAACCCGCGGCTCAAGAGGCCCGCCGGCAAGTGGCGCATTTTGGTGCGCGGATTGCGGCCATCCATGTCGGAATCCACCAGGCGGTTGAAGGCCATCGCCGCGGAGCGGGCTCCCACCATTGCCAGCACGATCCAGAGCAGTTTCCACCGCATCTCCGCAATGTATCCTCCCTCGCGAAAAGCCAGCAGCGCGCCGGTAAGGGCGAAGGGCAGGGCGAACACCGAGTGCTCGAACTTGATCATATCGAAAGTTAACCGGAGGCGATTCCAAAGCATGAGGATAGTACTCACATTTTACCGCGCGCCGCCATTAGATAAAATTACGGGTGCGGTGCGCCCAAACGCCGTGCTAAAGTTTGGGCTGGGGTCGGAAGTTGGGAATGTTGGAATCCTCCGCATTGTCGGACAAAGGCTGCGTCAGGTCGAATAACGAAGACTGCTGCCTGATCGAGCCGGATCTGGGTTTGTACATACTGGCGGACGGCATGGGCGGTGCCAAAGCCGGCGAGCGGGCATCCCGAATGGCCGTCGACACAGTGGCCGAAATCATCCTGTTGGCCCAGCGGCGCGACTCCCAGGTGTTGATTTCCGCGGTCGAAGAGGCCAACCGTCGGGTGCTCCAGGCATCTCACAGCGACCCCACCCTGGAGGGCATGGGAACTACTCTGGTGGCCGCCCTGGAAATCGATGGCGACCTCTCCATCGCCAGCGTGGGCGACAGCCGGGCCTACCTGCTGGACGACGATGGCTTCCGCGCCATCACCGACGATCAGACATGGGTCAACGAAGTGGGCCGTCCTCTCGGACTGGATGAGGAGACCCTGCGCAATCACCCCATGCGCCACGTGCTGACGATGGCGATCGGCGCCAGTGCACCCCTGACCGTGAATTACTATTTTGTAGGCTTGAAATCCAACTCGCTGGTGCTGATGTGCAGCGACGGGCTCCATGGCGTGTTAGATGCCCCGCAACTGGAGCAGATCCTGCGGGGCGGGCGCAACGGGGCATCGCTCGACGAGAGTTGCCGCCAGTTGATCGAAGCGGCCAAGCAGGCGGGTGGACCGGACAACGTCACGGCCGTGCTCGTGAGAAAACCAGCGTAATTGGCATAACTGGGGTGACTTCAGGGCTCGGACCAGAGCCGGGATACTTGGGCAGGTAAACGGGGATTCACCCGCCACCCAGCCGAGCGCAATCCGCAAGGAATCTACCGCTTTTCGTCAACCAAGGACAACTGGCCGCGTTGCTCCGCATACGGTTTCAATACCGGATGCGTTGTGTCCGGCTCCACCAGCCAGACTTGTCGCTCGTGAAAGTATTCCATCAGCCGGCGATTGCGGCTAGCATCCATCTCGTGGGCCCACACCACTTTGGCCCCGTCAATGTCGGCACGGTTGTAGACCCACTCCCAGTTGGGCACGTGATTCGGGCCGTACCGCACCATCACCAGGTGGCGCCCGGGAGTAGCCTCCAGTTGCCTCAGGAGTTGAGCCCGCTCCAGATTGCCCGGCCTGGCGAAGCACCAGGAATAGGGCTCATGCAGGAACGTGGACCCGCTAGCCTCCAGCGCATAGAACAGAAGCATCGTAAAAGCGAGGACGGCGGGAATAGTGCGTGCTAAGACCAGACCCGTTGGCCCGCTGATGCGAAGGTACCGCAGGCACTGGATTACCGTAAGGTAGATCAATGCGGTTGCCGGTGCGGTGTAGTGGGGCAGGACGCCCATCACAGTCAACTGTGCGCACAGGAGCACCCCGAGGCTAATGTAGATCAGCCGGAATCGTTTTTGACGCCACGCCCATGGAAGGGCCAGCAACGGTAGGGTTAGCAGCGGTCCCAGGAAGAAATCTCGGACGTTTTCGATCTTCTCCAGGCTGGCTGCCACCAGACCCATGCGAAAAGACTTCAGATATTCGTCGCGCGCAAATCCCGTCCAAAATGCCTTGATAGGGGCGTGGCGGTATACGGGTTCGGGCCGTAGTTTCTGGAACAAAAAGAGCGGCGCGATCGCGTACTGGGCTTCGTGGAGTTGATAGGGCATTTGCCAGGGACTGCCGGTTACCGCGCGATTATACGCCAGCATTGCGACGGCGGTCACAGCGAGCACGGCCACCATTGGGACGAGCGCCCGTGCAGCCGGCCAGCCGCGCCGGAAAGCCCATACTGCCAACACCGCTAACGCGGGCATGGTCACGACCAGCCCTTCGAACGGGCGGCTGTTGGCAAGAATGGCCAGGCCCACACCCAGAACCAGACTGTCACGCAGCGTCAACTGGCGCATGAGACGTGGCAGTGCACCATAAAAGAGGGCGCCACCCGTTGCGGCCACGGCCCCGCCCCAATAGCTGTCGATCCAGTAACTGCCCGCCGCGATCCGCACTACGACAAGAATCCCACCAAGAAGCGCCCATCGCGGCGGCACCCAACCTTGCAACATCCACACAATGCTGGCGCACATCGCCCCGACGCTGAGCCATACGCCCACCCACGGCCTTTGCGCCAACAGAATTCCGGCAGCGAGCACGAGCCCCTGCCCAGGGGGATACTTAGACGCAACCTTAGGCTGCGACAGAACGCATATGGTCTCGAAGTGGATCCAGAACGGATGTGGCGCATTCGCAGCGCGTCCCGAGGCGAAGGTGTCTGCTGCCAGCAGGTAGCTGTTTTCGTCCACGACATACGGCTCTGGGGGAGGATGGAGCGGTAACAGAGCGGCACGAATCGCCAGCGCGGCCACGCCCACCGACAGCACGGCCAGTCCCCGACGGGCCGCGAACCTTGAAAAGGGACGCCCTGTAAAGCGTCGCCGGAGGTTCCGTCCAGCCAGTCCCAGCCAAACCAAGGGTGCGAGCAGAACTAGAGCGGTGAGCTCGATTGCGTGCGGATTCAGTCCCAAACACCGATTACAAAACATACACCTTAGGTTGTCAAGATTGGCTTGGTTAACCGGTTCGGTTGCCCAAGGTTATGGATCAACACAACTTCTGGCACTGCGATGATCTTTCGAGTTAAACTACACTCACAGGTGAATTGAATGGCCAGGATGCTCATGGTGCAACTTCAAATTGCACCGTACGTTGGTACCGCCTATCTCAACGCTGCAACCAGGCGTGCAGGCCACGAGTTCGCTGTGCACTTAGTCGACGGCCACGAAAAGACACTAGGCAGAATCGCCGCGATGAAGCCCAGCCTGATTGGCTTTTCGTGCATGACGCCACTGGCCAACAAGACGCTGTCGCTGGCCGCCGAAATCAAGAAGCACTTCGATATTCCGATCATTCTGGGCGGGCCTCATCCCACTTTGTTCCCTGAAGTGATTCAGGAAGACGCCGTCGACATGATTTGCCGAGGGGAAGCGGAAGAAACTCTGCCGGAACTTTTGACCGCGATCGATCGGGGTCAGCCCTATACTGGTATCCGGAATCTGTGGGTCAAACAACAGGGCCAGATCTATCGCAATCCAATTCGACCCCTGGTAGATCCGCTCGACAACATCCCACTGATCGATTGGTCCTGCTATCGCGGGACGGCTGCACTTAATTCTCCTCCCCTTGCCTTTCCAATCCGCGGCTGTCCTTTCTCCTGTTCCTACTGCTTCAACGCGCCTCTAAGGAAGATCTATGCGGGCCTGGGGCGGCCTGTGCGCCACTTCAGTGCCTCTCGTTCGGTACAGGAAATCGAACAGGCGCTCGAGTTCTTTTCGCCGAGCCCCGTTCTCTTTGCATCTGACTCGTTCGGCATCGATTTGCCTTGGATGAGCGACTTTCTCGACGCCTACAGCGCCCGCATCGACCTCCCTTTCGTGCTTCTTTTGGAACCTCAACTCGCAACCGAAACATTCGTCGATCTCATCGCGAAACACCGGTGTCACTGTGTCGCGCTGGGCGTAGAATCCGGCTCGGAACGCGTTCGCAGAGAGATTCTCAACAGACGTTACACCAACCAGCAGCTCGTGGCCGTCGCAGATCGGCTACATCGGCGAAACATAAAGATCAGGACTTATAACATGGTCGGCCTCCCCACTGAGACCGAAGCTGAATTGTGGCAAACCATTGACGTCAATGTCCAGATGAAGACCGAGTTTCCAAGGGGAGCTATCTTTACCCCGCTGCCTGGAACTCAGATCGTCGAAACCGCCTTGCGGGAGGGTTACCTCGAGGAAGGATTCTCTTTCAAGTCGATCCCGACGACTATACTCTCGACAACGGTCCTCAAGAAATTGGACCGCGATCGCGTCACAAACCTTCTATACTTCTTCCAGACTGCTATACTCTTCCCAAAGTGGAGGTCGTTGCTGAAATTCCTGGTTAGCCGGAAACCCAATTTGCTCTACCGTCTGTGGTTTTCTTGGGTCTATGTCTATCTGCACCGAAAATCGGAAAACCGAAAGCTGATCCCTTACATCAAGTACGTCCTGAGAAATCCCCAATAGGCTACTCAACCGAACTTGAGGGCTTACGGCAGCACTGGCTCAAAATTCACGCTCTGCCCAAATTGGAGGGTCGGGCGGGCTAGCGGCCTGCTACGCTTTTTGCTGGAGCCTCGGTCCAGGCGGGGCGGACGATGGCGGCGTCCTCGGCGGTTCTTGGGTTGAGATTCGTTCGCCAGCCTTCGATGACGTCGAGGTCCACCCATCGGAATTTGAGAATGGCTCGCACCCAGGTCCACGGGTCGCGGGCGATCGATACCTTTTTACCTTCGCTGAACGAGCGGGAACGGTAGTTAACCGGGATCTCGACCGGGCGATAGCCCTTGCGAACGATCTTGATCAGCAATTCGTAGTCGAAGTCGAACCGGTTGCACTCGAAGCTCAGGCCCGTGATACAGTCCCGGCGGAACACTTTGTACATGGTGAACGGATCGTCGAGATGTAGACGGAATAGCGTGTTTACCGCCGTCTTAAACAGCCAGTGTCCGAAGTTCAGCAATATGCCGGTAAAGGGCTTCCCCTTGAACTGGCGGACTTTCCAGGTCCGGCCGCCGTGTCGCGAACCAAGGACAAAGGCATTGGTGCCGGCCACCAGCGGATCAATCAGCACGTCGTAATCTTCGATGTCGTATTCCTGGTCGCCATCCTGGATGAGGATGTAATCCCCAGTAGCGTGAGCCAGCCCCGTACGCACCGCGCAACCTTTGCCCCGCGGCCGGTCTTCGAGGACAACCTTCACTCCAGGACAATCCCTGTACCTCATCACGATGTCGCGCGTTCCGTCGGTCGAATTGCTCTCGACCAGGACAACTTCCTTATCGATGCCGTCCAGTTTCTTCTCCAGCAGGCTCTTCAGAACACCCTCAAGGGTGGCTGCCTCATTATAGGCAGGCACAATGATCGAAAGCCTGGGCCGCTGTGTCCTGGGCACTTTCACGGAGACGCTGATAATCCCGCTGGCCACTACTTGAAATGGCCTTTTGCGGAGGCCGGCTGGCAAGATAGCCGAGAGGCACCTGAGGCCAGCGGACACCATCTTCACGGGGTACTTCCGAAAATGGGCCGTGACATACTCCAGGCTGAGGCACTTGCGGCCTGGAAGAGCTGCGATCGGATCGAGGCCCGTTCGGAACAGGAGGCTGTGAAGCGTCTCTTGCGTGAAGTAGTGGAGGTGCTCAGTCTTGAACTCCATCCACTTGTCCTTCATGAGCCGGGCCGACCAGGACTGACGGCTGGGGGTTGCGATGATCACGATGCCGCCAAACCTCACCAGGTTGTACACCCGCTCGAGGAAGTCCCGGGGATCTCTCACGTGCTCGATGACATCCGCGATCACGCAGACATCGTAGTGGTTCTCATCCTGCAAACAAGTGATGTCGCCACGAATAATCCGGCCCCGGTCTCCGAGCCTCTCGCGCGCCTTGGCACATGCATATTCCGAGTACTCCACACCGGTCACGTCATAGCCCAAATCGGCAGCCGCGGTCAGGAGATCGCCTGCTCCAGACCCAACCTCCAACAACCGGCCGCCGTGCCGTCCCAGGCAGCGCTGAATCAGGTCTAGATAGGGCCGGGCAGTTGCCTGCTTGAGATCTGAGAAATGCCGCCGCTCTTCGTCGCTAGCGTCCAGGAGCCAGTAATTCTCATCGTAGATTTGGCTCAACTCTGCATCGCTGGGAGCTGGGTGCAGCATCATGTGCCCGCAGTCGCGGCACTCCACCAACCGAGACTGCTGCACCGAGAAGGCGTAGTACATCTTCCGGCTTGAGCAGATGGGACAAATGGCCGCAGCAGTAGTCATGAACGGTCACAGACTGGCACCCAAGGTAATTCGGATGCCGCCTGCAGATACGGTATGACGCGGGACATGGGGATTCAACGCTATCGTTGGTACACAATAAGTTAGCAGAGGGAAGGAACCAAGATCGCGCTGCGCCCAGTTTACGGCACGATGCTAACCTCACTCGCACTTTGCCAATAGCTCCCCGGCTTGGATGTCCACCCGCCTCCAGCCTGCCAAAGCAGCCCCGCACCGTCGCGCGCTTCCGTGTTATACTTCACATGGAAGGGTTGGCGCGCATGGCCTACTGGACGTTCTACTTTCGGCCGCGCATCGTGGGGTCGTACCGTTCCCTGGTGACACGGCATCCAGGCAACGTGAGTCGCCTGGTGAACGGAGCCAATGCCTTGCTGAGCAGGGTTTTCTCCAGTTGATGGCCCCTCCAGTAACCTTTGACACAAACGCTATCGAGCTCACTTGGCTGATCCTGCTGGTTCCGGTTATCGCCTGGGGTGTGGCCACTCGCAACTCGCGCTGCCGCGCGTCCGCGGTGGAGCGTGTCTTCGCCCGTTTCGCTGGAAAGCGCCGCCTGGCAGTGGTGTCCGTCGGAGTCCTGGTGTTGGCGCTTCGCGCCGCGCTGCTACCCTTACACCCGGTTCCGCAGCCCGCGGTATTCGAGGATTTCAGCTACCTGCTGGCCGCCGATACCTTCGCATCGGGGCGCATCGCCAATCCTTCGCACCCGCTATGGACCTGCTTCGAGAACTCGATGATTGTGTCACAGCCGACTTACGTCTCGAAGTATCCGCCGGCTCAGGGGCTGGTTCTCGCGGCGGGCATCCTGCTGGCACGGAACCCCTGGGTCGGCGTGTGGCTCAGTGCGGGAGTGATGTGTGCCGCTATTGTCTGGATGCTGCAGGCATGGGTTCCGCCGCGATGGGCTCTCCTCGGAGGCCTGCTTGCGATGCTGCGCACTGTGGTGGGCAGCTACTGGATTGACTCGTACTTTGGTGGGACCGTCGCGGCTATCGGTGGGGCGTTGCTCTACGGTTCTTTGCCGCGCCTCATGCGTCGCAGGCTTTTTCGTGACGGACTTATCTTTGGTATCGGTCTGGCTGTTCTCGCAAACAGCCGGCCCTATGAAGGTCTTCTCGCCGCTGCGCCGGCAGTTCTCATATTGGCGGCCTGGGCATACCGGCGGCGGCGGGCGGCATTGCGGCCCCTCCTGCCCATCCTCGTCCTGCTCCTTCTCACTTCAGTGTGGATTCTGGTTTACAACTTCAAAACCACGGGCCAGCCGCTGGTCATGCCCTACCAAGTCCATGAGGCCCAGTATGCGAACACACCGCTTTTCTGGTTCCAGAAACTCGGGCCCGATCGGGTCTATCCTCACGAGGTCATGAAGGTTATGTGGACTGATGCTCGCAAAGTGTACTTCGAAAATCTCAGTGTGGGGTTGTTTTGGGCCAGCTTGCAGAAGGTCGGGAAACTCGGGAACTTCTTTTTGGGCCCGCTGTTGGCGGTATGCCTGTTGGCGCTGCCCTGGGAGCTACGCGCGAAACGGCTGCGACTGGCATATTTGGTGTTGGGAGTGGTCCTGGTGGGACTGCTCCTGGAGATCGGTGTCTTTCCGCACTACGCAGCGCCCGTCACCGGGATTATCTATCTCTTAACGATACAGTGCTTGCGAAGGGTGCGCGCTTCAGGGCGGATCGGCCTTGTAGTGGGACGCGCGATTCCCGTCCTGTTAGTCGCTATGTTGATCGCATTCTATGGGGCTGAGGCGGCGGGCGGGCGATTCCTCCACGAAGTTTTTTCCTGGTGTTTTGCCAGGCCCGGCCTCCTGACTCGCGCCCGGATTCAGGACCGCCTAAACCATTCTGAGGGGCAGCACCTGGTGCTAGTCCGTTACGACCCGAAATCCACCGACAGCTATGCACAGTGGGTCTTCAACCGGGCTGACATCGATTCCGCGAAGGTAGTGTGGGCTTGGGATGATGAAGCCGGGTGCAGCGGTCCGCTGATCCGGTATTTTCCTTCGCGGCATGTCTGGCTCCTGGAGGCGGACTCGCCCAATCCGGATTTGAAACCCTATCCTGCGGACCCCTGACTTGCGGCTCACGCCCCGTAAAGCTTACGCAAACTAGGCTGTGCTATCAAGCCCTGCAATGAACAGGTCGCTGAGATCAGGCGCTCCAGGCCGGATTCCGCCAGGCCGTAGCTCGCCAGATAGTCCTGCTGCTCGGCTCTGGGCAACTCCGCCAGTTCCGCCTCGATCTTGCCGCAGACGGCGGTTACGGCGGTGTGCTTGCGTCCCACGAGCGGACCTTCGCGATATTCGCGCTCGCGGTCGGCCACCAGTCCCGAAACCACTGTTTCGGAAAGCGGCGCTCACTGTTGCGCACGATCAGGCGTTCGCTGGCGGCGTCGGGATAACCGATGCGCAAGCGCATGTTTGCGAACCAGTCCGGTCCAACGGAAGCTGTGCCGCTATGACGAGCGGGCTGGCTGGTTCAGGAAGCCTTCTTGAGTATGGCGCGCTCCAACGCCTTGGGCACTTCGATTGCCACGAAGCGCTGGCGGCGTACAGGTAGTCCTCGCCACTCTCGTCAATGATTCGAAGGTCCCGATCCTGCCGCATCCGGGTCTGGAACAACCGCGTAAATCTTGTGCAGTTCCAAGGACGCCTCGTAATCGGAGTTGTCTACGCAAACCACAAATCGTGGGGCTGAATCCTTGTGTCGCGTTCCTCGCATCAGTCCAGGTACCGCTTTCGTTTGACGTCCCTTTTACCAATACCATGGGCCTCGTACCAGGGCAATTCCGCCAGCCGGATTCTGCCGCTTTGAAGCCGCACGTGGGCAATCCCTTTCAGTTTCCGCCACCGGCCAGGGCCATAGATCTTCTTGAGCCTTGCTCGGTCTCGGATTGACTTGCCGACGGCGACTATCTCGACCTCCTGGACCTCGTCAGTGATTTCGAAATCCATTCTTTCGTGATTGTACTGAAGCGACCAGTGGTGTCCCTTAAGAACCAGTTCTCCGCTATCCGTGGCGGATCACCAGGACGTCGCCATCCTTCACGATGTATTCCTTGCCTTCCAACCGCAGCAGGCCTTTTTCCCGGACTCCGGCGTAGCCGCCCAGACCCACCAGCGCCTGCCAGTTCACCACTTCGGCGCGGATGAATTTCTTTTCGAAGTCCGAATGGATGGCGCCCGCGGCCTTCACCGCGGTGCTGCCTTTGGGGATGGTCCACGCACGGCACTCATCCTCGCCCGCGGTGAGAAAGCTCATCAACCCCTGCAACGAGTAGGTGGCTGAGATCAGGCGCTCCAGGCCGGATTCCTCCAGGCCGTAGCTCGCCAGATAGTCCTGCTGCTCGGCTCTGGGCAACTCCGCCAGTTCCGCCTCGATCTTGCCGCAGACGGCGGTCACGGCGGTGTGCTTGCGTCCCGCGAGCGGACCTTCGCGATATTCGCGCTCGCGGTCGTGGAGCTTGCCCGCTTCATCCTCACCAAGGTTCAGGACGTAGAGCACGGGCTTCTGGGAGAGGAACTGGAAGCCCCGCAGGCGCTTCTCATCGTCCGCGTCGATTTCCAGTTGCCGTAGCGGCTGGTCGCTTTCGAGCGCGGCCTTACACCTCTCCAGCAGCTCGAATTCGCGATCCAATTCGGCGTTCTTGATCTTCTTACGGTCCTTGTCCAACCGCTCCAGCCGCTTCTCCACAACCACCAGGTCGCTGAGGATCAGCTCCGTCTCCACGTCTTCCAGGTCGCGCACCGGGTCCACCGACCCCTTCTCGTGCGGAACGGTCTCGTCCGCGAACAGGCGCAGCACGTGCGCGAAAGCATCCACCACGCGCAGGCTGGCAATGGAACCGACATCGCGAAGGGTCTCCTTGGAGATCGACGGCATGTCGACATATTCCACCGTCGCGTGGGTCACCTTGGGCGGCTCAAACAGCCGCGCCAGCGCCTCCACTCGTGGATCCGGCACCCTCGCCACGCCGGTGCGCGCGGCCGTGGAGCCGATCCTGGTTTCCTGAGGGACGCCGGTCAGGATCGTGAAAAGCGAGGTCTTGCCTACCATGGGCAGGCCGATGATGGCGGTCTTCATATGGGGAACAATCTACAGCGGCACGTCGATCTGGCTGAGAATCTCTTCGATGATGCGCTCGCCCACATCGGAGCGGCGCGGCACCAGCGTGGTGCGGGTGTTGATGACCACGCGATGCGCGAACAGCGGCCCGGCCAGCCGCTTGACGTCGTCGGGGATGGCGTATTCGCGGCCCTCCAGCAGCGCCAGCGCCTGCACCGCGCGATACAGCGCCTGCGAGCCGCGCGGGCTTACCCCGAGGGCCAGCGACTCGTGGTTGCGCGTCTTCTCGACGATGGCCAGCATATAATCCACCAGCACCTCTTCCACGGCAATACGGTGGACGGCATCCTGGAGTTGCAGGACGTCGTCGGCCACCAGTCCCGAAGCCACTGTTTCGGAAAGCGGGCGCTCACTGTTGCGCACGATCAGGCGTTCGCTGGCGGCGTCGGGATAACCGATGCGCAAGCGCATGAGGAAACGATCGAGTTGCGATTCCGGCAGCGGGTAGGTCCCGTGGTGTTCCACGGGGTTCTGCGTGGCGATCACCATGAAGGGGCGCGGAAGCGGGTGGCACCGGCCGTCGATGGTTACCTGGCCTTCATTCATGGCCTCGAGCAAAGCCGACTGAGTTTTGGGAGTTGTGCGGTTGATCTCATCGGCCAGCAAAAAATTGCTGAAGATGGGGCCCGGCTTGAATTCGAAGGCTTCCGCGTGCGCGTTGTAGATGGTGACGCCGAGGACATCGCTCGGCAGCATGTCGCTGGTGAACTGCAGGCGGTGGAAGCGGCAGGAGACGGAACGGGCCAGGGCTTGTGCGAGGGTGGTCTTGCCGACGCCAGGCACATCTTCCAGCAGCAAGTGACCGCGCGCCAGCAGGCAGACCAGGGAAAGCCGGACCACCTCGGATTTGCCGCGAATCGCCGACCCCAGAGCAGTTTCCAGTTCGGTCAGCCTGCGAAGGACTTGCGGCGAGAATCCAGCCGGTTGGGCTACCATTGATTCCCGCTGGGACATTCCTGTTCATCATACTAAACTTCGGCGGCGCTTAGCTTTACGCGGGTCAGGATGTTCCTGGGCGGCACCACGTTGCGGTGGACCATCCATTGTGTTATTTATGGGTTCAAGTCGGACTGTTTGATCCAACTAGACCGCCCCGCTGAAAAGCGAGCAGCGGCGGTAATCATATTCTCTTTCAAAGGATGGCATCCCGTGGAAGCTGTCAATCGCAAACTCATTCGTCCGTCTCTCAACGAGATCAAGGAACAGATTACGCCTCCCCGGCGCGCTCCCCAAGCCCAGAAGAAGCCTGTTCCGCCGGATCAGACGAATGCCGAGAACTTCTACTACGTGAAGCAGATGCAGGCCAAGACCGCGATGGTTTTCGTGCTGCGCGATGGTGAGACGCTTCACGGGACGATCGAGTGGTATGACAAGTGCTGCCTGAAAGTGAACCGCACCGAAGGACCCAACCTGCTGCTCTACAAGCCGAGCATCAAGTACATGTACAAAGAGGCCTGAACCCGGTTGCCGGTCAGGTTTTCAGGCGGTGGCGCAGAGCCAGGCGATATTCCCTGCGCTCGCCAGCCTCGCGGTAGCGCCGTTTCTCCTGCTCGGTTTCCGGGATGACCGGCCCCACGGGAGTCGGCTTTCCGGCTTTATCCAGCGACACGAACGTCAGGTACGCCGAACAGGTGTGCAATTTCTCGCCGGTCATGAGGTTCTCGGTTTCCACCTGGACGCCTACTTCCATGGAAGTGCGGAAGACGCGGTTCACCGACGATCGGAGGACGATCAACTGCCCGATGCGCACGGGATGGATGAAGTGCATACTGTCCACCGAAGCCGTGACCACCGTGGTGCGGGCGTGACGTATGGCGGCCATGGCGCCGGCCAGATCCACCAGGTGCATGACCTTCCCGCCCAGCACATTCCCCAGGCCATTGGCATCGTTGGGAAGCGCAATCTCCGAGTATTCGGAGATCGATTCGCGAACCTTCTTACCTTCCGTCATTTCAGTATTTGGATGCCGCTCAGCGCCCCTGGGCTTCCGCTTTGCGCCGCAGATAACTCTCGACGTAGGCGCGCGCCTGGCGGCCCATGGTTTCGCCCGGCGGCGGATCGGCGAATCGCTGGCCCGCCAGAGAGTAGTCCAGCGGCCCATGGGCAAAGGGGTGATGATCGCGTTCCACCACGTAGTAGATCCGGAGGGACCGGCCATCGTCGCGCGAAATCGTAAAGCGCACCGCGTCGGGACCGTCGTCGCAGGGAAAGCGGGAGCAGTTGCCACGGGCATATCCGAGGTTGCAGAGGGAACGGAGGGTGGTGTCGTCCGGCTGCCAGGAGGCATCGGGAACGGCCTGGCAGGAACCGGTCCAGGAAGCGCCCAACGGCAGCATGGCATGTTGCGGATTGCTTCCCGCTGTGCGCGGTTCCACCGGAAAGAAGTAGGGGCACGCCATTCCGGAGGTATAGTAGCACAAGATATGACGAGCTCTCGTTTGGAAACCCTCAAGGCCATGGTGGCGCAGCAACCCGCCGACAGCTTCCTGCGGTACGGTCTGGCGATGGAGTACCGCAATGCCGGCGACCTGGACGCCGCCATGGGCGAATTCCGCGCGTTGTTTGGCATCAACCCGGACTATTCGGCGGCGTACTTTCACGGCGGACAGACGCTGGAGCGCTTGGGGCGGCTGGAGGAGGCGCGCGCGCTGTATCGGACGGGCCTGGAAGTCACCACGCGCAAAGGCGATTTGCACACCCGCGACGAAATTCAGGCCGCCCTCGACATGCTGGGGTAGGTCTTGGCCTTGGTGGGACAGGCGCTTTCCCCTGTCACTTTCGCCTGTCAGGCCAGGGCAGGGCACGGCCCTGCCCCGCCGCCGTTAGAACAGTAGCCGCAGCGACAACGACATTTGCCGCGGGGTCAAAGAGGCGGTGTAACGGCCCAGGTTGGCGTTGGTCTGCTGCAGAACGCCGGTCTGCCAAAGGGGCCAGTTGTACTGGGGGCCGATGTTGGCTGCGCTGAACTGGGTGTGGTTGAAGATGTTGTACATCTCCGCGCGGAACTGGATCTGCCGCTTTTCGCCATTGATCGGGAAGGCCTTGCCGAATGTGATATCCGAGTTGAACATCCGGGTTCCGGGGAGGGGGATGATGCTGCCCGCGCCGGCGTTGCCAAAACAGGACAGCGATTGCCCGATGCCCTGTTGCGGAGTCGCTCCCGGGGTCCAACTGCACGGGAAGGGAATTACGAACACGCTTTCGTTCAGGATCTGGTTGCCGGGCGTGCCGTTGGCGTTGGCGCCGGGGGCTTGAACGAGCGGCGTGCTGCCGGCAAACGAGACCTGGCCCGAGGGAAGCTGGGGATTGCCGGTCACGAACATGCGGGCCGCTTCGTTTCCCGACGCGTAACTGCCAGTCCAGTTCATCAGGGGGTTGGTGCTGGTGGTGCCGGTGAACGATATGCCGGGGACGGCGACCCGAATATCGCTGTGCCACTGCGTAATACCCGAGATCGTCCAGTGATCGGTGACCCATCCCACGGGTTTGAATTTTACTCTGGGACCGAGGTTGGGCAGGTCGTAGATATAGTTGACCACGATCACGTGGGGAGTGGGCTGATACACCGGCCCATAATTCCGGTTGTCGGTGAAGTAAGGGCTCTGGGTCGGAAACTCGGAGGCTCCGTAAGCACTCATCGTCTTGGACCAGGTGTATGCCAGTCCATACGAGAGGCGACGAGTAAAGTTGCGCCGTAAGCTCACTTGCAGGGAGTGGTAAGTGCTGCCGCCCGAGTAGTCTACATAGGTCAGCCCGCCCAATCCGGGCAAGGGGCGGAAATAATTGTCGTTGAGAGTCTTGCCGCTGGTATTGGGAGGCAAATAGGCCACGTTCGGATTGAAGTTGGCGGGACTATATTGGGAGAACATCGGTACGGCATTGATCTGCTTGGTGACCGTCCGGTGTTTGCTCATATTGAACACATAGGCCGCCTCCAGGACCGTCCCGAAACCGACTTTCTGTTGAATCATGAAGCTTCCGTTGAGAGTTCCCGGAACCTTCTGGTCTCCGACCGTACCGCCGGGAGTAATCGGCGTGATTCCCGCGCTGGAGGCGAGGCTGGGAATCTTATCCACGGTGGAGTAGTAAGCCGCGCGATTGAAGACATCCGGCGGGTTCCCGGAGAAGTTCTGAGAGTTCTGCGTCGAACTGAGGTTGAAGAACTGTCCGAAGCCCGTGCGGATGGCGGTCTTGCCGTTGCCGAAGACATCCCAAGCCAGGCCGAACCGGAAGGCGGGAATCACCGTAGCCACGTTCCACAGCGTGAATGGAAGCTTGGGGTTATTCTCGGTGGCCCTTTCCATGCCGGGAGCGGGCGAGGGCGTGCCTGTGTAGCCGCCCACGGAAGCCGGCACGAGGGTGCCATTGAGAGCGAAGAACGTGGTGGTTCCAGTCACCGGGTCCACGGCGATCTGGTTGGCTGTAGGACAAGCCCGGGCGGCCGTCGAGACCGTGCAGCCAGGGTAGTAGAGGCGCATGGCCTGCGCCGGATTGTAGGACGAGCGAACCCATTCCGTGGTGTTGAAGTTCAGGTTTTCAGTGGGCAGTTGATGGTAGAAGCGAACTCCCACGTCGAGGGTCAGGCGGCGGCTGACGCGCCAGTTGTCCTGGATGAAGGCTTCGATGTCCGTGTACCAATAATCGCCGACAACGCGTCCGGCTTCGTTGTAGCTGTTGAAATTCCCGAGGAAGGCGTTGGCGTAGCCGTCCTGCGTATTGTTCGGCATGGCCGAGGAACTGGCGAAATTGTAGGAGCCCAGGTACGGGCGCCCCAACTGATCCTGTTCCACCTTGCCGGTACGCTCGTAGTAGAGTCCCGCCTTGAGATTGTGCGGGCCTATTACTTTGCTGATGTTATCGTTGAAACTGTAGATGTCATTCCAGTTGGTATAAGGGCAGTCTCCGCTGCAGCCACCGGACCAGGAGGCCTCATTGGGCTCTTGTCCGCCGCCAAAGCTGAAATCAGGGATGCCGATCTGGAGATTCTGGCTGCCAGGCGAGAGGCCGGGGCGCGGCTTGTTCTGGTCGGCCATGAAGGCCGGGTCGGTCGCGAAGTTATTGAATGATGGCGGATTTCCCATGGTGGAGCGGTCCAGTTGCGACTGGTCGTGCGCATAGTAGGACCAGGTGTTGTAACTCTTGCCAAAAGTGAACTCGTTCACCATGGTCGGACTGATGGTGTAAGTAATTCCGACCCCAAATCCATGTCCCGGGTTGGGGTGATCGATGGTGAGGGGCGCGTACTGGCCGGAGGCGTTTTTCAGCTCGCCGAATGTCGCCGTGGTATCCAGGTCGTAGTCGTTGATGTAGCGGAACCAGGTGTTCAGCTTCGAGGTCACGTTGTAATCGACGCGCAGGGTGTCGTTGCGCCGGGGATGCGTCTCGTTGAACTGCCAGTAGTAATTGCGCTGCCACTGTTGTGTGCCGAACTGGGCATCCGGGATGCAGCCCGAGGCGGCCACGCCCTGGTGCCCGCAGATATTCGGCAGGGGCATGGCGTTGAGGATCGCCTGGCCCGCTTTTGCCGCCGCGGGATTCAAGGCCGCCAGGCTGGCCACGTTGTTATTGGGGATGGGGTTTCCGGTGGTGGGGTCGGTGAGCGGGACCGGGACGCCGTTCTGATCGCGGTAGTCCGAGAAGTCGCCCGCCCGCTGCGCCACGGTCGGCATGTTAGCGTACCCCGAGAGAGTGGCCGGCTTCTGTTTGGTGTACTCCTGCGAAAAGAAGAAGAACAGCTTCCTCTTCTGCGTGTTGAAAAGCTTGGGGATATACACGGGTCCGCCGATGGAGTAGCCCCACACGAAGAAGCGGTAGAGGCTCTTCTGCTGGCCGTTGTAATTCTGGAAGAAGCTCTTGGAATTGAACATCTCATGCCGCTTGTTGGCCCAGGCGCTGCCGTGGAATTCCGTGCTTCCGCCCTTGGTCACGACGCTGATGACGCCGTTGGCATTGCGGCCGTATTCCGCCTGGTAGTTGCTGGTGAGCACGCGCATTTCGGCGATGGAATCCATATTGGGCTCGAAATGCGAAGTTCCGTTCGAACCGGTGTCGAGGTCGGTGATGCCATCCACGGTGAAGTTGGCACTGGCGTAAGGCGCGCCGTTGATCCGCACCGACCCGACGGTGTTCTCACTGGTCGTGTCCCTCTGGGTTACCGTCACCCCAGGCAAAGTGAGCATCAGGCCGAACATGTCGCGTCCCTTGAGCGTGAGTTTGTCGAATTGCTCCTTCTCGATCAGTTTGGAGTTCTCGCCCGAGGCCGTCTGCACGGGTGTGGCGACGGCGGTGACCGACACATTTTCGGTGATGGCGCCCAGCGAGAGGGCGATTTTTCCGAGGTCGCGAACCTCACTGGCGGTGACCTCGATATCGGACTGGGTGTAGGTCTTGAAGCCCGTGGCGGGTTTGACGGTCAAATTGTAAGTCGCGGGAACCAGGCTGTTGAAGCGGAAGATACCCTCAGTTCCGGTGGTAGTGGTGAATACGGCACCGGTAGCAGTGTTCTTCACCTCGACGGTTGTTCCAGCCACGGCGGCGTCGGCGGGATCCACGACAGTCCCCACCAGGGTCCCGGTTGTAGTTTGGCCGAAAATCGAGCCGCATAGGAGCACCAGGGCGCAGAGCACCTGCCCCATTCTTTGAACTGCCGATGTTTTCAGCATGTCTAAACCTCCCGCTGCAATAACGACAAAATTGCGAGTTTGGGCCAGTATACATCCAAACCGGGCGATTCGTACCCCTAAATCTGATGAATTTCATGCGTACCCGTGGTCCCAGAGTCGTCCCTGCCGGGGCGATGGCCTGCGGTGGTATAAACGGTAAGGAAATGGCGATCGACTGGTACGGCGCATGGCATGACATCAGCAGGTTGGCGTTGGCCTATCTCCTGGTGCTCCCGGTCGGGTGGTACCGCGAAAAGGAAGCCCATAGCGTCGGAGTGCGCACCTTTCCGCTGGTGGCGATGGCCAGTTGCGGTTACGTGATGTTGGCCATGCCGGCTTATCACAACACGATCGACGCGCAATCCCGAGTCATCCAGGGCCTGGTCGCGGGCATCGGGTTCATTGGGGGTGGCGCTATCCTCAAGGCTGAGGGCAACGTTCACGGCACCGCCACGGCGGCAAGCATCTGGACCACCGGCGTAGTGGGCGCGGCCGTGGCGGAGGATCGCTTCTTTATGGCCGCAACGCTGGCCGCGATCAACCTGTTCGCATTGCGAGTGTTGTTACCGATTAAGTTGAAGCTGGACGCACGCATGGCCGAAAAGAAGGAATCCGACCGGTAACAACTCCGATTGGAGCCGTGGCGCACGCACTCATGCGTGCCGCGTCGACACTCATGTCGACGCTTGGCGGTGTCGCACATCTGGCCGCATTTCCGAACTGCTGCTTTAAGCCCCCAGCGCCCCCAGCATGGCCAGAAGCGCCTGTCCGCGATGGCTCACGGAGAACTTTCGTTCGTCGGCGGCTTCCCCGAATGTACAGCCGAACGGCCGGTAGTAGAACAGCGGATCGTATCCGAAGCCCCCGCCACCGCGCGGTTCATCGAGGATCGCGCCCTCCACCGCGCCCCGATAAACGCCGCGGACCCGAGTGCCTTCCACCAGCGCAATCGCGCAGACGAAACGCGCGGTGCGATTCTTCACGCCGCGCAGTCTCTCGAGTAGCAGGCGATTGTTCGCCTCGTCGGTCGCGTGCGGCCCCGAAAAGCGCGCCGAATACACGCCCGGCGCGCCGCCGAGGGCGTCCACTTCCAGGCCGGAATCGTCCGCGAACAACAGGCCGGACGCATGGGGGCCGTAGTGGCGGGCTTTCAGGATGGCGTTCTCTTCAAACGTGGCGCCGTTTTCGACGCACGGCGGTATCTGCCTGAAGTTGGGTAACAGTTCGATCTCGACGGGCGCGTGGCCAGCGGCCATGCGGAATTCCCGCAGCTTTCCCGCGTTCCCGGTGGCGCAGAAGAGGCGCGTCAAATCTTCGCTACCTTCTTCTGTATCTCGACGAGCTGCGCAATACCCACGCGCGCCAGCGCCAACAACCGGGCCATCTGTTCGTCGTCGAAGGCGCCGTGCTCGGCGGTGGCCTGCACCTCGACAAAGCGCCCCGAACCGGTCATCACCACATTCATATCCACATCGGCCTGCGAGTCTTCGTCGTAGCACAGATCCAACATGGGAACCCCGCCCACCAATCCCACGCTGGTGGCAGCCACGAAATCGCGCAGCGGCATGGTCTTGAGCGCGCCGTACCGCACCAGTTGCCGTAGCGCCAGGGTGAGCGCCACGAACGCGCCGGTGACGGATGCCGTACGCGTGCCGCCATCGGCTTGCAACACGTCGCAATCGATCATCACGGTGCGCTCGCCCAGCGCCGCCATATCGACCACGGAACGGACGGAGCGCCCGATCAGCCGCTGGATTTCGTGAGTCCTTCCCGAGGGCCGGCCCCTGGTCACCTCGCGCGGCGTGCGCTTGGCGGTGGCGCGCGGCAGCATGGAGTATTCCGCCGTCACCCAGCCCTTCCCCGAGTTCCTGAGGAACTGCGGCACGCTATCTTCAATGGTGGCCGCACAAAGCACGTGCGTATTTCCCACTTTGATCAACGCGGAGCCTTCCGCGGTCATGAGATAGTCAACCACGATCTCGACGCGGCGCATCTCGCAGGGCTGCCGATTATCCGTTCGCATTTCTCATCACAAAGTACAGGAAAAGCATAACCAGCAACATCCCGACGATCACCAGGATGACGCAGGGAAGGCCGCCTTGCGGTACGCGCGTGCCCTTGGCCTTGCCTCTCGCCGGCTTGTATCTTCCCATTAATGCGATGGTATCACCCGGCTCCACGCGTCCATGCAAGAATCGAAACTGATGAGGTTCGCATAATATGGTGACAGGCAACACCGTCCCAAGGCGCCGCCTTTGCGCCGCGTGGACGGTACTGCCTGTCACCGTATTATGCGGCATGTGGCTGGCACTCGCGCTGAGCGCCTGCCGGGAGAAGGCGCCACCGCTCGATCTGTTTCCCGAGAGCATGGCCAACGTGTGGCGGCGCAGCACGCTCGTGGAACTACCGGTCTCGGAAGCGCCGGACCCGGTGTCCCGCACCAGCGTCAGGCGTCTCCAGACGGCCGTGTACGAGGGCCCGGGGAAGCTCGAGGCGCGGGCATATGAGCTGACCTCATCCGCCGTGGGTCTGGACCTGGCGCAGCGCTGGCGGCCCTCGGCCGACACCGTGTTCTTCTACCAGGGGCGGTTCTTCGTGGTGGTCAAGTGGCAGGAGGCAGACCGCCAGGCGCTCCGGGATTTTTTGAGGGAACTGGAGAAGCGGATTCCGCGCTGATCTCGTCATGCATCCCGACACCCGGCCGCTCCCCGGTCGAAATGCCAGTGGCGGCCCGGAAAGCGCGCGACCAGGGGGTCGTCCCTAGTGGGTGCCCAGGACGCGGGCGTCCGCCCCACTTTTTCAGCTACTCGTGCCGCAGGACCTGAACCGGTTCGATCGAGGCCGCGCGCCGCGCCGGGATTAGCGCCGCCGCCAGTCCGATCGCCAGGAGCACACCCGCCGTGGTTACGAATGTCAGCGCGTCCGCCGGTTTTACGCCAAACAACACCTTCGAAACCGCTCGCGCGGTGGCCAGTGCGGACGGCAGGCCCAGCCCCAGCCCCAGTGCTACCAGGATCAACGCATCGCCCAGCGCCATCCACAGCACTTCGCCGCGGCGCGCTCCGAGGGCCATGCGAATGCCGATCTCGCGCGCCCTACGCGCCATTCCGTACGCCACCACGCCGTACAGCCCGACGGCCGCCAGTAAGAGCGCCAGGCCGCCAAAGAATCCACCCACCGTAGCCAGAAGACGGTCCTGGAAAATGGACTGGTCGATGTGCTGCCGGATGGTCCGCGGCTCCCCGTTGGTTATGCCCGGGCCCATCCGCGCGATTTCCCGAGAGACGGCTCGAGCGGTTTCGCCGGGCGGCAGTTCGGAGCGTACCAGAACATCGCCGAACCCCGGCTCCTGTTGCGCGACCGGCACGTACACGGTGGGCACGATCTTTCCCCGCAGGCCCTGATGGGAAATGTCCCGAACTACGCCCACGATGTACGTGGGATCGACCTTCCTCTCCCGGAAACAGAGCACGCGCTCCAGGGGATGGGTTTCGCCGGAAAGGAACTTCTGGACGAATGCGTGGTTCACCACCGCTACCTTCCGCGACACGGCGGTATCGTTGCGGTCGAATTCTCGGCCGGCCACCGGGACGCTTCCGAGAATTTCGAAATATCGCGGCGCCACACGGTGGACACTGACCCAAACCGGCTCTTTGGCCGTGACTTCCGAGCCGGGGATACGCATGCTGGAATTCGAGGAGCCTCCCAGGTAAGGCCCGGGGGAACCGTAACTGACCAACGAAACGCCCGGCAGCGATTCCAACTGCGCAAACAACCGTTCGCGGGCCGCGCGGATCCCGGCCTCCTTCCACTCCTCGGGGAACTCGAGTGTCGAAGCCAGCACGTCCTGATTTCGGAAACCCAGGTCCGCCGCGCGCAACATCGCCAGGCTGTGTCCGAACAGCCCTGCCAGCGCCACCAGCATCACTGAGAAGGCCACCTGCGCCACCACCAGTACCTTTCGCAGACGCGACTGGCGCCCGCCGGCCTGACCGGCTCCGGACTTGATGGAGTCGGCCGGGTTGACAGCCGTCGAACGGATCGCCGGCGCCAATCCGAACAACACGGCCGACAGCAGCGAGATGCCCAGTGTAAAGACCAGCACCACCGCGTTGGGTGCCGCCCGAAAGGGATCCCCGGAAGCCGGCGGCAGAAACTGCAGGATTCCACGGTCGCCCCAGAAAGCCAGCAGAACGCCCAGTAAGCACCCGGAAACGGCGAGCAGGAGGCTTTCCATCAATCCCTGGCGAACCAGCCGGCCGCGCGTCGCGCCCAACGAGAGCCGGACGGCGATTTCCTTACGCCGCGCGGCGCCGCGCGCCAGCAGCAGGTTGGCCACGTTCGCGCAGGCGGCCAGCAGGACCAGCCCCACCGCCCCCATCAGCACCAGCAGCGGCTGGCCGAACTGCTCGCGCAACATCGACAATCCGATGCCGCCTTCGCGCACCTCGATCTGCTGCGCCATCGCCGTTTTTCGAAAGGCGGCGTTGGGGTGTTCGCCGTAAATCGCGGCGAGGTGCTGCTTCAGCAGGACGTCCATAGCGGCTTGAACCTGCTGGCGCGAGACTTCCGGCCGCCGGCGTGCGAGAATCCAGGCCCAGTACGAGCCCGGTTCCATGATGTCGCCCTTAGTCATCATCGCGGGCGCCCACAGGTCGGGGTGATGGTCGACTTCCACCCCGCGAAAACCGCGCGCGGCCACGCCGATCACGGTCAGAGGATCATCGTCCACCACCACGGTGCGACCCAGCACTTGCGGGTCGGCGCCGAAGCGGTTCCGCCAGAAGTCATTGCTGAGAACCGCCAACGGGTGAGCGTGCGGCGTGCGATTGTCGGCATCGGTCAGGAGGCGTCCGATGGCCGGCGCCACGCCGAGGACTTCGAAATAATTGCCCGATACGAACTCAAGCTGGGCGGTCTCCGGCCGGTCGCCGTTGCCGGAACGGAACCGCACCTTGTCCACGCTACTGCGGGCCACCACGCCGCTGAATAGATCGGTCCGCTTCCGGATGTCGAGATACAGCGGATAAGAGGAGTAGCCCCGGCCCCAGGCTCCGGTGCGATACAGGGTTACCAGTTGCTCGGGGTGCGCCACCGGCAGCATGCTCAGCATCAGGGCGTAAAACATGGAGAAGATCGCGGTGTTCGCCCCGATACCCAGCGCCAGCGAAAACACGGCCGCCGCGGCGAACCCCGGGCTGCGCCCGAGCCCACGCAGCGCGTAGCGCAGGTCCTTGGCGGCCGTTTCTATAGAGGGGATGCCGCGCCGCTCGCGATACGACTCCTGCGCCAGGGCGACACCGCCGAATTCGCGCCGCGCCGCCAGACCGGCAGCCGCCGGATCCATCCCCCGCTGGCGAAATTCTTCCGCCTGCATGGCCAGGTGGATTTCGATTTCATCGGTCAACTCGCGGTCCAGCCGGTCACTGCGGAACAACGCCCACACACGCCGCCAAAGGGCGCCCATGATTCAGTCCTCCTCCGCGGTGGGGCAGGCGATTCGCCTGCCAAGTGACCGTGCTTGCCAAACCATGCCTTACTCCTCCTCCACCAGGCGCACAAAGCGCTCCATGATCGCCACGGTGCGGGCCCAGCCCTCGGACTCCTTCTCCACCTGCCGCCGGCCTTTGCGCGTGATTTCGTAATACTTGGCGCGCCGATTGGCGTCGGACGTGCCCCACTTCGATTGAATCCATCCACGCTGTTCCAGGCGGAGCAGCGCGGGATAGAGGGTGCCCTGGTTGAGATCGAGAGCGCCCTCGGCGATTTGTTGGATTCGCTTGGCCAGGCCGAACCCGTGCTGCGGCCCCATGGTTTCGAGGGTGCGCAGGACCATCAGGTCGAGCGTGCCCTGGAGAATCTCAAATTTCGCATCTCCTGTAGACATTCAAAAGAAGTGTCGCGCGTTTCCTTTAGAATGTCAAGAGGTGACAGACGACGAAACTGCGATTCAGACAGTGGGGGAGTCGGCCGGCGGCCGATCGGTAGGCAGGATGGTGGTGCACTAATGGCCGGCGGGTATTTTGCCGAGATCGAGGGCTGAAGAGGGGGGACTGCGGGAGTGGGGTAATCAGCGTACACGACAGCAGGCTGCGCCGTCATCGGGATACGGGGTACGAACCCGATAGCTCCACAGCATGTATGCGCCGGATCGGAAGGCTTCGTGTACAGGTCCGCTGGAGGGCCTCCCGGCCATCTTCGAAACAGGCAGCCCTGCAGATTGGGAAACCGAAGAGCCGATCTGGATTCTATGGGGGTCTGGCATT
>JAIQFL010000059.1 GCA_020073365.1 Terriglobia bacterium | reverse complement strand
CCCGCAAGGATCGAATTCGTTGCATCGGCAACGATACCGCTGGCTACGACACCGAACTGGCGGTCTATGGAAGCGCGGGCAGCCTCCTCTCGAACACGCTGGCACGCACTTGCGATACCGTGATCAACCTGCCCGTGCTCAAGGACCACGGCATCGTCGGCGTGACGCTCGCGCTCAAGAACCTGTTCGGCGCGATTCACAATCCCAACAAGTACCACGTGAACGCCGGCGACCCCTACGTCGCGGACGTCAATATGATCGAGCCGGTTCGGCGAAAGGTGCGGCTTACCATCTGCGATGCCCTGACGGCCCAGTATGAAGGGGGACCTTCCTACATGCCGCAATGGTCGTGGCCCTATAACGGCCTGATGGTGGCGCGCGACCCGGTGGCGCTGGACTACACGGGCTGGCGGATCCTCGAAAGAAAGCGGGCGGAAAAGGGGATGAAGCCCCTGCGCGAGTTGCACCGCGAGCCGCTCTACATCGCCACCGCGGCGGATGCGCGCCACAGGCTGGGGACGAACGATCCGAAGCTGATAGACGTAGTGGAGGTGTGACTCGATGGATCGCAGGGTTTTTCTTCAGGGGCTTACGCTGCCGTGCCTGGCGATGCGTGCGGCAGAGACCGATGCCCGGTTCACCATCGAGGCGCGATTCTACGAGAAGCTGGCATATAAAAAGATCAAGTGCAAGCTTTGCCCTCGCGAGTGCGTGATTGACGACCGCGAACGCGGCTATTGCGGCGTGCGCGAAAACCGGGGCGGCACGTACTACTCGCTGGTGTACTCGCGGGTCGTGGCCGCGCACATTGATCCCATCGAGAAGAAGCCTCTGTTCCATTTCCTCCCGGGCAGCATGGCATTCTCGGTGGCCACAGCGGGCTGCAATGTCAATTGCAAGATGTGCCAGAACTGGGACATCTCTCAGGTACGTCCGGAACAGGTAAACGGCACTTTCATTCCGCCTAAGGACCTGGCCGCCCTGTGCCGCCAGCGTCAGTGCCCTTCCATCGCATACACCTACAGCGAACCTGTGGTCTTTTGCGAATACGTCCTGGATTCCGCGGAGGCCGGCCGCGCCGCGGGCGTGAAAAGCGTGGTCATCAGCGGCGGCTATATCCAGGAAGAGCCGCTGAAGCAGTTGTGCCGTCGTGTGGACGCCATCAAGATCGACCTCAAGGCCTTCTCCGAGAAGTACTACAAAGAGGTCGTGAACGGCGAGCTCAAGCCGGTGCTGAACGCCCTGGTGACCATCCGCAAGTCAGGCACCTGGAACGAAGTGGTCTACCTGGTGGTACCGACCTTGAACGATTCCGATGAGGAGTTCCGGGGGCTCGCCCGCTGGATCAGAGCGGAGCTCGGCCGGGACGTCCCGCTGCACTTCTCGCGCTTCCATCCGGAGTACCTGTTGAAGAACCTTCCGCCCACTCCCTTGCCGACACTCGAACGCGCCAAGGCGATTTGCGACGCCGAGGGTCTCGAATACGTGTACATCGGCAATGTTCCCGGCCATCCGGCCGAGAGTACCTGGTGCCCGAAATGCCGCCGCGTCGTGGTAGAGCGCGCCGGCTTCACCGTTAGAGCAGTGCAGCTCGACAAGGGCAAATGCCGATTCTGCCAGCATGCTATCCCAGGCGTTTGGGACGGGGTACGTCGCACATGAAGAATCTGACTTTCGGCATCATCGCGTTGTCCTCGCTTGCGGGTCTCCTTCTGGTGGAAGGCGCTTCGAGCGGCGGCGGACAAGCGCCCAACATCAGGCGACCAGCGGTTGCGGGGTCATTCTATCCAGCCGACCCGAAGGAACTCGGGACGATGCTCGACGGCTTCCTTTCGAAAGCCGCGCCCCCGCCGCTCGAAAACATAGTGGCGCTGGTGGCGCCGCATGCGGGCTATCCTTATTCGGGTCCAGTTGCCGCGTACTCCTATGCGTTGTTGAAGGGACGGAAATTCGACCGCGTGGTCGTGATCGCCCCCTCGCATTACGAAGCCTTCGGTTTCTCTTCGGTGTATGACGGCGCGGCCTACGCGACCCCGTTCGGCCAGGTTCCCGTGGACCAGGCCTTCGCCGCGAAACTCGCCAAGGCAAGCCCCCTGATCAAGCTTTCGGCGGCGGGCCATACGCCGTCCGCGGACCACCTGGAGCATGCCCTCGAGGTCCAACTGCCCTTCCTGCAGCGGGTGCTTGGGCAATTCCAGCTTGTGCCGGTCATTATGGGCGATCAAAGCTACGATGCCTGTCGCGCCCTGGGCGTGGCGCTGGCAAAACTGGTCCCGGGGACCAACACCCTGATCGTGGCCAGCTCCGACCTCTCCCACTATCACACCTATGATGAGGCGGTAAGACTCGACCAT
This sequence comes from Terriglobia bacterium, assembly GCA_020073365.1. Taxonomy (GTDB): domain Bacteria; phylum Acidobacteriota; class Terriglobia; order Bryobacterales; family Bryobacteraceae; genus JAIQFL01. Next base: position 39,708 of record JAIQFL010000059.1, on the reverse strand, counting down.
AAGACACTGAAGGCCATCGAAGAGTACGATTACTTCGACCTGTCGCGCAATCTCGAGCTGCGGGTCTGGGAGGCGTGTGGCGGAGGGCCGATCGTGGCCACCATGATCGCCGCCGAGCGGCTGGGCGCCACCGAGGCCAAGCTGCTCCATTACGCCAATGCCGGCGACGTGACGGGCGACCGCAGTCGCGTGGTGGGCTACGGCGCCGTTGCCTTCGTGAAGGCTGCGGGCGGCGCCAAGAGCGATAGGGCGCCGTTCTCCCTTACCAGTGCTGAGAAGGATGCGCTCCTCAGAATCGCTCGGAAGTCAGTCGAGACCGCGGTCCGCGAGGGCAAGACTTACGAGTGCTCCACCGGCGGGCTGGAGGCACTCGCGCAGGAGCGTGGGGCCTTCGTGACGCTGACCAAGAACGGACAGCTCCGTGGCTGCATCGGATACGTAGCGCCGCTCAAACCCCTGTACCTCACGGTCCGCGACGTGGCTAGGATGGCAGCGCTCAGGGACACCCGCTTCCGCCCGGTCACCACGAGCGAACTGGCAGATCTGCAGTACGAGATCTCTGTCCTGTCCCCATTGCGCCGCGTGATGGACATCCAGGAGATCCGCGTTGGCCAGCACGGCTTGCTGATCCACACACGCAGCCATGAGGGCTTGTTGCTGCCCCAGGTCGCCACCGACCAAAAATGGGACCGGGCCACGTTCCTGGAGCAGACTTGCTACAAGGCGGGCCTCTCGGGGCGTGCATGGCAGGATGCCGACGCCGATCTTTTCCGTTTCACCGCCCTGGTGTTCGGCGAGCGCAGGCCGGTTGAGGCGCTCATTCCGCTGGATCTGTTTCGGAATCCCCGAGCATGGCCATCACCGCCGGCGCCAGGCTCACCATCGCCGACAGCAGCGCCGTTTTAAAAAAGCCGAATACCGGAACGAACCAGGCACTGAACAAAACTGCGCCCAGGCACGAGCCCGCGAGATCGAGTGCGTAGAGCGTACCAGGACCGTGTATCGCAGGAAGTCTTGTCTCGGTTTCGCCGAAGAAGATCCGGCTGGCAACCGAAAACTCGTATCCACCCAGCATGCCGGAAACGAGCGCCAGTGCGGGAAAGGCAATCTGGCTCGCGGCCAGGGTGGCAGTGCTGTTCGCTCGCCCGATCGCTTGGAACAGCCCCAGCAGAACGAGGGGCGCCGCCGCGGCCAGCACCTGCGTGATCGCCAGGACGCGCATCCCGCCATGCGCCGGCCGCCCCATCGCCAGCCAACTCCCCAGCGCCATTCCTGCCATGAAAGCCGCAATCACCACGGCGAGCTGCTGGTAAACATAGCCGTACACCGCCTGGAACGCCAGTAGCAGCAGCATCTCCAGCCCGATCATCGTGAACCCCGTGGCAGCCGTCGAGAAGCCGGCCGCAAGTTGCCGCTGGTGCCGCCTTCCCGTCAAGAAGCGCCCTCCCACCGCCAGGGCTGCCAGCACCACCCCGAACGTGGCCGCCATGGCGCCGAAACTGACGCCCGCCATGGTTCGGAAAAGCCGGCGATAGCCTGGGTTGAACTGGCTGCTCCACAACGCAACGTCGAAATAGTAAGCCACCGGCGCGAAGTCGCGGTTGACGGGCGTCGCCGGGGTGTCCCCAGGCCCCGGCCGAAGCTGCAAGTCCAGGTCGAGCAGGCGGTCCGGCGTCATGCGAAACGGGATGAAATACTCGCTCACATAACTGGTGTGGAGATTGCGCTCGTGAAGGCGCGCCAGAAGCTCCTCCGCACCCGAGGCCAGGATGCCCGCCTGCTGCGCCGCGAAGAAGTGGACCGTCTCACCTGGAATCGCCGTGACTTGGGGGAACACCGCCCGCAGGCTCGTGTGGATGGAGCGCAGGAATTGCCCGAGCTCCGCGCTGATGTAGGTTTCCGATGACCTCAACTGGAATGAAAGGAGACCCGTCGGCGTGAGCTTTCGCGACGCCTCGCGGAAGAATTCGACCGTATAGAACCGGTTCAGTTGAGCGTTCTGCGGCTCCGGCAGATTGACAATCACGACATCGAAGGCGGACTCGGTGGTCTTCAGAAACAGGCGCCCATCCATTACGTGCAGGCGCACTCGAGAGTCGGCCCGCAGGGCGAGCCACTCGTTGGGGAAGTACTCTCGGGCCAGGTCCAGAATGGCGGGGTCGAGCTCCACGTAATCCACCCGTTCCAGCGTGGGGTGGCGCAGTGCCTGGGCGATGCTTCCGTTGAGTCCCCCGCCAATAAGCAGGAGACTTCGCGGTGACGGATGCTCCAGCAACGCGTAGTGAACGGCCTCCTCGGCGGCGGCCGGATCGGGCACGTTGAACAGAACCACTCCGTTTTCGTAAACGCTCCGGCTTCCTTCCGTCCCGACTACGGCCAGGTTCCCGTAAACCGAGTTGCGCGTGGCGACAAGCTGCAGGCCGCGCCAGAAGCGCTGCTGGGAGATTGCTTCCAGGCGTTGTGGCCAGCCGAAAGTCCCAAGCAGGGCGGCAATCCCAACCAGTCCGCCGACTGCCGCGTGGCGCAGCGGCCGGGCCGCGATGGCAAGGCCGGATGCAGCCATCAGGTTCAGCACGGCCAGCAGCCAGGCGATTTCGAGCGAGCTCAGAGACCGGACCAGCACCAATCCCGCTACCACGCCGCCTCCCGACGACCCCGCGGCTTCCCACAGGTAAACCGCACCTGTAGCCTCACCGGCGGACGTGGTGGCAGCCGTTGCGTAGACCTTGCTGCCCGCCGTGAACAGGGCTCCCGAGAGAACGCATAGCGGGCCAAGCGCGGAAAACGAAGTGAGCAGCATGGGACCCGGCCCCAGCACCTCGCCCGGCACCGTCTGGAGAAGGCCCTTTGCGGCACGCACGGCCAAGATCGTCCAGGGCAAGATGGCAGCGATCAGCAGCTGGATGCCGGCCATCAGGCGGCGCGGTTGTCGAGCGCGCGCGGCAAAGTGCCCGGCCAGGCCGCTGCCCGCGGACGTCCAGAACAGCCAGCTTGCCAGGATCAGCCCGATGGAGCTCTCGTTCCCGTAGAAAACCACCATCAGCTCGCGCAGGAGCACAATCTGAGCGATGGCGGCCGTGAAGCCAATCAGGACAAGAACCGCCCGAACTCCGAATCCGGCCCTCACATCTCCAGAATTAGACGTAAACTGGTCTTGAAGTCAAACGTGCACCAGCCATGGATCTCGAAGCCACACCGGCGGGACGGCGCGAAGCGATGATCCGGCTGCTTCGCCTGGGTGGGGTGGCCACTACCGCAGCCGCGCTCGGCGTGTGGCTGAACGGGCGCGGTCGGCGCCCCGCGGCACCGGCCGCAGCCACTGTCCGGACGAATTTTCAGGTTCCGGCGGAGGCGGCTCTGCCCGAAATGGCGGTCATCCAGGGCGATGACCCCGCGCGCATGGTGCGGCGGGCCATCCAGGAACTGGGAGGCATCGGTCGCTTCATCTCGCGCGGCGACGTGGTGGTGATCAAGCCTAACGTCGCCTGGGACCGCACCATAGAACAAGCCGCCAACACCAATCCGCTGGTGGTCGCCGAGGTGAGCCGGCTTTGCCTGGAGGCCGGCGCCCGGCGGGCAATTGTGACGGATGTCAGCATCAACGACCCGCGATCTTGCTTCGCGCGCAGCGGAATTGCCGCCGCCGCCCGCGCGGCGGGTGCGGAAGTGGTCCTGCCCGAGGAGCGCCTGTTCCGGGAAGTCGATCTGCGCGGGCAGGTGCTGAACTCCTGGCCGGTGCTGGAGCCCTTTCTGAACGCCGACAAACTGATCAACATCCCGATTGCCAAGCACCATAGCCTGACCGGCGCCACACTGGGAATGAAGAACTGGTATGGCATCCTGGGCGGGCGGCGCCAGCGGCTGCACCAGCAGATTCACGAAAGCCTGGTAGACCTGGCTGATTTCATGCGGCCCACGCTGACGCTCATCGATGCCTTTCGCGTGCTTCTGCGGAACGGGCCCGGCGGAGGGAATCCCGCGGACGTGGCGTTGAAGAAGACCCTGATTGCTGGAACCGATCCGGTCGCGCTGGACGCGTACGCCGCTAAAGCCTACTGGGACCTGGACTGGCACACGCTGCGATACTTGAAGCTGGCCAGCGAGCGCCAGTTGGGAACGCTGAGTTTTGAGACAGCCCGAACCCGCTTTGTCACGCTCTGAAACAGTCTCGCGGGAATCCGCTTCCTTTTTGCCTGTGTGCCGGCTGGTGGACGCACCTCATTGCCAGCCGCCTCCCAGAGCCCGGTAGAGTTGCACAAAAGAGAGCAATTCCTGGAGCCGCACCTGAGCCAGCGCCAACCGGCCCTGAAACAGGTTGCGATCGGCATCGAGCACTTGCAGATAGCTGTCCATCCCTCCCTGGTACCGGAGGTTGGAGAGACGGGAAGTCTCCTGCACGGCGTGCACAAGGTGATCCTGCTGGCGCCGCTGCTCACGGGTGTCTTCGTAGCGGATCAGCGCATCCGAGACCTCCCGGAAGGCATTGTAGATGGTCTTCTGGTAGGTGATCGCCATTTCGCGCTGCTGGGTTTCCGTCAGGCGCACGCCCACACGCACCAGGTTCGAGTTGAAGATCGGCAGGATGGCGCTGGGCGTAACGGTCCAAAATCGGGCAGGGCCGGTGAACAGCTCCGTGAGCGCACGGCTCTGGCCGCCCAGGAACCCGGTCAGCGAGACTTGAGGGAAGTAGTATGCTTTGGCAACGCCGATCTGCGCGTTGGCGGCAATCAGCCGCTGCTCGGCTTCGCGGATATCGGGCCTGCGTTCCAGCAATGAGGACGGCAGGCCGGGCGGTAATTCGGGCGGCAGGCCGTAATCGTCCATGGGTTTTCCGCGCGCGATTTCGCCGGGAGGCTGGCCCAACAGCAGGCTCAGCGCGTTCTCCGTCTGCCCGATATCCCGCTGGGTGCCGGCGATCTGAGCGGAAGCGATGTAGAGGAGCTCCTCCGCCTGGTGGACATCCAGCCCAGTGGCGGCTCCATGGTCATGGCGCAAGCCAACCAACTCCAGATGGCGGGACGCGATATCCCGTGTGCCGCGCGCGATTTCCAATTCCAGGTCGCGCTCCCGGAGAGTGAAGTAGCCGGCCGCTACATCGCCGATGAGGGACACGATGACGCCGCGCCGGGCTTCCTCGGTTGCCAGGTACTGTGCGCGAGCCGATTCGGTGAGACGGCGCAGGCGGCCCCACAAGTCCAGTTCCCAGGTCAGCGCCGCGCCGGCCTGCGTATAACTGGAATCGAGCGACGTGCTTCCCGGGACCGCCGGAAAGGAGCCGACCCGTGATGGCCGGTTGGCAGAGAACTGGCCTTGTGCGTATAGAAAAGGATATTGGCCGGCGCCGGCGATGCGAAACCGGGCGCGCGCCTCCTCCACGCGTTCCGCGGCCAGCCGAAGATCGAGGTTATGCTCGAGCGCGGCCGCCATGAGCTGTTTGAGTGTATCGTCCTGGAAGAGATCGGGCCACTTCGTGTCTGCGAGTGAAGCGTCGGAAGACTGCGCCGGCGCGCCGCGATATATGGCAGGCACGGGTACGGCGGGGCGCTTGTAGTTCGGACCCAGCGTACACCCGGCCAGCAGCATCAGCGGCAAGAGATACCAGCAGTGATTTCTGGGAATGGGAGGAATCGACTGCAAGTGAGCTTGGCAGGCGAAAGCGCCTGCCCCACATTTGTGAGCTTGGCAGGCGAAAGCGCCTGCTTCACCTTTGTGGGTTTTTGGCTGGTATCTCATTCGGCATGCTCCGTAAGAGGCTCGGTGCCGGGCGCGGCCTTCGGTCTCCGCGCGACCATCCGCTGGATCGCGACGAAGAGCACCGGCACGATGAAGATGGCCAGCAGCGTGGCCGCGTTCATGCCGCCGAACACCGCCGTGCCCAGCGAGCGGCGGGAAGCGCCGCCAGCGCCCGTTGCCATCAGCAGTGGCGTGACTCCCAGGATGAACGCGAACGACGTCATCAGAATCGGCCGCAAACGGAGGCGGGCGGCTTCCAGGGCGGCGTCCCAAATGGATTGCCCGGCCTCATGGCGGGTGCGAGCAAACTCCACGATGAGGATGGCGTTCTTGGCCGCGAGGCCGATCAGGGTCACGATTCCGATCTGCGTGTAAATGTCGTATGGATAGGAGCGCAGCCAGACCGCGGAAAGGGCTCCAAACAATCCCAGCGGCAGCGCCAGGAGAACCGCAAACGGAATGGACCAGCTCTCGTATAGCGCGGCTAGAAAAAGGAAGACCAGCACCGCGGCGAAGCCGAAGATCACGCCCTCATGCCCCTGGGCTTCCTTCTCCTGGTAGGTCGTGCCCGTCCATTCATAGCCGTATCCGGCCGGCAGAACGGAAGCGGCCAGATCCTCCATGGCGCGGGTTGCCTGGCCGCTGCTGTATCCGGGCGCCGGCCCGCCGAGCAACTGGACGGCGCGGAAGCGATTGTACCGGTAGACTACGTCGGGTCCCGCGGTGGCCGTGACGGTGGAGAGCGTGCCGAGCGGGACCATGTTGCCCTCGCTGGTGCGGACATAGAAGCGGTTGATATCGCGCGGCTGGCTGCGGAATTCGGGCTCGGCCTGGACCAGGACCTGCCAGGTCCGGCCGAACACGTTGAAGTCGTTTACATAGAGCCCGCCCAGAAAGGTCTGTAGCGTGTTATAGGCATCGGTAACGCGAATCCCCAGCGTTTGCACCTTGTCCAGATCGACATCGACCTTGTAGGCGGGGACATTGGAGCGGAAAGTATTGACCACGTTTCCGAGTTCCCGACGGCTGCGAGCCGCCTGCACCAGCAGGTCGGCAGTCTGAGCGAGGTCCTGGACGCCGGTGCCGGCGCGATCCTCCAACATGAACTGAAAGCCTCCGGTGGTACTCAGGCCGAGGATCGGGGGGAGACCGAAGGCGAAAACCGCGGCTTCGGGCACCCGCACGAATCCTGCTTGCATGCGGGCGAGAATCGCATGCAGCGTTTGATCTTCGCTTTGGCGATCGTCCCACGGAGTCAGGCGGGCAATGACGGTGGCTACATTCGAGCTGCTGGTGCGGGTAGCGATGTCCAGCCCGCCGAGGGTGAAGGTGCCCGCCACTCCGGGAACCTTGCTGACGATGTCCTCGACTTTCCGGCTGGCTCGATCGGCACGCGCCACGGAGGCGGCATCGGGAAGGCGAACGGAAATGAAGACCGTGCCCTGGTCCTCTTCGGGAAGGAATCCGGTAGGAAGATGGCGGAAGAGCGAGCCGGCCGCAACCCAGAAGCAGAGCAGTCCCAGTAGCGCCAGCACCGGTTTGCGAATCAGCGCACCCACCCCGGCGATGTAGCGGTTCCGCGTCCATTCAAATGCGCGGTCGAACCCGCCGAAGAAGCGGCCGGCGAGGCCGCGGCCCTGCATCTTCGGCCGAAGCAGAATGGCACTCAGCGCGGGGCTCAGGGAGAGAGCGTTGAAGGCCGAGATCAGCACCGACGCGGCGATGGTGAGCGCGAATTGCTTGTAGATCTGGCCGCTGATGCCGCCCAGAAACGCGACCGGGATGAAGGCCGCGGCCAGGATGCAGGCGATGGCGACCACAGGAGCGGACACCTCCTGCATGGCTCGGATAGCGGCCTCGCGCGCCCCCAGGCCCTCATCGATGTGGCGTTGCGCGGCCTCGACCACCACGATGGCATCGTCCACCACGATGCCAATGGCCAGAACCAGGCCGAACATGCTGGTCATGTTGATGGAGAAGCCGAGCAGGGGGAACAGAGCGAAGGTGCCCACGATGGCCACCGGAACCGTGAGCAGGGGGATCAGCGTGGCGCGCCAGTTCTGCAGGAAAAGGAAGACGACGAGGATGACGAGCCCGGTAGCTTCAAACAGAGTCATCATCACTTCCTTGATGGCCGCTCGAACAAATACGGTGGAATCGTAGGGAATGACGTATTCCATGCCGGCAGGGAAGCTCCTCTTGGCCTGCTCTACGAACTTCCTCACCCGGTCGGCGGTTGCGACCGCGTTGGCGCCGGGCGACAGATAGACGATGAGATTGCCGGAAGGAACGCCGCTGACGCGGCTGAAGCCGCTGTAGCTTACGGCTCCGAGTTGCACATGACCGACATCGCGGATGCGGAGGACGCCGGTATCCGGCCGGGCGCGCAGGACGATATCCTCAAACTCGGACGGGTTGACGAGGCGTCCAGGCGCGGTAACCGAGTACTGGAAGTCTGTGCCGGCGGGCGCAGGCGGCTGCCCCAGCGATCCGGCGGGATTTTGCCGGTTCTGCGCCTGAACCGCGTCGCTGATATCGCTGGCGGTGATTCCCAGTGCGGCCATCCGGTCCGGATTCACCCAGACCCGCATGGAGTACACCTGGTTGGTTCCCAGGCGGCATTCCCCTACGCCGTCCAGGCTGGCCACCTGGTTCAGCAGGTTGATCTGCGCGTAGTTGGTGAGGAACAGGGAGTCGTAACGGCCGTCCGGCGAGATCAGGCTGATACTGGTCAGAAAAGCCGTGGAAACCTTTTTGACCACCACACCCTGGCGCTGCACTTCGGGTGGAAGGCGCGGCATGGCGATGTTTACGCGATTCTGCGTCTGCACCGTCGCCATGTCTGGATTGGTGCCGAGCCGAAAGGTGACTTGAACATTCAGCGAACCGTCGTTGCCGCTGTTGGACAGGAAATAGAGCATGCCGTCGAGACCGATCAGTTGTTCCTCGATGGGCTGCGCCACGGTCTTTTCGAGATCCTGCGAATTGCCGCCTAAGTAGCTGGTGCTGATCTGCACGACCGGCGGAACCACTTCGGGATAGCTGGCCACGGGGAGGACGGGGATAGCGACCGCCCCCAGGATGACGATCACGATGGCGATCACCATCGCGAAGACGGGATGATCGATGAAGAATCGCGCCATGGTTCAATTCCCCCCCTGGCGTTCCGGAGGCGGCGTATTGTCCGGCGCGCGATAGGGCTGCGGTTGGACCCGCATGCCCGGCCGCACCTTCAACTGGCCTTCGACAACCACGCGATCGCCTGGTTTTAGACCTTGCTCGACGATCCAGGACGTGCCCACACGTTCGCCGGTGGTAACCGCCCGCTGCAGCACTTTGTTATCGGGGCCCACGGTGTAGACGGCCTGCATGCTCTGCAACTGCTGCACGGCTTTTTGCGGCACCAGGATCGCGTCCTTGCGTTCGGCGACCTGCATACGAACGCGGCCGAACTGGCCCGGCAGAATGGCGTGCTTGGGGTTCGGGAAGCGGGCCTGCAACTCCAGCGTCCCGGTCTTCGGATCTACCTGATTGAGCGCATTCTCGATGCGGCCAGTCACGGGACATTCGGATTGATCCGCAAGCATGAGGGTGAGTGGGAAATTGCCGCCGGGAACCGCCTGGCCGTGGTTCGCCCACGAGGCGTATTCCAGTTCGGTCACCTTGAAGCGAACCCAGATGGGGTCCAGTGGAACGATGGTCGTAAGCGCCTGGGGAGAGCTGGGAGTGACCAAACCGCCGACCGGGACCAGGGAGTCGCCGATCCGCCCGTCGATGGGGGCACGGATCGTCCCGTACTGCAGATTCAGTTCGGCCGTGCGTAAGGCGGCGCGCAGGGCTTCGACTTTGGCCTGCATGGAGCCAATCTGGGTGCGGGTCGAGAGTGCCGCCTGATCGACATTCGCCTTCAAGGCAGTGACGTTCGCCTGGTTGGCTGTCAGAGCGGCCGCAGCAGCATCCAGATCCTGCCTGGAGGCCGCATCCGCCTTCACCAACGGGGTCAGTCGTTCGACGTCCTGTTGGGCCTTCAGGAGACTCGCCTGCGCCGCGGCGAGATTGGCCTGCGCCTGCAACAGGGAGACCTGGTTTTTGGCAAATTCCAGGTCAGCCTCGCTCTGATGGAGGTTTCCCGCCGCCTGCCCGACCGCAGCTTCGTAGGGCCGCAGATCGAGCACGTACAGCACCTGGCCGGCTTTCACCTCAGCGCCCGGCCGGAAGAGCCATTGGTCGACATATCCCTCCACCCGTCCCCGGACCTCGACCATGTTCCGTGCGTAGGTTTGCGCGGCGATGTCGGAGAAGATGGCAACGTCCTGGAGGGCCACCTCCGTCACCATCACGGGGGTGGGCGGGGCTTCCGTTGCACCGGTCCTCTGGCCTGAAGCTCTACACCCGTTCCACAGGATCGCGGACAGTAAAACAACCAACGCGGAGGCCCAAACGAAAGGTTCCGGCTCCTTCTTTTGATTTGCCATAGAGTGTTACCCGATCATTCCTCTCGCAGTGCCACATCCTGCGCCGGGACTACCCCCAGCGCCGCTTGCACCAGCAGGAACAGGGAAGCGCCTGCAAAGACCTGGCGACCGGCCAACCCCCGCCGCCCAATCGTTATTGCCCGATATACTCGATCATAAGACCTTTACATCTCAAAAGCGAACGGAACACCTCAGGGGGCATGACGGGGGGCCGACCCACCCAAGCATCCGCAAGCCGCATCTCTTCCCCCCGTGCACTCACTTTGCACACGTAGAGCGCCTAATGCTTTCAACGAGTCTGTTTTAGTGTTGACGCTACAACGCCAGGTCCCAGGCGCGCTATTGGCGATCGTAGACGATCTTGATTTTCTCGTTCGTGGCGGTGGCGCCGCCGGCTTCGGTCATGGTTTTGCCGTCGGCTGCAACCGTGTAGGTCACCTTGTAAAACGGCTTGCCGTCTTTCTTGACGCTTAGAGCCAGCGACCGCGCGCCGGCCTTGGTCATCGCGACGGTCCATCCCGGCGGCAGCGTCGGCCCGGTGCAGGAATAGTCCTTGCCATCGAGTTTGCCGTCGCACGCGAGACCCATGTCGGGTTCCTTGAAACTGAGTCCATCGCTGCCGGAGGGAACTAATTCCAACACCCCAGGGGAGGAGGATTTCACGTTCTTGGTCTTCCACTTTCCCGCCAGGCCGGGACCGCCGGAGACGCGCTGAAACGTAGCAGTGCCATCGATGGCATCGCCGTTCGGTTTGGTGCCCTTGGTGTTTACGACGAGGCTGCTGCCATCGGCGCCCAGTTTCAGGGTATCGGTGGTCAGGACCTTGCCATTCAGCTTCCAGGTAGTCTGCCAGGTATTCGCGTCGATGGACTTCCAGGCGGCGGTGTCACCCAGACCGTCGGGATAGTCCTTCTCGTCCAACCTGAACTTGTACGAGTTGCCCTCGGCTGTGGACTGCCACTCGCCGGAGGGAAGGCTCTCATAAGTGACGGTGGTTCCGCCGAAATCGCTCTTGGCCGGGTTCATCTTCCACTTCCCGGCGTAAGGCAGTTCGGCGGCGGCAATCGCGCCCGCGGCTGCCAGGGCGCACAGAAACACGTTGCGGATCTGCATGAGATATTAACCCCCTTCGAGACCTGATTATCTGTCAATCCCGCGAGCAAAGCAAGGCCGATGGCGGGCACTGGCGCCGAAGAAGCGCGGCGCAGCGTTGATGCGCAAGCTGCTTGATAACTCAACATAAGTTAGTATTCACTCGATTCGGAGAATAATCATTCGTATTGACTCCGAAATAGCCGGGGCTATTCTGTAACTGAGGCCGGTTCCATGATCGCCGCGCAACCGCAGATCGATATCTCCGAACTGAGACCAATGGCATTCCCGCGAGCAGTGTTAACATGCGCGCCCGAATGCTTTGACGTGATCGACGTCAAGAACCCCTTCATGGTAGGCCAACAGGGCAAGGTGGACTGCGCTCTCGCCAAACGGCAGTGGTCGGAGATGATGCGCGTCTTCCAGCAGATCGGGATTGAAGTGAAGACGCTCACACCGGTGGAAGGCTGTGAGGACATGGTCTTCTGCGCCAACCCGATCTTCACCGGGCTGGACGGAGACGGACGGCCGGTCTGCGTTCCCGGGCATATGCGCTTTCCGTCGCGCCAGCGGGAAGTGGGCTCGCATGTGGAGTGGTGCCGGGCAAATGGATACCGGGTCGTTGACCTGCGCTCTTCCGATCTGTTTGAGGGCTGCGGCGACGCCCTGTGGCACCCGGGCCGCCGCTTGATTTGGGGCGGATACGGCCCCCGCACCAGCCAGAGGGTCTATTACGAACTGGCGGACATCTTTGACGCTCCCGTGTTGCCTCTGGAACTCAGGACGGAACTGTTCTACCACCTCGACACGTGCTTCTGCCCAATTGACGAAAAGACCGTCCTGGTGTACCCGCCCGCGTTGACGGCGCCGGGGATGGACCTGTTACGGGACGTCTTTGAACGGGTGATCGAGGTGGACGCCTACGAAGCCAGGGACTCGATGGCGTGCAACGCTGCGCCGTTCCTCGGGAGACATGTGGTGATCCAGACCGGTGCCGTCAAGGTGAACCGGGCGCTACTAGACCTGGGATTCGAAGTCATCGAGGTTGAGACGTCGGAGTTCATGAAGTCGGGCGGCAGCGTGTTTTGCATGAAGATGCACCTGTTCTAACCGAAAGAAAGGACGTATGGGCGCTCAGAAAGTCATAATTATGGGAGCGGCCGGCCGCGACTTCCATAACTTCAACACTTACTATCGCGACAATCCGCTGTATGAGGTGGTCGCATTTACTGCCACACAGATACCGAACATAGACGGACGTATTTACCCGCCGGAGCTGGCGGGAGCGCGATACCCCAACGGGATTCCGATCCACCCCGAATCCGCACTCGCCGGGCTCATTCGCGAGTGCCGCGTCGACGAAGTGGTGCTGGCGTATAGCGACCTGGCCCATTTGGACGTGATGCACAAGGCTTCCGAAGTGTTGGCCATGGGCGCCGACTTCCGCCTGATGGGTCCGCAGCACACGCAACTCCGGTCCAGGAAGCCGGTCATTTCCGTCTGCGCGGTGCGGACCGGGGCCGGTAAGAGCCCGACCAGCCGGCGCGTTGCCGGCGTGCTGCTGGAACTCGGCTACCGCGTGGTCGCGGTGCGCCACCCGATGCCGTACGGCGACCTGGCCGCGCAAGCCGTGCAACGCTTCGCCACGTTGGGGGATCTGGACCGCTACCAATGCACGATCGAGGAGCGGGAAGAGTACGAGCCGCACATCCTGCGGGGCGTCACGGTTTACGCCGGCGTGGATTACGGGCGCATCCTGCGCCAGGCCGAAGCGGAAGCGGACATCATCCTGTGGGACGGAGGCAACAACGACTTTTCGTTCTACCGGCCGGACCTGAGCATCGTCGTCGCGGATCCGCATCGGCCGGGACACGAGTTGACGTACTATCCCGGGGAGACCAACCTGCGCTCGGCGGACGTGGTGGTCATCAACAAAGTCGACACTGCCTCGCCCGAGGGTGTGGAGCAAGTGCGGCGTAGTATCGCCGCGGTGAATCCCACGGCCGCGATCGTGGAAGCGGCCTCACCGATCGTGGTGGAGGATGCGCGCGCGCTGCGCGGCAAGCGCGTGCTGGTAATCGAGGACGGCCCGACGCTGACGCATGGCGGGATGCTGTACGGCGCCGGTTACGTCGCCGCGCGGCGGTATGGCGGGACGATTGTGGATCCGCGCCCGTACGCGGTCGGGACGATCGCGGAGGCGTATGCGAAGTACTCGACGACCGGGCCGGTGCTTCCCGCGATGGGTTACGGCAATGGCCAGGTCAAAGAGCTGGAGGAGACGATCGCGCGCACGCCGTGCGACGTGGTGCTGATCGCGACGCCCGTCGACCTGCGGCGCCTGTTGCGCATTTCCCAGCCGAGCCAGCGGGTCCGGTACGAACTCCAGGAGATCGGCGAGCCGATACTGAAGGGTATCCTCGAAGAGCGTTTCGGCGGTCTGCCCGAGGTTGAGTTCGAGCCGGAGCCCTCGCCGGCCTGCTTCGCATCGACATTGGCATAGCGCACAGTCCGCTGTTCGGCACCGCGAGTCAGGAAGGCCAGAACATCGCGGAATACGAGACTGTGTGTGCGATACGGCGTACTAAGCTAACGCCAGGGGAACAGCTGTCATCGCCACCGTGAAGCAGCCGACCATCCGTCTCCCGCTCTCGTTCAGGCACATCTCAGTATCGCGGTCGGAGTCTACGCGGGTCAGGTAGGGCCAGACGGCTCGCGCCATGCCGCCAAACGCCCCGAGCGCGGTGGAACGGAGTTTCAGAAACGGTCAAGCTTCCCAGGGATCACGAGAGGCACTTCGACGCCAACAAAATCTCTGACATTGGGCGTGAGCAACGTCAGGTCATGTTCCAGGGCGGTTGCTGCGATCAGCCCGTCAATATTGGCAAGGGTGATTCCCTTGCGTTGCGTCTGCGCGGAGATCACGGCCCAGCGGTCGGCGACCGCCTTGGTGACGGGAAGCAAACGCGCCTCAAACAACACAATCAGATCCTCCTGCCATTGCTCCAGTTGACTAGGTGGTTTGCCGGGCGCCGGCAATTCTATCCCCCGGCGAATTTCAGCGAAGGTCAGAACGTTGGAGAAGCGGGACTCTTCCGTCGTAGTCTTGAGCCAGCGGTCAACATGTTGATCCGGCTCCCTCGCGCGGGAAATTCGGGGAGAACATTGGTGTCGAGCAAAAAAAACCGGTCACAGATCGACAGGCCTTGGATAGTCTTTCTGTCTCTCCAGATTCAGTTCAGAACCGGCAAAAGGAGGTTGAGTGAGAAGGTCGTAGAGACTCTTGCGGGGCCTTGGCGCGGGCATTGCAGCTTCCAGCACCTTGGATTTCTCGCGCAAGGCATGGATGCCCTGCACGATCACTTCATCCACTGAAGGGAAGTGGCCGCGCCGGAGTTCCTCCTGTACCAGTTGCTCGGTTTCCGGTTTGAGTTCCACGGTCATATCTTCGGGTTAGCCCCATCGTGGAGCGCAACGCAAGGATCGCCGTCGCGGCCGTCGGGCGGGCGCCGCGGATTGCTACGCCACCGACTCGGCAGGTTGCGGGGCGGGCTGTTTGTGCTTGCACTCGGGGTTGGGGCATTGCCACACGGGGCCGGCTTTGAGCCACTTCTCCACCATGTAGGGGCCGCCGCACTCGGGACACTTCTCGGCTATGGGTTTCCCCCATGCCACGAACTTGCAGTCCGGATAGCGGGTGCAACCGTAAAACGTCTTGCCCTTTTTGGTCCGGATCTCGGCGATCTCCCCCTCCGAGCATTCCGGGCACTTCATCCCGATGGTTTTCTGCTTGACGTACTTGCAGGTGGGGTAATTGCTACACGCGGTAAACTCGCCGAAGCGGCCGCTCTTGAGCACCAGGTGGTTGCCGCATTGCGGGCACTTTTCCTCCAGCGGCTGGTCGGGCTTCTTCTGGGTGCCGCCGATCTGCTTGGTGGTCTTGCAATCCGGGTATCCCGAACAGGCGAAGAAGGTCCCGAACCGGCCCTTCTTCAAGACCATGGGGCGTCCGCAGTTCTCGCAATACTCCTCTTCGCCCTGCTCGCTGAGGTCGGCGCCGTCCAAGTCCGGCAAATCGACCGGCAATTCGCGGGTATAGGTGCAAAAACTTTCTTTTCGCTGCCACGACAAGGCGACGCCACCCTCGGGGGTGTCTTGCAGGTTCAAGTCGTAGAACTCGTTTATCTGAGGATAGCGGGCCTGGAACTTCCCCAGCCGCAGCATGATGAGCTCGCGATCCTTCTTGCGCCGCTCGGCGATCTTCTCCTCATGCTTGCCGATGGCCGCCTTCATTCCTTTGGGGAATTCCGGACTGTGGTCACCAGAGAGGAATCTGCCATCAGGGCCCCGTTTCATCAACACCTGTGGATGGCGTGCCTGAATCTTTCCCAGGGCCAGTTCGATCTCGTTGCGAGTTCTTACCTCGCGCCGTTCAATCTCGTTGATCAACTTTTCCAGGTCGGTTTCCGCGCTCTTGGAGGGGAAGTCGGGATAGCCGGTGCACGCGAGGAAACTGCCGTGCCTGCCCCACTTGACCACCAGGGGCTTGCCGCACTTCTCGCACATCAACTCGGTGGGTTTTTCCATCCGCTTGATGTCCGTCATGTGCTCTTCGGCGTGCGTGAGGTCCTTCTCGAACCTTTCGTAGAACTCGCCCATGGCGGTGCGCCAGTCGAGTTTGCCCTCTTCGATCTCGTCGAGTTCCTCTTCCATCCGCGCGGTGTACTTCACCTCGAAGATGTCGTCGAAGCTTTCGAGCAGAAGATCGGTGACGACCATGCCGAGTTCGCTGGGCAGGAAACGGCCGCCATCCTTCTTGACGTACTCGCGCTCCTGGATGGTGGAGATGATGGAAGCGTAGGTGGATGGACGGCCGACGCCATCGGCTTCCAGGCGTTTCACCAGCGTGGCTTCGTTGTAGCGCGGTGGAGGTTCAGTGAAGTGCTGTTCCGGTGTAATGGATTTGAACCGCAGGTGCTCGCCTTCGGTCACCAGCGGCAGGCGGTGCTTCTCTTCCTCATCTTCCTCGTCGTTCTGGTCCTTGCTTTCCTTGTAGACCTTGAGGAACCCTTCGAACTTTTGCACCGAGCCGGTTGCCCGGAAAATGTAATCGAGACCGTTCTTGCCGGAGGCGGAGACGTCGATGGTGGTCTGGTCAAAGAGCGCCGGCATCATCTGGCATGCCACGAAGCGGTTCCAGATGAGCCGGTAGAGCTTCATCTCGTCTTCGGCAAGGTATTTTTCCAGAAGCTCCGGCGTGAGCGCCATGGAGGTCGGGCGGATGGCTTCGTGCGCATCCTGCGCGTCCTTCTTAGACTTGTAGACGTTGGCGGTGTCGGGCAGGAACTCTTTCCCGTACCGTTCCGCGATGTAGTCGCGCACGTCGCGTATGGCGTCATCGGAAACACGCGTGGAATCCGTGCGCATGTAGGTGATCAGGCCCACTGCGCCTTCCTTGCCGATCTCCACGCCTTCGTAGAGGCGCTGCGCCAGCATCATGGTGCGCTTCACGCTGAAACGCAGCTTGCGCGAGGATTCCTGCTGCAAGGTGGAAGTGATGAACGGGGCCACCGGGTTGCGCTTCTTCTCGCGCGTGCCGACGGATTTCACGATGTAATCGGCGCCCTCGACCTGCGCGAGGACGTCATCGGCCTCCTGCTGGGAAGCGACCTCCGCTGGCTGGTCGTTCATACGTGACAGCCGGGCCGACAGGATCGGCGCTTTCCTGGCGTGGAGGTCCGCGTCGATGGTCCAGTATTCCCGCGGAACGAACGCGCGGATTTCCCGCTCGCGCTCCACCACCACCCGCAGCGCCACAGTCTGCACGCGTCCGGCCGAAAGGCCGCGGCGCACCTTGTCCCAGAGCAGCGGCGAAATCTTGTAGCCCACGAGCCGGTCGAGCACGCGCCGCGCCTGCTGCGCGTCCACCAGGTTGGCGTCGACCTGCCCCGGCTTTTCGAAAGCCTTATCGATGGCCTTCTTGGTGATCTCGTTGAACATAACCCGGAAGAAGCGCGGGCCGCCCTTCTTTCCGTTCCCCAGTACTTCCTGGAGATGATGGCAGATGGCCTCGCCCTCGCGATCCGGATCGGCCGCGAGGTAGACCTCTTCGACTTTCTTAGCGGTCTGTTTCAGTTCAGCGATCAGCTTTTTCTTGCCCTCGATGACCTCGTATCGCGGCTCAAATCCATTAGCCACGTCCACCGCCAGATCTTTCTTGGGAAGATCCTTGATATGACCGAGCGAAGCTTTGACTACGTACTGCTTGCCGAGGTATTTGTTGATGGTCTTCGCCTTCGCAGGCGATTCCACGATTACCAGAGCCTTTGGCATATTAGACTTTCAGAATGCGGCACCTTGCCGCGTTACGCAATGATTGCAGGTTTCCAGTTGACGTTACCACACTTTAACGAAGTTCTTACCTGGCAGTTGCTTCACCAGCCCCAGCATTTCCAGCTCAAAGAGCGCGGCAATCAACTCGGAAGGAGAGGTATCTTGCACTTTCTCAAGGAGATCATCCAAATGTATGGCAGCATCCACCTTCAGCGCTTCAAGCGCCCTCCGGGCCGTACTATCCAACTCCGGAGCGGCGCCCTCTATTAATGATGCCTGTTCGGCACCGGAAGTTGCGCCGCCTTCCGCCAGGAGCTTTTTGCGGCCTCTATCGATTAGATGCCGGCGGGATTCGGGAGGTAGGTCGACGATCACGTCGTTCCAGTCCTGCACCAGCCTGGCCCCCTGTTTGATCAGCAGGTTGGGTCCCCAGCTCAACTTGGACGTGATGTTTCCGGGGACGGCAAACACTTCCCTGCCCTGATCCATTGCTAGTTTCGCCGTGATGGCCGAGCCGCTGTATTGCGCGCCTTCCACCACCAGGACGCCCAGGCTCATGCCGCTGATGATGCGGTTGCGGATGGGAAAGTTCTGCGGGAAGGCCGTGGCGCCCATGGTGAATTCCGAAAGGATCAATCCTTTCGCCACCAGCTCCGCCGCCAGCTTGCGGTTCTCCGAAGGATACACCACGTCCACGCCGCACCCCAACACGGCGACCGTATCGCCGCATACGGAGAGCGTGCCCTTGTGCGCCGCAGTGTCGATGCCGCGGGCCATCCCGCTGACGATGCTGAGGCCGGCATGCGCGAGGTCGGCCGAGAGCCTCTCGGCGACGGCCATCCCGTACGGTGTGGGACGGCGCGTACCCACCACGGCCAGCATGAGCGATTGCAGCAACTCCAGACGCCCTCGGGCGAAGAGCAGTATGGGGGGATCGAAGATCTCGCGGAGCGGCTGCGGGTAGCGCGGGTCCCCAATGGTGACTGCGACCGTTCCGGACTCCGACATTTTCTCCTGTTGGGTGGCGGCGTCTTCGAACGTGCAGCCGCTAGAGATCGACTGGGCCACGGTGCCGCTGAGGCCGGCGGCTTCGAGCTCCGTGCGCGATGCATGAAAGATGGCCTGCGGAGTTCGGAACCGGTCGAGCAGTTTTCCGGAAGTGCGGGTACCCAGACCAGGGACCAGTTTTAAAGCCAGCCAGTAGAGTTCCTCTTCCCGGCTGAGGACGGGTGAAAGCATGAAGTGGGGCTTGCCGATCTCTACGCTAGCACATATTGCGGACCGCGGCGCTCTATATGACCGATCGGAAGCTGTAGGATCCCGATTCCACTTCGAACACGGCGCCCGTGCCCTCGCTCGCCACACGCTTCACGCCGCGCGCGGCATTAGCGGGCCGCCCCGATTCCGTCACCGCCCCCGCATCCTTCGCCGGCAGCCACACCGTCGCGGTCGTGTTCGGCGGCACCGTTACGTCGAGCGTGAAACTACCGGCCTCGCGCTTCCAGGAGCTTGCGATCAAACCGTACATCGACTGGTGCGAGCCTTTCACGAACGTCAGGTCGCCTGCCGGGTAGGGATGGATCAGAATGTGCCGGAAGCCGGGGTTCTCCGGGTCGGAGCGGATGCCCGCCAGGTATTCGTACATCCACACTGCCAGGTCGCCGATCTGCATCACGTGGTTCCCGGAATTCATGGCTGGATCGGCGGTGTCGCCGTTCCATAGCTCCCAGATGGTGGTGGCGCCCTTCTCCACCATGTAGCCCCAACCGGGATAGGTCTTTTGGGTGGCGATCTGGTAGGCGATATCGGCGCGCCCGTTATCGGAAAGCGTGCGCATCAACCATTGCGCGCCCACGAGGCCGGTGCCCACGTGGCCGTGGCTCTCCTGCTCGATCTTGCGCGTCAGGCTGTCGAGCACGGCGGCACGGTTTTCCGGGGGCACCATCTGGAAGTACAACGGCAGGACGCTGGAGGTCTGAGTGCCGTTGTCGTACCTGAAATCGAGCGGCTTGTAGAAGCGCTTCTGAAACGCGGCGTTCACCTGGTCGGCCAGCGCATCGAAATCCGTGGCCTCGGGAGGCTTATCGAGCAGGCGCGCGTAGCGCGCCATCAGACGCAGCAGCTCGTAATAGTATGCCGTCCCCAGCAGCGTCTTGTCGGTGATGCGCGCGGGGTCCTGCGAGTGGATCAGCTTGGGGTCTTCCGGCGGCACGCACCAGTCGCCGTATTGATCCTTGGGCATGAGGCTATCCGCCGTCAGGAACGTGCGCTCGTGGTCGATCCATTTTTTCATGGCGGGATAGTCGCGCTCCAGGACGCGCCGGTCGCCGTACTGGTCGTAGAGCATGCCGGGCAGGAACAGAAAGGTGCTCGGCCAGGTCAGGTCGTCGTAGTAGTTGGGCCAGTAGTTGGGCGAGACCACCGGGATGCTTCCATTGGGCTTCTGCGAATCGGAGAGGTCGGTCATCCACTTGGAGTAGAACGCCGCGACGTCGAACATGTAGGATTCGCTGCGGCTCACCTGGGAGCGGTCGCCCAGCCAGCCCTGGCGCTCGTCGCGCTGCGGGCAATCGGTGGGGATGCTGCGATAGTTGCCCCGGATGCCCCAGAACATGTTGTGGTGAATCTGATTCAGGAGCGGGTTGGAGCTGACGAAATCGGCGGTCTTCGCCATGTCATCGTGAACCACGCGTCCTTCCAGCGCGTCGGCGGAAGGCGCACCGGGGAAGCCCGTCATTTCCACATACCGGAAACCGTGATAGGTGAAGCGCGGCTCCCAGAGCTCGGTGCCCTCGCCTTTGAGCGTGTAAAGATCGGTGGCGGCCGCGGTGCGCAAGTTGGCGGTATAAAGGGAGCCGTCGGGATTCAGCGTCTCGGCGTGCCGCAGCTTGACCTGGGCGCCCTTGGGCCCGGCCACCTTGAGGCGGCACCAGCCCACCATGTTCTGGCCCATATCGAAGATGTAGACGCCGGGGCTGAGCGTCTTCACGCTGACGGGACGCAGGGTCTCGGTGACGCGCAGGGGCTCGGCCATCTGGGCGGCGAGGACTCCGCCGGGAGCCGCGACATTCGCGACCGGCTCCCAGTTGGTATCGTTGAAGCCCGCGCGGCTCCAGCCGGAAAGTTCCCTGCGCGCGTCGTATTCCTCGCCATCGTATTCGTTGTTGGCGAGGATGGGGCCGGCGGTCGAGAGCTTCCAGGTTTCGTCGGAGACCACGCTGAAGCGGCTGCCGTCTTCCTTCTCGATATCGAGTTGGACGATGGCCTTGGGGTATCCGAAATTCCGCGTGCCGGCCTGGCCACGCGGAGCGTAGTAGCGGCCGTTGCCGAGCATCAGCCCGATGGCGTTCGGCCCGGTGGCGAGGTACCTGGTCACGTCGAAGGTCTCGTAGAGCACGTGCTTGTCGTAGTCGGTGAGCCCCGGCGACAGGACGTGATCGCCCACTCTCGCGCCGTTGAGGTACAACTCGGAGAGGCCCAAACCGGAGTAGGAGACGGTAGCCCGGCGGATCTTCCCCTGAACGGCGAATTCCTTGCGCAGCAGGCGCGCGGGCAGGCGGTGCTCGGCGACAAAACCGGCCGCACCCCAGGGAGCCATTCCGTAATCGCCGAGCTCTTTGACCGAAGGCCATGCGGCGTCCAGGAATCCCGGCTTCTCCCAGCCGGGTTCCGGCTTGGCGGTAGCATGCCAATGGCTGCCGGTCTGCGCCCGCAGCGGTTCTCCGGAGGCAAACTCCACCTGCGCCGCCCCGATCACGCCGGCGCGGGTGTCCGGGCGGCCATGCGTGGCCCGTACAGCGAGCGTGTTTTCCCCCGCGCGAATGAAAGGAGTTACGTCTTTTACCTCCGGCAAGTTGGTGTTGGAATTGGACGCGATGAGCTCGCCGTTGAAGAACACCTGGGCCTGGTTGTCGGCTCCGATGATGCACATGGCCCGCACGATCTTGCGGCCTGTGGGGACCGTGAAGGTCTCACGGAAAAAGCGATCTCCCTCCGGCGCACCGGCCTGCGCGTTGGGCGTGTCCCAGATCCAGCGGGCCCCTTCCAACACCCGATAGGGGCTACCGGGGTCTTGGACCACGCCGGATTCTTCGCGGCCGATCCACTTTCCCTGCCAGTCTTCGGGCCGCAGGAGCCCCATGCTCCACCGAGCGGGCTGGCTCCATTCGCTGGCCTGGCCGTCCTGGTCCCAAACTTGCACTTTCCAGAAGGCCGCCACGCTGGAGGTGAGCGGCCGGCCGCGGTAGACCACGTGGATCGACTGGCCGGATGGCACTTTTCCGGAATCCCAGAGGTCGCCGGCGCCGGCCTCCAGGGCACGTTCGCTGGTGGAGACCAGCACGCGATAAGCGGTTTGCCGGAGGGCACGCGCCTGGGGATTCGCGGGCGTGAGGATCCAGCTCAGGCGCGGCTCGACGACATCGATGCCCTGCGGATTGGCGCGGTATTCACACCGCAGTTGTTGGGGCTGTACGCTCGCCGCCGCGTACAGCGTGGTCGTGATCAAACAGCCTAACCAGACACGCCTCATCGCTACCTCCCGACACCGCAAGTTAACACATGGCATGGGTGCATCCTGCGCACCCCCTCGAAACGTTATGGTCTTCATATGATCGCTCCACGCTTCTGCGCAGTGGTGCTCAGCGCTATCTCCCTGGCCGGCCAGGGATCCCCCGAGGCCCTGATCCGCGACGGACATCTCAAACGGGCCCGCGCCATGGTGGAACCGAAATTCCGCAGCAACCCCAACGATCCGGAGACGCTCTGGCTGATGTCCTGGATCAGGCAGGATTGGAAGGATCTCAAAGCGGCGCGGGAGTATGCCGAGAAGGCCGTCGCGGCGGATCCCAGGAATGCGCGCTATCACCTGCGCCTCGCCGAGGTGGTGGGCGACGAATTGGAAAGCGCCGGCACACTGCGCCAATTGGGCCTGGCCAAGCACTTCAAGAAGGAGATCGACACGACAGTGGCGCTCGATCCCCGCAACATCGAAGCGCTGAAGCACCTGGTGGAGTACTACTTTGGATCTCCGGGATTCATGGGCGGCGATAAGACCAAGGGCCGGGCAACGGTGGAGCAGATCGCGAGCCTCGACCCGGCGGAAGGCTATCTGGCGCAAGCCATCGAGGCCAGACTGGAGAAGCAGGGGGATCGGATCGAGAACCTCTACCGCAAGGCCGTGGAGGCCAAGCCCTCCAGCTACGAAGCCCAGGTCCTGTTGGGGAATGCCTGCATCCCGGCGAAGAAACTCAGTGAGGCGGAAGCCCATGCCCGGGAAGCCATCCGGCTGGATCCCGGCCGCGCCGGCGGTCATTCGTTGCTGGCCGGAGCGTTGGCCAACCAGGACAAGTGGGCGGAGTTGGATACCGCGCTGGCGGCCTCCGAGAAGAGCGTCCCCGACGATTTGCAGCCGTACTTCCGCGCTTCCAACGTATGTCTCGCCAAGGGAACCGAGTTGCCCCGCGCCGAGCGGTACCTCCGAAAATACCTGTCGCAGGAACCCGAGCCGCAAATGCCGAGTCGATCGCGGGCCCACTGGCGTTTGGGCCTGATTCTGGAAAAACAGGTCCGCAAGGCCGAGGCGATTGCGGAATTCGAGACCGCGGCGCAGATGGACCCGGCCTCGCCGGCCAAGGAGGAACTCAAGAAGGTGAGGTAGGGTGGGAGGCCGGGCCTGAGCGCTGTTCAGAAACGTGCCGGCGGCAGCGTCCCGCGTGTATTCTGAATGCGTATGACGAAATCCGGCCTGAGCGTTTTCAGTCTTCTATTCCTCACGCCCGCGTGGGGTCAGGAACCGCGGACTGAGATCATGAAGTGGCAGGACGGTAAGTCCGCCTGCGTCTCGCTGACTTACGATGATTCCACGATCAACCAGTTCCGCATCGACGTGCCGCTGCTGAATGAACGGAGCATGCCCGGAACGTTCTTCATCATCACCGGCGACATTCAGGGATCGCGGAACCAGCCGGCATTTGCCGGACGGCCGATCATGACCATCATCCGCGAAAGCGAGAGGGTTCCCACCACGAAAGAGAACGCGCTGGAGCGCACCTCCCTGCTCAATTACCTGCAGACTGTGCAGCTTGTGCCGGAACTGAGCGATTTCAGCGCACAGCGGCTGGGACGTTTCCTGCAGAGGGGCGACTATGCCGAGTTGGGCAAGGTGGTGGATGCCGCGTTGGCCAAGCTCCGGAAAAGCGGCGCCAGCTATACGGTGGGTCCGAGGAAGTCCGCGGTGGGAGACAAACGGTATCCGCTTACCTGGGACGAAATACGGCGCTACGCCGCCCAAGGGCACGAGTTTGGCAACCATAGCGTGACCCATCCCTTCATGCCCGCGCTCGACGAAGCCAATATCGTTTATGAGATTGAGAAGTCCAACGAGGATATTCGCGAGCAGCTTGGCGTGAAGCATACGTTCTCCGTGGAGGCTCCCTATGGGATCGACGATCCGCGGGTGCGCACGATCGTCGCCGCCCGGTTTCCCCTGACCCGCAACTGGGTGACCGACGACTTCATGGACGGATTCCTACGCGATGACCGCCGCGATCCGACAACCTCCACTCGCGAATACGTCCAGTGGCAGCGTGGTCCGCTCTCCCGCACCACGCTCGACGCCATGAAGGGATGGGTGGACACTTCGATCGGGCACGGCATCTGGCTGGTTCTGGTATTCCACGGAGTGGAGGGCATCGGGTGGGAGCCGCTCACCACGGAGAACATGCGGGCTTACTACGACTACATCAAGGCTCACGAGGGACAGCTCTGGATCGCCACGTTCCAGGATGGCGCCAAATATGCTCGGGAGCGCGTGAACAGCAAGGTAAGCACCAGCCGTTCGGGCGACGCCATCGCGGTAACGGTGACTCATTCGCTCGATGCCCATGTCTACGATCTTCCGTTGACCGCGCGGACGACCATACCTGCCGACTGGAGGCTCGCGCGGTTTCGCCAGGGGGAAGAGGTTCGCTGGCTTCCGATCTACCGGGAAGGCGGGAATTCGTTCGTGATGTACCGGATGATGCCCAACGGAAAAGCGGTGACGATCGAGAAAGGGGCGAACTGAACCATTCGTGGAGCCCCGACAAGTGCGGCTTTTCGATCACGGGATTTCACACCGGACTTAAGATGTCAACGTGCTTCCTCGGGCAACCGGATCAGCATCGCCTCGACGAAGTCCCGAACCCTATGCAGAACCGCGACGGTTTCGACCACAGATGGCACTTCGACATCGCCTGGATATCGGAACATCCATGCGTACTTTGTGAACTCAACAACCTCGTCGACGAGTGGTTCCAACGTTTGGTCCTGTTCGACTGCTTGTTTGCCCAACTTCCCTAAATCGTGTGTCTTGGGAAACGGCTGATCACGCCACACGAGGAAGCCCTTCAGCGCCTTTTCCGCTGCTTGCTGGCAATGGTATAACGCATCCTCGGGCGCTGGTGGATCGGCAGCTAAATCGATCTGCGCGCACCGCAAATCCTTATGCGCCTTTTCAACCAGGATAGCGTGTCGGCCCGGCGCCGGGCATCAGGCTGCATAAAGCAGTTTGCCTTCCCGCACAATAGTTGATGGCAGAGACGCCTTCAGTGGCAACCGCTCCTCAAAGTCCGAGTGGGTCCAAACCAGCACATCGGCGGCCACGCCAAGCCGCCAGATTGCTTTGTAGGCTCTGCCGCTGTCGCGACTGGAAACCGGCGTGCCGTCGGGCACGACCACCATTAAGTCGTAATCGCTGTCTGGGCCGGATTCTCCTCGCGCGGTGGAGCCAAATAAGTAGATCTGTTCAGGGTGGTACAGTTCTTGAAGCCGGCGCACGACCTCGACCAGTATTGGATCGTCGGCGGATGGCGGTGCGAGGATGGAAGGAACAGCTTCCGGCATGATGGTACTTCCCAGTTTGGCACAACCCGATTGGTTCGACACCCGCTGACCCCGTCTTCACCAAAGACGAACAGCGCCGGATTCTTCGCTATCTCCACTATGAGTGCGAGGTAATGCGCGTCGGGCAGACGACAAAAACGTCGTCTGTCCCACACCGCAAATAGCGTAAAGTAGTGGGGTGATCCGCCAGACAGCCATCCTCTTTTCCTGCGCGTTCGCACTGAACGCGGGGCCGGCCCTGGACGTCTGGTCCGCCAAATCGGACATCCGCACGGTGGAGCCCGGCGGCGCACTGAAACTCACCGGCGAGCGCTCGGGAGATCTCTACCGCCCCCGCCTCACGAACACGGGCACGACGCCAATTCACGTTCGCGAAGTCGCCCTCTTCCGCATCGCACACGACCTCCCCGACGACACGGCGCTCTACGGCGAGAGCTTCCAGATGCTTTCTCAGACCGCCGGCACGCTCGCGAAGCCGGTGAATCTGGGCTACGACGAACTGGCGCATTACAAGATCCCACAGCCCGCCGATGCCAAGGTGGTCACAGGCATGATGACCCTGACTCCCCCCGGCGGCCAAACCATGCTGCTGGGCTTCACCAGTTGCCGCCGCTTCAATGGGCGCTTTTATCTGCGCCCGAAATCTATCGAGGTGGTGCTGGATATCGAAGGCCTCGCACTGGCCCCTGGCGAAACCTGGGACCTGGAGGAGTTTCTGTACACCATCGGCCCCAACCGCACCGCGCTGCTCGCGAAGCTGGCAGATCGGATCGACCAAAACCACCCACCGCTTCGCTTCGAGCACCCGCCCGCCGGTTGGTGCTCCTGGTATTGCTTCGGCGCGCGTGTTACGGCCAAGAACGTGATGGACAACCTCGCCGCCATCGCCAAAGACGCGCCGCAGTTGAAGTATGTGCAGCTCGACGACGGCTACCAGCCCGCCATGGGCGATTGGCTCGAAACGGGCAAGGCGTTCGGCGGCGACGTGCAAGGCGTTCTCCAGGCCATCCGCAAGCAAGGCTTTGAACCGGCCATCTGGGTGGCGCCGTTCATCGCCGAGGCCGGGTCGCACCTCTTCCAGCAGCATCCAGACTGGTTCATGCAGGCGGATGACGGCAAGCCGCTGGCCGCCGACAAGGTAACCTTTCAAGGTTGGCGGCGTGGGCCCTGGTACGCGCTCGACGGCACCCATCCCGAAGTGCAGAAGCACCTGGAATCCGTGTTTCGCATCATGCGGCAGGAATGGGGCGTCACTTACTTCAAGCTCGACGCCAACTTCTGGGGCGCTATGCACGGCGGCCGACTGTACGACCCGCACGCCACTCGCATCGAAGCCTACCGGCGCGGGATGGAAGCGGTACTGCGAGGCGCCGGTGATAGCTTCATCCTCGGTTGCAACCATCCGATCTGGCCCTCGTTCGGGCTGATCCACGGTTCGCGCAGCTCAGGCGATATCAGGCGCACTTGGGACACCTTTCAGAAAGTTGCGCGCCAGGGCTTGAACCGCAACTGGCAGAACGGCCGGCTCTGGTGGAACGACCCCGACGCCGTAACGCTCTCGGGCGCGATGCCGGACGACGAGTATCGTTTCCACGCCACAGCCATCATGGCATCCGGCGGCCTGGTGCTCTCAGGCGACGATCTCAGCACGCTCCCGCCCGACCGCCTGGCTACGCTGAAGAAACTCCTGCCGCCCACCGGCATTGCCGCCGAATTCGAGGGCGAGGCTCTGCGTGTGGGCGTGGTCCATTTGAAGGATCGCACGCTGTTGTGCGTCCTCAATTGGGGCCAGGAACCGGAGAAGATCCCGGTGAAACTGCCGCGGGGAGGCAGGGTGACGGATTTGTGGTCCGGTCACGACTACGGCGCTCACCGGGGGACCATGGAAGTGACGCTGAAGCCTCACGAAGGCACGGTGCTGGTGGTGCGGTAGCACGGGCATTCCTGCCCGGTGGGGCGGTCCCCGACCTGCCCGGCAGTCAGACAGACGACGCAACCCGATCGTCTGTCCCACTCAGGCCAAAATCCCCGGAAGCTCCTCGACATTCGCAAGGATCGCGTCCGGGCAACACGCCTCCAATCGGTGGTCATCCACGTACTCGCTGCGCACTGCGACCGTAAGCACCCGCGCGCTCTTCCCCGCCTGAATATCTTCGGGAGCATCGCCCACGTAGCAGCAGGCCTGGCGGGAACAGCCAAGCAGGGCCAGAGCCTGCTCCACACCTTCCGGATGCGGCTTGATCTGGGTCACGTCCTCACAGCAGACCACCGCCTGAAACGTGCTGCTCAGGCCCAGCCGCGCCAACTCCCGCTCGATGCGCCCGCGGGTTCCGTTGGTAACCACCCCCAATTGGATCTCCCGCCGGCGGAGCAGGTCCAGGACTTCCGACGCGCCCGGCAGTAGTTCCGGAGCTTCTTCGCGGTAGTGGTGTAGCCACTGCTGGTCGGCTCTCTCCCAGCAGTGCTCCGGGAGGCCAAGGGACTGGTACATCCGGTACCACCGCGGCGTGTAGACAGCTTTGTACTCAGCGTCCGTAAACGCGACTCCGAATTCCGCAAGCGACTTTCGAAAGGCCCGCAGGCTGGCCGCTGCGGAGTCGCAGAGCGTTCCGTCCCAATCAAAGAGGATGGCGGTTACGGTTCTTGGAAGCAACGATCAGAATAACAGGCGCGGCGAACCTGTGGCTGTCAAAGGCAGATTCGCACGGCGCGGCGGTCGATTTCGCTGCCCGCGCGGTCCAAAACTTCGCGCGGAAAGGTGCGCTGAATCTGCTCGAAAAGTTCGTTCTCTTCCCGCCGGATGTGGGTTGACAGCAGCTCGCAAAACTGCTCCAACAACGCGGCCGAAGGCGCCGCGCGTAATTGCGCGACGAGGGCCTCGATGGCCCGGTGTTCCGCCAGCAACTCACCGATCAGAGGCATCGGCCCGCACGCCGGAAAGAGCACCTGCTCCTCGATCTCGAAATGATTGATCAATTCCAATTCGTACCGGTCGATCGCGCGCCGAGCCAGCTTCGCAATGTTCTCCGGCGATGAGTCCGAAGCCAGGGAACGCCGCGTCAGGACGCACAGTGCCAGCCCGTTGTGGTGCTGGTGCGAGAGCGGAATCAGGCTGGGATCGCGGAGCATCGGCTAACTGTTACTATAGCTCCTCCGTCTCAGCCTGCAAACGCTGGCGATCAGAACAGAAGGCGCAAGCCCAGTTGCGCCTGCCGCGGGTCGCCCAGACCGCTCTGCACGGTGCCATCGAAGTTGAACAACAGGCTGGTGGTCTCGGGATGCTTGGGATTGGCCTGGTTGGTCAGGTTGAACACGTCCACGATGGCCTGCAGGCGGAACTTCTCACTAAGCTTGAAGTTCTTGTCCGCGCGGAAATCAAAGGCGAAGAAGGTATTGTCCTTCCACAAGGTGTTACGCTTCACGATGTAGCCGTTCGACAACACGCGATTGGCCACCGAAATGGGTTGTGGCGAGTGGTAGCTGATGAGCGGTGAGAACTCGATTCCCCAAGGTCCCGACCAGAGGCCGAACGCGTTGAAGCGGTGCCGCTCCATCCGGTCGGAGAAGCCATAATCCGGCTTGAAGTTGTTGGCAACCGCATAACGGTAGGTGAACGGATCGCGCTCGTTATCGTCATCCGCCAGGTCTTCGGAAAGTTGATAGTTCATCTGCAACTGGAAATGGCGCGAGAACTGCTTTTGCATTCCGAGGGTGAGACCGCGGAAAAGCGATTTAGCGGAACTCTCCAGGGTAGTCAACTGCCCAATGCCGTTGGTATGGTCGGCACCCAGGCCCACGCTCCAGGGAGAGCCGAACACCGGATCGTTGCGGTCCACAAACCGGCTGCCATGCACGCCCTTGGCGTATATGAATGCGGCCGTTACCTTCAGGTCGCTGCTCAACGCCTGTTCCACCGTGAGGTTCCACGTATAGGTTCGGGGGTTAGTGAAGTTCCGGTCCGTCACGTAGACCTGCGGGTCGCTGGGCGGAAGGTTGCTGGCATTGGGAATGAGTTGCGTGTAAGCGGGGGGTGTTAGTCCAAAACCGTTGAACGTGGAGTCCCGATAGATGGACTGGCCGACCGAACCGTTGGTGGAACGGGTGCTCGCGAGGTCCAATCCGGGCGTGCGGGCGTAGTAGATGCCGCCGCCCAGCCGGATGAGCGTGGTCCCCTTCTTCGAGGGATCCCAGACGATTCCCAATCGCGGCTGGAATTGCTTCCAGGAAGACGGGATCTTGCCATCGGAGGGGAAACCCGGTTTGCCGATGAACGGCGCGAAGAACACCTGGCTGGGCGGAGTGATGGGATCCGGTTCAATCTGGGCATCCCAGCGCAGGCCATAGCTCAGAGTCAGGTTGGGGCGGATCTGCCACTTGTCCTGTACAAACAGGGCCGGCTCCAGTTGGGGAATGGTCTGCGTGCCAGCCTGATCGGTGCTGATGCCATTGACGCCCGCGAACTGGAGGAACAAAAGCAACGGACCGACGATGTTCGTGCCCGCCGGACATGTCCCGAGGCTGTTGGCCGTTCCGTTGGAGCATTCGACAAACGTCGGACCGATGTTCACGTAATTCATGAAGCCCTGCACGCTGTCGAAAATGTACCGGCCGTTGGCAAAGCCGATGAAAGTCTGGGTGGTCGAAGTGCGGTTGATTTCCGCGCCGAACTTGAAGTTATGCGCCCCACGAATGAGCGAAATGTTGTCGTTCACCTGGAACCGCGTATCGTGATCCTTCACGGGGATGAAGAAGGGCAGCCCGAAGCGATACTGCCCGCCAAAATCGATGCCGGTATCGGGCAACGGCCGGTTCTGCCCGGGAAGCGTCGGCCCTGCATAGTCGCGCGGGCGGTCTTCGCGCGAGAACTGGAACCGCATTTCGTTCAGCGTAGTCGCGGTGAGGGTGGTATTCAACTGGAGGCTGATGGTGTTCGAGAAATCGCGCTCGATGGCATTGGCGCTACGGCCCCATTGCTCCACGTCGAAAGTTCCATTGGGCTGCCTGGCGCGGGCAAAGTTGTAGCGCGCGGTGAATAGGTTCTTCTGGTTGGCGTACCAGTCGATCTTGCCCAACGTTGCGGTGGCGTTATTCTCTCGCGTGATGGGGCCATTCTCATTCGGGTCGTTGAACTTGGTGGCGAAGAAATTCACCAGCGTGGGGTCGATGCGATTGGGATTATTCTGCTTGGTCTGGGTGAAGAACTGCTGGTCGAACGCCGCGAAGTAGAAGAGCTTGTCCTTGCGGATGGCGCCGCCCAGCGTGCCGCCGAACTGCTCCTGGGCAAAGCCGCTCAAACGGGTGCCGTCGGACAGACGTGAGGTCAGCCCCGTCCACTTCTGATACTCGTGTAAGGTGCCGTGCAGATCGTTGGTTCCGGACTTGGTGACCACATTTACGAAACCGCCGGAGCTCCGTCCGAATTCGGCGGGGGCGCTGTCGGACACCACCTGGAACTCCTTGATGGCATCCAGGCTGACGGTGAATGCCGGTCGCTGCCCGCCGCGCTGTTCACCGAAGAACGGGTTGTTATTGTCGGCCCCGTCGATCGACACGTTGTTGTTGATCCCCTTTTGGCCGTTGATCGAAATCTCGTCGCCATCGGGACCTTGCACGATCGAGACACCGGGTGTGAGCGGGACCAGGCTGAGAAAATTGCGCCCATTGTTCGGCAGGTCCTGAACGGACCTCTGGTTGAGGTACGTGGAACTCTCCACGCGGCCGGTCTCCAGAATGGGAGCATCGGCGGTAACCGACACCACCTGGTCTACCTGCGAAAGACTAAGCGCCACCGTCAGGGTGATGGTCTGCCCCACCGCCAGGTCCAGTCCCTCGCGAACAGAGGTTCCGAAGCTGGGCGCTTTGACCGTAACCTTGTAAGGCCCGAGCGGAAGGAGCAGTCCCCTGAACCGGCCTTCGTCGTCGGTCAAAATGACGCGGGTGAAGTTGGTTCCCAGGTTCGTGAGAGTGACGTCGGCGTTGGGTACTGCGCGGCCCGAAGGGTCGTTTACAGTCCCTTCGATGGTTCCGGTGTTGGCTTGGGACTGGGCGAAAATCGCTGTGGACGTGCAAGCCAAGAGAGTCAGCAAAACGAAAAGCCACGGTAAAGATCTATAGCGCACAGAGTTCTCCTCAGACGGTATTTGTGGGTCAACGAGCAGACAAGGCTCAGCAGGAAGATCTGGTAACGGCACCCCATCCCCAACCACATTGGGGTCAAGTATGACGGTGAATTCACGCGGTTGTCAAGAGGCTTTCATCGTTCCATCGGAACCGTTCATAGAAATGTAACACCAGCGCCAGCTATTGAAATTCCAGAACGTGATCGAACGGCGTGAAACCCGTCAGGTATACGCTGATGCCCGGCAGTTTGGGTTCCGCGCCGCGCACTTGCGTGTAGCGATGTTCCCCGCGACCCGGGCCGAACTTCACCTGGTCCGGGCCCACGGTGTAGGTCGCATAACCCGATGGCAGTAGCATGCCCTCGGGATTTCCCGGAGCCGGCACGCAGCCGCTCGGAGTGTCGCCACTGCGAAGGCTGACCTCCACCGCCACCGGCACGTGGGGTGTTCCCTGGGCTTCGAGGCGAAGTCGAAAGCCGCCGGGAATCTCCGTAATCGAGGCCGACTGGCGCAGCCGGCAGACCTCGGAACGCTGGCGTTGGCCGCGCACCTGGTCCCACTGATCCGCCGCGACTCTTCGCGGAAGGGGCTGGTAGTAGGGCGCCTCTAATTCCTGACGCAGAACATACGCGCTCCCCTCCTTCTGGAGTTTGGAGGGAACGAACTGGCCCTTGCCGAAGAAAGCGCTGGCAAACCGCACCGCGTTGACCACCGCATTCCCACGGCGCAGAGTGAAGAAGACGGAATCGCCCTCCAGCAGCGTCGCACTGATGGATCCCCGGCGGAACCGGGCGGCACCCAAAGTGTTCAGCTCGCGCTCGAAGTCCTCGGGTAGCGGTGAGAGCGCGGCCATGGGGCCCGACATCTCGGGGTACTCCAGAAATGCCGAAAGGCGGGAAGCTTCGCTGTAATGCTCGGCCAGCGTGGCCAGCCGGCCGTCGGCGTCCCGAACGGCGAGGTATCGCAGCGGCAGCCAATAGGAGCTCATAGTGGCGCGCTGGTTGCGGTCCTGCCGGCGGGAGATCTCGGTGACCACTTCGAGGCCCGGGTGGAGCAGGTACAGCATGGCGTTGAGATTGCGGCGAACCGGCTCCAGCAATTCCGGGCGCTTCAGCTTCAAGGCCATCACCAGGAAGGCGCGGTCGGATACGGCATTGTAGACCGAGGTGCTGCGCTCCGTGAATTGCCCATCCGCGTCCAGATCGATGCCCTCGGTGAGCCACTGGTCGATGCGCCTCACGTAGGCGGGGTTGGGGAAGACCTCGTTGACCTGGGCCAGCGCCTGGCAGACCACCCAGCGATGGTTGGGCGTGTGAACGCCGCCGGTGGCGAGGCCGTTCGCCGCCTTCCGCAGAAACGGCTCCATGAGGGCCACAAGCTCACGCTCATTCTGACGCATCGCGAGACAGGCGGCCGTGGCTGCGGGATGGACCGTGAAACCGGTGTCCGGAGGCGAAGAGAAATTGGTGGTGGCCAGATCCACGAATCCGTGTTCGTCCTGGGCACGCTCCAGGAATCGGGCCGCCAGCTTCATCCGTTCCACCAGCGCAGCGTCCCGGTGGTACTTGGATTGGGGACACAGAAACGCGGCGTAGTAGGACTCCAGCAATCCGGCCGCGGCGCCGGGCGAGAACATCTCCAGGTCGTCCCGTTGTGTGCCGTAGCCTCGGCTCGCGGGGTCGGTCACCTGCCGCTCCAGCAGGCGCGCCACATCGTCGTCGTGCCGCCGGACGACGGCGGGATCGATCTCAGCCGCTGGCGAAGGCGCCGGGATGGCTGCCAGGGCTAAGGCTCCAATGGCTTCTCGTCTGGTGGGATGCAAGGACGCTCCTCGAAACACTTCTGACCTATGTCGACGGGGCGCACGCAGGCTGCGCACCTCGTCCAGAACCATGAGGACGCTCGTTGTCCCCGGTCGAACAAGTGTCGAGAGTCTCGACACGGCACGCACGAGTGCGTGCGCCACGGGGGGGCTCTACGCTGCCGGCGCAGCGGCGGCATTCTCGTGGAACCTCACCGAGACCAGCCGCGACACTCCAGGCTCCTGCATGGTCACGCCGTACAGCGACTGCGCGGCTTCCATGGTGCGCTTGGAGTGCGTGATCACCACGAACTGGGTCTGGTGGGACATCTCGTGCAACAGACGGGTCAAGCGGCCGATATTGGCTTCGTCGAGCGGCGCGTCCACTTCGTCCATGATGCAGAAGGGGCTCGGCTGATAGCGGAAGATGGCCATCAGCAGCGCCACCGCGGCCAGGGCCTTCTCACCGCCCGAAAGCAGCAACACGTTTTGCAGGCGCTTGCCGGGAGGCGAACACACGATCTCGATGCCCGAATCGGCCAGGTTCTCCTGATCGGTGAGGCGCATTTCGCCCGTGCCGCCGCCGAACAGGGTCTGGAAGATCTCCCGGAAATTGGCGTTGATGGCTTCGAATGCCTCGGCGAATTTCTGGCGCGAGACCTGGTCGATGTCCTGAATGGCCTTCTCGGTATCGCGAATGGAATCGATCAGGTCCTGCCGCTGGGCGCTCAGGAACTCCTGGCGCTGCTGCGCTTCCTGATACTCCTCCATGGCCGCGGCATTCACCGGGCCGAGCGATTCGATGCGGTTGCGCACGTCGTTGCATCCCTGCTCGGCTTCGGCGATCGTATCGGCATCGGGCACCGGTTCGTCGGCCCCCGCCAGCTCTTCCACCCCGCAATTCAGCTCCTTGCGGCTGGTTTCGTCGAGGAATTTGAGCTCGGCCTGCTTGCGCACCAGGTCGACTTCGATCTGCGAGCGCTTCTCCTGGCTTTCCTGGACGTTGGCGCGCAGCACCTTGAGCTCTTCCTCACCGGCGCGCAGGGCCTCTCGCATGCCGTCATCCTGGGAGGCCATCTCATTCACGCGCGCTTCCAGAGCGGCGATCTGTTCGGCCAAGAGCGCGGCCTGCTGGTCGAGCTCGATGTTGTTCGCCAACAGGCGCGCGCGCGCTTCGCCCAGCCGCGCGATCTCGGGAGCGATGGCGTTGCGGCGGTTGGTAGTCTCGCGGAATTGCTGCTCCAGACGCGCCATGGCGCTGCGCTCGCCGCGATGCCGTTCTTCCAGTCCGGCCAGCTCCGCGCGCGTGGCGGCGTGCTCTTCCCCAACGGTGGCCGATTGCCCTTCGAGCCTCTCCAGTTCCTGCCGCTCGGCCTCCAGGGCTTGCTCCCGCTCGGCGCGCAGACGCTCTTTTTCCTCCACGGCGGCGCGATTCTTGTGACGTTGGTCGGCGGATCGTTCGGCGTCGCGGCGCAAGCGCTCCAGCTCCAGCCGCGCCACCGAAAGGCGTGAATTGACTCGCGACAGGTCTTCGCCCAGCTTGCGCATGTCGTGATCCAGCGCCACGCGGTCTTTCTCGCGCGACTGCTGCAGGACGCGCAAGTGCTCCAGTTCGGTCTCCAGCCCGAGGATCTCCTGATCGAGGCCATCCAGCCGGGCCACCATTTCATCCAGCCGGTTCTGGCGGGCCTGGAGCTTCACGCCCAGCTCGCGCACTTCGCGTTTCATAGCCAACGGGCCCGCGCCAGATTTCTTGCCGCCGGTCACGGTGTGGCCGTGGTAACAAACTCCGTCCGAAAGAAGGAAGTAGAGATGTGGGTACGAGATGGCCAGCCGCTGCGCCGCGGCGCGGTCTTCGGCCAGGAAGCACAGCGAAACACGCGGCAGCAGGTCTATGGCGCGGTCACGGAAGCCGTTGGTGAGCCGCAGCGAATCGCTCAGCCGCGCGGCGATGCCGGTTTCCGGGCCGATGGCGGGCTCCGGGAGATGGCGGTGACCGTTAGCGCTGGGCTCGGGATGAACCAGGAACGTGGCTCGCCCATCCAGCTCCGCGCGGATGAAGTCCAGCCCGCGCTCGGCCTGCTGCCAGGTGTCCACCACCACGTACTCCAGCTCCTCGTGAAGGAATTCTTCGGCGGGTTTTTCGAATTGCGGATCCACTTCCACGTAGTCCGCCATCACACCCAGGGGCTTAAGATCGCCGGCATTGCCCTTTTCCAGGGACGCGAACAACCGCTTCACCGATTCGGTGGTATAGGTGCGATGCGCCAGCACCTGTTGCAGGGATTCCTTGCGCGCGCGGATCTGCGAAACTTCGTTCTTCAGGGTATCGATCTCGCGCCGCAGCTCGGACGAAGTGTTGCGGCGCCCGGCCAGTTCCTCCTCAGTGCGGCGGCGCTCGCCCGAGACGGATTCCAGTTCCAACTGCCGCTCGGCCAGGGTTTCGGAGAGCTGTTTCCGGACGACTTCGAGCCGCTCGATTTCGGCCGCGGCGGTTCCCTCTTCCCGCGTGGCGCGCGCCGCTTCGCGCTCGATGCCCGCCAGATACTCCTCGATCTGGGCAAGCTGGTTCTTCAGAGTGGAAGCCTCGCCCAACAGCCGCAGGATCATCTGCCGGCCCGATTCGATGGCCTTTTCCCGCTCGCGCACCTTGGCCTGCAAGGATTCGCGCTGCTGGTTGATCTCCAGCATGCGGTCGCGCGACTCGCTGGTCTGGGCCTCCAGCGCATCCAGATTCTTCTGGTGCGCGGCGATCTCCTGGTCCAGGGCATCCAGCCGCAAGCCCAGCTCCTGCGATTCCTTTTCGGCCTGCGCGATGCGTTGCTCGATGGCGCCGCTTTCCTTCACCTGCGATTCCAGGCGCCCGCGGGTGCGTTCGGCGTCCACGTGCCGTTCGGATAGCTCCTGCCGCGCTTCGGTCAACTGCCGCTCGATTTCGTAGCAGGCTGCTTGCCGCCGCTCGTGGGCCTCCTGCCCTTCGGCGACTTGTTCGCCCAGCGTCTTGAATTCCGCCGCCGCCAGGCTCAGGTCAATGGCCGTCTTGGCGGCATCGCGCTCCAACAAACGGAACTTGCCGGAGAGCACCACGCGCAAACGCGTTTCGAGCTCCGTCTTGAGCTCGCCGTAGCGCCTGGCCTTGGCGGCCTGCCGCTTCAGTGAATTCACCTGGCGGGTGACCTCTTCCAGGATGTCGTAGACCCGGGCCAGGTTCTGCTTGGCGCCTTCCAGCTTGGCTTCGGCGAGCCGCTTGCGCGTCTTGAACCTGGTGATGCCGGCGGCCTCTTCGATCACCGCGCGCCGGTCCTGGGGCTTGGAGCTGAGGATCTGTCCGATGCGTCCCTGTTCGATGATGGCGTAGCTTTCCGGTCCGAGCCCGGTGCCCATGAAGATGTCCTGGATGTCGCGCAGCCGGGCGGGCCTGCCATCAATGAGGTACTCGCTCTCGCCGGAGCGGAACAGACGCCGGGTGATGGTGATCTCGCCGTTCACCTTAGACAGGCCATCCTGGACGCGCGCGTCCACCGGATGGGGTTTGTGCGCAAGGCTGTCCTTGTGGACCTCGGGATCGACCAGGGTCATGGTCACATAGGCCATACCGAGCGGCTTGCGATCGCGGGTGCCCGCGAAAATCACGTCCTCCATGCGGGTGCCGCGCAGGGTCTTGGCGGATTGCTCGCCCAGTACCCAACTGATGGCATCGCTGATGTTGGATTTGCCGCAGCCATTGGGACCAACGACCGCGGCGATGCCGTCCCCGGCGAAGCGGAGTTCGGTGCGCTCGCAAAAGGATTTGAATCCTTGCAGTTCGACGCGTTTTAGTTTCAGCAAAGCATTGACCTCTGCTTCGGGGGAGTTGTAACTATACTAACCGCGCTGGTCGCCAAAGTAAAGTACTTCCACCACATTATCCAGCGCTCCTCAATCTGGACCCCCAATATCTCGTAGGGCGAGCGTTCATCGGGCCCAGAGAGTGCCCTGCCTGTCCTCGCCAGCGGACCGGCGAAGCGGTGCGCGGCGAGCTTCGCTCGACCGCGGGCAGGCGAATCGCCTGCCCCACCAGGGGTGCTACCTCGGTGGGCGTTTCTCACGGAATGCACGAATCCCCTCCTGGAAGTCCCCGCTTTGGAAGACTTCATTCCGAAAACGACGGGCGATGCCGCCGGCCGTCTGCCAATCCAATCCCCTGGTCTCCTGGACGAACCTCAGCCCGCTGCGGATCGCCGTTGGGCTGAATGCCGCCAGAGAAACGGCCGTTTCCCCGCCCCGTTTTTCCACATCCACGGTAGTCTCATGAGCCAGCCCCATCTCCAGGGCCTCGCGTGCGCGGACGATCCGGCCAGTCAACGCCAATTCCACTGTGCGCCGCTCCCCCAACCCCATGGCCACCGCACGGTAGACCAGGAAAGGCCACAGGCCCAGGCGGATTTCGGTCAATCCAAACGTGGCATCTTCCGCCGCTATTACGATGTGGCAGTTGGCCACCAGGCCCGTCCCGCCAGCCAGTGCGGCGCCATGGACAGCCGCGATCAAGGGTTTGCCCAGGCGGGAACCGACGGTGAACAGCCGCTCGTGCACTTGTGCCAGATCCTCGGCATCGGCCGTGGCGACCTCGCTCAGGTCCATTCCAGCGCAGAAAGACTTGCCCCGCCCGGCCAGCAGAATCGAGCCGACGCCCGTGTCGCGATCGGCGTCATCGAGCGCGTCGACGAGCGTGCGGCAGAGTTCGGCATTCAGCGCATTGCGCTTGTCGGGGCGGTTGAGGAAAAGCCGCCGCACGCGGCCCTGCTGGACGATTTGCAGGATGTCAGACATGGAGGTGCGCTCCCGCAGGCGGGAAACCAGAGACTTCGGTAGGCGCGCGGAGCTCGCACCGTTGGTCTATTATAACCCCGGCGGGAGCTCGATTTCCATACGCAACAGCGCCGCGCCAAAAGTCTTGCCCTGCGCATCGGTCCGCAGCGAGACGGTGCCGCCGCCCCCCAGAGCCTGGTGCAGCAGAAAATTCAGGGCGCCGAGGTTGGCCAGTTCGAAGCGCTCAACCCGGCCCTTCACGAGTTCTCCGAAGTGCTGCTTCACGCGCTCTGCCGTGATTTCCCGGACCAGCACGGGGTAGTGCCTTTGGTCATAGGCGATGACGCCGATATTGCACGTATCACCCTTGTCCCCGGAACGGGTATGCGCGATGGTCGACAGCGGAACCTTCATACCGCAACCTCGTGTCCATTGTCGCACCGGCTGGCGGGGTGAGCGGCGCGAGGACGAATCCTGGGGGCCCAGCGTAGAAATCCCAGCCACACTAGCAGTTTGACATCAGGCGGAACTCACTTCGGATAACTTCAGAACGGTTCGGGGTGAACCGTCACATCTGCGCCCGGAACGATTTCCCGGATGGCCCGCTCGATGGTCTCGGTGAGGTCGTGCGCTTCGGCCAGGGTCTGGTGTCCATCCACCAGAACGTGCAGGTCGACAAACAGCATCGGCCCCGAATGACGCAGCCGAATCTGGTGGCAGTTCCGGACTCCCGGCACGGCCTGTACCGCGGCCAGAATCCGCTCCTCCATGCCCTTTGGAGCGGTATCCAGAAGTTCATCGACGGTCCGCCGGCCGAGTTGCACGCTCACCCACATCACCACGGCGGAAACTCCCAGGGCCGCCACCGCGTCGCCGCTCCGCAAGAACGCCAGACGGGGCCACCATTCGCCGGCCTTCACCGCGACCAGTCCTAGAATCACAACGGCGGAACTCCAGATGTCGGTCTGAAAGTGCAGCGCGTCAGCTTCCAGCGCCTGGCTGTGGTACTTCTTCGCGGTCCGCGCGAGCATTCGCGACCGGGAGACATCGATGACGATCGAAGTCGCCATCACCCCGAAGGACCACCACGTCACTTCGACATCGATGCGATGAAACATAAGGCGGTGGATGGCCTCCCACACAATCCAGGCGCAGGTTGCCATAAGCAGAAGAGTTTCACACAGCGCCGACAGATTCTCGATTTTGCCATGGCCGTACAGGTGGGTGCGATCGGGCGGCTTGCCGGAGTAGCGCACGGCCAGGAAGGTCAGCAGGGCCGCGATGAGGTCGAGACCCGAGTGAGCGGCTTCGGCCAGGATGCCGAGGCTCCTGGTCAGAACGCCGACCACGATTTTGAAAGCCGTAAGCCCCACGGCAGCGAGGAGCGAGGAGAGCGCGGCGGACTGTTTCTCGTGATCCTCTCGAGTAGGAATCGGAGTCATTACCCCGAAATCAGGCTACCACAGCGGCTACCTCCTTC